>NZ_CP055481.1:5124837-5426298 GCF_013705725.1 Klebsiella sp. RHBSTW-00484 | reverse complement strand
GATACAGTTCACCGCCAGCAGAGCGAGGTTGTTCTGGATCTGCCCGGAAATACCGATGGTGACGAGGATCAGCGGCAGGAAGAACGAGAAGGCATAGTTCTCAAACGACTGTACGGCGCAGGAGAACCAGCCGAACAGGGTTGTGCGGCGGGTAAACGGGCGGCGAAACAGATCGTGCAACGTCTCTTTGAGCGTCGGGTCGGCGATAGCGACGTTTTCGTTGGGCAGAATGTCGTCCAGCAGGCGGCCGTCCTGTTCGCCGTAATATTCGCGGGAGGCTTTTTTAGCTTCGATAAAGCGGCCGCGTTCAACAAACCACGCTGGGGTTTCCGGTAGCTCCCGACGCATAAACAGCAGTAGACAGGCAGGAATGGCCGGAACCGCCAGCACGATACGCCAGATCATATCCGGGTGAACATCAAGCGCGACCAGAGTAGTGACCAGCAGGATAGCGGCGATAATTCCCAGCGCGAACATAAACTGCCAGCGGTTCGCCATCACTTCACGCTTGCCTTTCGGCATGACTTCCATGATGTAGGTAAAGCCGTTGGCCACGTCCGCGCCCACTGGGATCCCGGCGAGGCAGCGAATAATCGCCAGCCAGTACATATTGGGCGCCAGGCCCTGAAGAACGGCGAAAATCGCGAACAGGATCATCGACCAGAGGAAAATTTTGCGTCGTCCGAGCTTGTCGGTCAGCCAGCCGCCGAGCAGTGCGCCGATAACCGCGCCGAGCTGAGTACCGGCGGCGGTAAAACCGAGCAGCCAGCTGCTGGGTTCATAAATGTCTTTCAGGGCGAATAAGATAAACGCCATGGAATAAATATCCCATGACTCAATAAGTAATGCGGTGATCATTAGCCATCCCGCTTTGGTACAGCCGGGGGCTTCCTGTAGGTCGAGCCGTTTCTTTGCCTTTTGGATAATAAATTCAATATGTTGCTGCTGATACATATAATCCTCTCTTGTCCGGGCAGGCACAGGGCCCGTCCGGACAGATGCGCGTTGACCCGCTCTTTATGGGCGATAAAGAGACGAATTAAGCGGATGTTTGCCAGGATCGCTAACAACGTAAAAATTACATAAGCGAATCAGTTTTTATTTCATTAATAAATGAGCATCGCCTGCGATAAAGACTTTTATATTTTGCGTCAGCGCCTGGGCAATAAAGGCGTTCAGCACTTCGGATAAAACCTCCTCCTCTACGTAAGCCAGACTGAGATGGTTGCTCTGGTGTCCCGCCATTAAATCGTCGCGCGAAACCCCGTCGAGAACGGCGTTGAGTAGCGGCCACTCGTAGTTTGTCGCCTTGCGGCGGCGTTCGAACTCGTCATGCGGTAGTTCGACGGCGGTACCGGTGCCGATGTGCAGGATCACCTGAGTGCCTTCATAGTGCGCGCGCGCCCAGATAAAGCGCCCGGCTTTGCCCTGTCCGGCGATAGTTGAACCGCCATAGGGGAAGAACATCGGCGGCTGGCGATAGCCGGTGGCTCCGGCGATCCCGCCTTTCAGATGGGCGAACGGGACCGCGCCGGAGATCTCCAGATCCCAATAAAATGTGCCGTTGTATTCGCTACCCCAGCGGATATCGTGGAGTGTGGTTTCGCTCTCCATACCCAGCGCGCCGAGCAGCTTCGCCAGCATTACCTGCGGGATGGCGCTGCCCATATCCACCTCGTTGATACAGGGGATTGGCGCATCCTGACAGATAATCTCGCCGTGCTCATCCGGGATCGGGAAGCGTTCGGCGTTGCCGATAGCGCCCTCTGCAAAATCAGAGGCCGCACAGCTGTCTTTGAGCCCCTGTTGATACTGCACGCCAACCGCCGTCAGCCCGAATCGCTTCACGAAACGCGCCATGGCGATCATCATTGCGCACTGTTCCAGCACCTGCTCCCGGGTGAGATCCTGCGCGCTGTCAGGGCCGAATTTGAACTGCATTCCGCGGGTTTCGTACCAGTCGAGGCAGGCTTCGCGCAGGGCGGCCGGTACTTTATTCATCTCAACCAGCAGCGCCGATTGCGACAGCGACTCCACCGGCATCCCCACGTCGATCATTGCTTTTTGCGGGAACACGCCGTTGATCATCCCCATACAGAAGGTGTCGAACAGGCCGACAATGGCTTTATGTTTGAGGATCGACTGCCCAACTTTAACGCCAATCTGCCCGGCTTCGCTGGCCAGCAGCGGCGCGCTGGGGGCGACCGGATGCAGATAGCCGAGCTTATGGCTGAGATGGCCATCGCGCAGCCAGGTCTCTAAGCCGCGAATAAACGCGTCATCGGCAAAGGTTTCGGACCACAGCCGCGAGTAGTTACGCTCAAGGCTGGTGAGGCATCCGGCCATGCAGAGCATGCCGACCAGGCCCGGCCAGGTGCCATCGAAATTGGCGAGCAGCAAAATGGGGCCGCGATGATGCACCAGCGAAGGGGCAAGATGGTGAGAGTATTGCCAGGCGGTCAGCAGGACGATAACCGGCGCATCCGGATCGATTTGGGCGAACAGATCGCTACCTTCCTTCTGGCTGCTGATAAACCCGTGACCGCGGCTCTCATTGACCGGATGGGCGCGGCGCATGCGGTAGCCTAATGTTTCCAGCGCCGCTTCCAGACGCTGTTCAAATAATTTTTGCGTGGGCCAGCAGGTGACGTTAGCCGGTTCGCGGAGATCCGCGTTGGTGACCATCAAGACTTCGCCTGATTTCGGGGTAATAAACTCGGCTTCCGCGGGTAACGTTAAATTCAACATGTGAATTTCTCCTGTAGGGGATAGGTAGCTTAGTTATCGTTCATCGTGCAGCGCATGGTTTCATGCCGTATCAGCCGCTTCTTTGGTTGCTGATTTCATTAGCTAACTCGAATTAGCAAATTAGGATAAAAAAAAGACAGGGACAAACCCTTTACCGGGATTTTGTGATGGCTATCAATATTGTTTTATTAAGATATTGATATTTAAGTTTTTATTTAATTTGTTCTGAGTATGGAGGGACAAATGCCTGTAAAAGCGTTGAGAAGGTGGGAAAAATGGGTGAAGAGAAGTGGGTTGGTTATTCTTGAACACTAATTAACAGGTATTTCATTTATTTTTAATGAGTTATGTCTTTTTTTAGAACGCCTTACCGGCATCGGTGATTTTCATGAGTGTTAAAATTTAACCGATCCTGGTCACACTCTTTTAGCATTCACGTTGTGAATCTCGGTATCTTGTTATAATTAGCTAATTCGAGTTAGCTTGCTGGCGATTTTCCCTTCGCCACTGCTGTTAGCCAGGCGCCGCCCGATTTAACAATAATGATTCAGGACAGAGGATTTAATGATGACTATGCTTACCTCGCCAGCCATTGCCCCTGCAAAAGACGAACAAACATCGCTACAAAAGCATGAACGAAGAAAGCTGATCACCGTGCTAGGCTCGGGTTTATCCGGCACAACCATCGAGTTCTATGACTTTTTTATTTACGGTACCGCCGCCGCGTTGGTGTTCCCGTCGCTCTTTTTCCCCAATCTCTCACCGCTGATGGCGCTGCTAGTATCCTTCCTGACGCTGTCGATCACTTTTGTGAGCCGACCCATCGGGGCCATCGTTTTTGGCCACTACGGCGATAAAATTGGTCGTAAAAAATCGCTGGTGCTGTCGCTGATGATTATGGGGATCTCGACGTTCTGTATTGGACTCATCCCCAGCTACGACACCATTGGCAACGCTGCGCCGCTGATCCTTATTTTTCTGCGTCTCTGTCAGGGCTTTGCCATCGGCGGCGAGTGGGGCGGGGCGACCACGCTTATTACCGAATATGCGCCGCGTAATCGTCGCGGTTTTTTTGGCACTTTTGTCCAGTTGGGTAATGTGCTGGGATTGTTTATTGCGACTGCCGTTTTCGCGCTGGTGGTGATGCTGCCGGAAGATGACCTGATGTCCTGGGGCTGGCGCGTGCCTTTCCTGCTGAGTATCGCACTGCTGTTCGTGGGGATGTTTATCCGTTCACGCATTGAAGAGACGCCGGTATTTCAGGAAAATCAGAAACAGCAGCAGAACGCGCCGAAAGCGGCGGAACAACAGTTTCCGATTCTCGCTGTGCTGAAGCACCATCGCAAAGCGGTGTTCCTGGCGATGGGCATGCGCATGGGGGAGATTGTGCTGGGCTGGCTGACGGTGGCGTTCTTCATGTCGTACGTCACCAGAGAGCTGAACTTCACCTGTGAA
Organism: Klebsiella sp. RHBSTW-00484; assembly: GCF_013705725.1. Lineage (NCBI taxonomy): Bacteria > Pseudomonadati > Pseudomonadota > Gammaproteobacteria > Enterobacterales > Enterobacteriaceae > Klebsiella > Klebsiella sp. RHBSTW-00484. Next base: position 5,422,095 of record NZ_CP055481.1, on the reverse strand, counting down.
ACGGCGCTAAATGGCCTGCTGTTAGCTAGCTTCGTTGGTATCTTTACCTTCCCATTCTTTGGCTGGCTATCCGATAAAATTGGCCGTCGCCCGGTGTATCTTGCAGGGGCTGCCATCACGCTGATCTTTGCCTTCCCGTTGTTCTGGATGATCGATTCTGGCTCGGTGAAAATGTTTATGTTCGCCACCACCTTCTGTTATTCCATTGGGCTGGGGATGATGTTCAGCGTTCAGCCCGCTTTCTTTTCGGAGCTATTTGACACCAGCGTGCGCTATACCGGCGTGTCGTTAGGCTTCCAGTTGGCGAATATTGTTGGCGGCTTAACGCCGATGATCGGCACTTTACTGCTGGTGTGGTCCGGCGGCGAGTCGTGGCCTATCTCGCTGTTTCTTGCCTGTATGGCGCTGATTACCATTCTCTGCGTATGCGTGACGCGGGAAAGCTATAACGATGAACTCAATGATGTGAAGAAGTAATTAGTGAAGGTTTGCCCCGCCAATGGAGGCGGGGCGAGCATATCAGAACAGATTAAACTTATATTCGATAATCACTTCTGAGGAGAGCGAGTTGGCCCGGCTGTAATGACCGTCGGTCAGCACCGGGGTTTTGCCATTCATTTTATAAGACCAGCCCGGTCCGAACATCGCCCAGACGGTGAGGTTTTTCAGCCTCGGATGCGTTGGCACCCAGCGGCTAAAGGCGTTGATTTCGCCAGTACGAACATGGTTGCCACGGTAGTTAAACTGGGCAATGTTACCGGCCAGGCCAATAGCCAGCTCTGGCGTCAGGTTGTAATCCGACATATTGGAGAGCACCAGTTCGCCGTCGCGCATATAGTCATTACCTGCATAGGCCATTGAGGTAAAGGTGCCGCGCGAGTTTTTGCTCATGTGACGTGGATAGAATCCCACTTCATTAGCCTTATTGGCATCGGTATAGCCCAGACCCCATTTGGTGCTCCAGTTGTCGGCCTGCCACTTAACGTCCATAGCGATATGCCAGGCGTCGTCGTCAAAATCACGCTTATTGGCTGGCATGTTTTTGTACTCATCCAGCGCATGGGTGGCGTACACCTGGGTACCAATATTCAGTGCTTTCATCGGCTTAAGATTAGTGAACAGGATATGGCGGCGCAGATAGTTATCGCTTTCACCATAGGCGTACTGCATGTTCAAGAGCTCGCTTTGCCACAGAATATCGCCGCTGGCGATGTGGTTAATATATTGTCCGCTATTGGTCTGAAAGCGTTTCTTATCCGGCGAGTTGCGATCCATCGAGCTTTCGATGTACGCACCGCGCAGCGTAAACGGACCATAGTTCACCGCGCCGGTCCAGCCTAAATAGGTCGTCGGTGAGAGGCGGGTGGAGTTGGAGATGACGCCGTAGTTTTTCATCGTCTGCCAGCCCCAACGGGCATTCAGATTGATACCCTCAAGGCGGTATTGCAGCTTGACGTTGCGTTGGCCAATTTTTGAAAAACCTTCGGCGTTGCTTTTTTTATTACCGCTGCCGTCATTGTAGAGTACGCCACGGGAGTTAAAGTAATCGCTGGCACCGAGTTTCATCGCCCCGTAGTAGGTGGCATCAAAACCGATAATATCGGCAAAATAACCTGACTGGTAATCCACTGCGACGCCCTGACCCCAGGCGTTATGGACCTTTTTCGGCTCGGTTTCTTCTTCCTTGAGATATTTCCAGTAGTTTTTAAAAGATAAGGTCATGTGCGACTGGCTAAATAATGGGTCGTCGAGCATGGTATTAACCATATCGCGTTCTTGAATGCTGTTTTTGGTCGTGGAGGACCAGACGCTGGTGGGAATAGCCAGCATCATAATGGCGACTGTAATTGTATTGATTTTCATAATAAACCCCAGAGTAGGGACGCAGCGATCCGGGCGAAACAATTTCGCCTGCAGCCTGCAGTAATGAATAACTAAATGCTGGTTTTATTTTTTATCGAGAGATTGTTTTCCGGCTTCGACATATTTCATGGTGCCGATTTCAGGAACGGTATATTTTCCGTCTTTATAAACAATTTTCACCACGGCAGCATTGGCGAGCGGTTTATTTTTCGCGCTATCGTCCGTTAAATCTGAAATCATTATCTGCATTGCAGTGCCGGATGAAATCGCCAGCACGTTTTTATCGCCGCGGGCCTGCGCGTTTTCAACGATTGTATGCAGGGCTGCCTGAGTACGCGTTTTGACCTGCTGATAATTTTCCGCCATCCCTTTAGGGTCGGCAGCCGCTAGTGCATTCTGGTTGGTATCAACAGATAGAGTGCCGGCCTTCATTTGGCTGAAAAGCGCGGCGCCATCTTTAAGACCCAACTGTTTTGCCCCTGCGTCGGCCATATCTTTGTTATAGCCACCTTCGAAACCGCCGAAGAACGCTTCGCGCAGGCCGCTTAGTTCAGTAAGTTGGTAATTACTCACTCCGGCTTGCTTAAGGATTACCTGCATGGTTTCCCGCTGGCGTCCGGCATCGCTGGAATAGAAGCTATCAAATGGAATGTCTTTTAACCCTTCGCCAAGATAGCGTGCGACGCGGATACCGTCTTCGGTAAGCGGTGAATCTACCCAACCCTGAACTCGATCGAAAGTATTCAGCAGCGTTTTTCCATGGCGGGAAAAATAGATATTTACTCCGTCATCATTTTTGACCTCAGCGGCGGAACAGGTTGCCGCACCTGCCGTCATCATTAATGCGATTAGCCACTTCTTCATATTATTCTCCATTTGCATGGTCTTTTTATAAGCAAAAAAAAACCTACCTCAGATATCCGATACGAAGCATAAATAACATCATGCTTGCTCGAACTTTCTGACGTAGGTTTCGCCTGTTCTTTAACAGTAACAATCCAACATCGACTACGGTATCACCAAATATTCTAAAAAACATCCCTTGTGATTATTGATGTCAATAAATGTGATCATCTTCATGGAGTTGATTTTGTGATTGAGAAGTTTCTCATGATTGAATTTCGGATTAATTGGTGGTTTTTTATTGAAATAATATTCAGTGCTTGAGGTCTGTCACAAAATACAGCGACACACGCTGGACTCTTCACTCATCAGGCGTTATTTTTCCTTCACTTTGGGATTGTTACTGACCACAGGCAAAACCTAAGCCCCCTGTACGCCAATTTGGCTTGCGGCAGGGGGCTTAGGTTTTTTTTTGCGCCTAAGAAATATCTCTGCTACCCAATAAGGAATGAAGATGAGAACGAAAATTCTGACTGCCGCCATTCTGGCGCTATCCGCTGCCTCAGTTCAGGCTGCTGAAAAACCGCTGAAAATACTGCTGGTTAATGACGATGGTTGTCAGTCTGTTGGCACCACTTCGTTGCAGGAAAAACTGGCGGAAAAAGGGTATGACGTCTGGATGGTGGCCCCGGCAACCAACCAGAGCGGTATCGGGTCTGCGATAACCTTTAAGACAGGCAAGGTTTTTGACGTTAAAAAAGTGGCTGATAAACGCTACTGCTTCCCTGGAACTCCCGCTGATGCACTGGATTTTGGCCTGTGGGGCGTGCTGAAAGACGCGCCGCCGGATCTGGTGATTTCGGGCGTCAATGATGGTCCTAATACCGGCATGGCACAGGTTAACTCCGGTACTGTGAGCGCGGCGGTTCGCGCCTTGCGCTACGGTTTCCCGGCGATTGCCGCCAGCATCGGCTATCGTTTCACAGAAGAAGAGATGAAAAACAAGTGGCCGAGTACTCATAAATATTGGCCTGACTCGGTGGATTATGTCGTTACGCTGGTGGATAAACTTAATGCCGCTCATAAACCGGGTAGTCCAATTTTGCCGCAGGGATCGGGGTTGAGTATCAACTATCCGCCGCTGCCGTCGGCTGAAATCAAAGGCGTTCATTATATTGAGAATGAACAATACCCCGCGCCGCAGATTGGCTATGAACTGCTGGCGGACGGAACGGCAAAACAGACGATGAATCCGGAAGCGATGAAACCAGCAGAAGGGGATAATGACTCGGGCTGGTTGAATAAAGGATATATCACATACACCCTGTTTGATGGTTCATGGAACGCGCCGCAGTTCCAGGCACAGTACGAGACTTTGTTCGGAAAATGATGTTATAGCGATATAAAAGAAGAAGGCGCGTTATTCGCGCCTTCTATATATGAACTGACGTTGAAATGCTATTCGTCGAAGAACCAGTAGCCCTGGTTAATCAAACGGGTCAGCTCGGCAATAAAGGCTGGATTGCGCAGCGCATCCTCACCCAGTTCATCTTTGCCCAAAAGGGTATAGCGGCAAAGCGCGTCCAGGGCATTGGGTTCTGTAGGCTCCAGTTGTTCACTATTCACAAAGAAGCTATCGCCGATGTGCAATACGCGCAGGCCGCTCAGGCGAGTGAGCATTTCACCACCCGTCAGGGCATCAGCAATCTCTTCTTCTTCAAAAGGCGGTTCAGCTGGCGCAATATCCAGTTCGTGACGCGGTGTGGTGGCAAAGCGCCCAAACCACTGCCTGAAGTCCTCCGGCTGGCTAATCATCTCGATCATCATGTCGCGCAGACGTTCGAGCTCATACTCTTCTACCCGGCCCGGATGCTCACGGCAGGTTAAATCAGGATCGCTGTAGTGCTCGTCGCCAAGATCGTTCTCTAGCGCATAATCGGCAAAGCTGCTGATCAGATCGCGGCCATTAGGGCCACGGAAGCCGACGGAGTAGTTCAGCGCCGTTTCATGGGTAATGCCGTCGTGCGGGAATCCCGGTGGAATATACAGAATATCGCCAGGCTCCAGATCCTCATCAATAATCGGTGCGAATGGATCAACATGTAGCAACGCGGGATGCGGACAGAACTGACGCATCGGCAGTTTGTCGCCCACGCGCCAGCGCCGGCTACCCATACCCTGAATAATAAAGACATCGTACTGGTCGATATGCGGGCCAACGCCGCCGCCCGGTACGGAAAAAGAGATCATAAGATCGTCTAAGCGCCAATCCGGCAGCACGCGGAAAGGACGAACCAGTTCAGCAGCAGGCATGTGCCAGTGATTTACGGCCTGCGCCAGCAATGACCAGCCCGTCTCGCCGAGACCATCAAAATGTTCAAATGGACCGTTGCTGGCCTGCCATTGCCCGTTCGTCAGGCTCACCAATCGGCTATCGACTTCCGGCTCCATGGCCAACCCTGCCAGCTCATCTGGCGTAATCGGATCGATGAAGTCCGTGAAAGCCTTCTTTAATACTACCGGCTGCTTTTGCCAGTACTTTTCTAAAAACTCGGGCCAGTTAATGTTGAGTTGATAAGCCATAGGTTCACACCAATAAGAAGAAACGGGCCTGATTATAGAAAGCCGCGACCTCGCGCTGCCTTGTCATGGGTCAAGGGTGTTGCTTAATTCATCACTTGAGGTAACGACATAAGAAAAGAAAAGGGAGATCTGGAGGGGGGAACGAGATTAGCGTTACTTTTCGCGAAAATTCATGTTTGACGATAAATCTCTCCAGGCCGCATGGAGCCTGGGTTTTCTTTGCTTCTATCGATATGGCTGCAATCTGGAAGTTCAAATTATGAACGCTTGATAAGTTTTTTGTATTTTAAGGGTTGCTATATCCGGGGAGCTCCCTATAATGCGCTCCCACTGACACGGCAGATGTGAATCACTTCACACAAACAGCCGGGTCGGTTGAAGAGAAAAAATCCTGAAATAACGGGTTGACTCTGAAAGAGGAAAACGTATTATACGGGACCTCGCAACGGTGAGCGAAAGCCGCGTTGCACTGCTCTTTAACAATTTATCAGACAATCTGTGTGGGCACTCAAAGTGACATGGATTCTTAACGTCGCAAGACGAAAAATGAATACCAAGTCTCTGAGTGAACATACGTAATTCATTACGAAGTTTAATTCACGAGCATCAAACTTAAATTGAAGAGTTTGATCATGGCTCAGATTGAACGCTGGCGGCAGGCCTAACACATGCAAGTCGAACGGTAGCACAGAGAGCTTGCTCTCGGGTGACGAGTGGCGGACGGGTGAGTAATGTCTGGGAAACTGCCTGATGGAGGGGGATAACTACTGGAAACGGTAGCTAATACCGCATAACGTCGCAAGACCAAAGAGGGGGACCTTCGGGCCTCTTGCCATCAGATGTGCCCAGATGGGATTAGCTTGTTGGTGAGGTAACGGCTCACCAAGGCGACGATCCCTAGCTGGTCTGAGAGGATGACCAGCCACACTGGAACTGAGACACGGTCCAGACTCCTACGGGAGGCAGCAGTGGGGAATATTGCACAATGGGCGCAAGCCTGATGCAGCCATGCCGCGTGTATGAAGAAGGCCTTCGGGTTGTAAAGTACTTTCAGCGAGGAGGAAGGGGATGTGGTTAATAACCGCATTCATTGACGTTACTCGCAGAAGAAGCACCGGCTAACTCCGTGCCAGCAGCCGCGGTAATACGGAGGGTGCAAGCGTTAATCGGAATTACTGGGCGTAAAGCGCACGCAGGCGGTCTGTCAAGTCGGATGTGAAATCCCCGGGCTCAACCTGGGAACTGCATTCGAAACTGGCAGGCTAGAGTCTTGTAGAGGGGGGTAGAATTCCAGGTGTAGCGGTGAAATGCGTAGAGATCTGGAGGAATACCGGTGGCGAAGGCGGCCCCCTGGACAAAGACTGACGCTCAGGTGCGAAAGCGTGGGGAGCAAACAGGATTAGATACCCTGGTAGTCCACGCTGTAAACGATGTCGACTTGGAGGTTGTTCCCTTGAGGAGTGGCTTCCGGAGCTAACGCGTTAAGTCGACCGCCTGGGGAGTACGGCCGCAAGGTTAAAACTCAAATGAATTGACGGGGGCCCGCACAAGCGGTGGAGCATGTGGTTTAATTCGATGCAACGCGAAGAACCTTACCTACTCTTGACATCCAGAGAACTTAGCAGAGATGCTTTGGTGCCTTCGGGAACTCTGAGACAGGTGCTGCATGGCTGTCGTCAGCTCGTGTTGTGAAATGTTGGGTTAAGTCCCGCAACGAGCGCAACCCTTATCCTTTGTTGCCAGCGGTCCGGCCGGGAACTCAAAGGAGACTGCCAGTGATAAACTGGAGGAAGGTGGGGATGACGTCAAGTCATCATGGCCCTTACGAGTAGGGCTACACACGTGCTACAATGGCATATACAAAGAGAAGCGACCTCGCGAGAGCAAGCGGACCTCATAAAGTATGTCGTAGTCCGGATCGGAGTCTGCAACTCGACTCCGTGAAGTCGGAATCGCTAGTAATCGTGGATCAGAATGCCACGGTGAATACGTTCCCGGGCCTTGTACACACCGCCCGTCACACCATGGGAGTGGGTTGCAAAAGAAGTAGGTAGCTTAACCTTCGGGAGGGCGCTTACCACTTTGTGATTCATGACTGGGGTGAAGTCGTAACAAGGTAACCGTAGGGGAACCTGCGGTTGGATCACCTCCTTACCTTAAAGAACCTGCCTTTGTAGTGTCCACACAGATTGTCTGATGAATGATGAACTTCTTAATGTACTTTCGAGTGTATTAAGAAGTTTTGCTCTTTAAAAATCTGGATCAAGCTGAAAATTGAAACGACACACTGTGTCTGTTCTCCGTAATAAGAACAGAATGACAGTGTGTTCGAGTCTCTCAAATTTTTGCAGCGCGAAGTGTTTTACGAAACATCTTCGGGTTGTGAGGTTAAGCGACTAAGCGTACACGGTGGATGCCCTGGCAGTCAGAGGCGATGAAGGACGTGCTAATCTGCGATAAGCGTCGGTAAGGTGATATGAACCGTTATAACCGACGATTTCCGAATGGGGAAACCCAGTGTGTTCCGACACACTATCGTTAAGTGAATACATAGCTTAACGAAGCGAACCGGGGGAACTGAAACATCTAAGTACCCCGAGGAAAAGAAATCAACCGAGATTCCCCCAGTAGCGGCGAGCGAACGGGGAGGAGCCCAGAGTCTGAATCAGTTTGTGTGTTAGTGGAAGCGTCTGGAAAGTCGCAGGGTACAGGGTGATACTCCCGTACACAAAAACACACAGGCTGTGAACTCGAAGAGTAGGGCGGGACACGTGGTATCCTGTCTGAATATGGGGGGACCATCCTCCAAGGCTAAATACTCCTGACTGACCGATAGTGAACCAGTACCGTGAGGGAAAGGCGAAAAGAACCCCGGCGAGGGGAGTGAAACAGAACCTGAAACCGTGTACGTACAAGCAGTAGGAGCCTCTTTAATGGGGTGACTGCGTACCTTTTGTATAATGGGTCAGCGACTTATATTCTGTAGCAAGGTTAACCGTATAGGGGAGCCGCAGGGAAACCGAGTCTTAACTGGGCGTTAAGTTGCAGGGTATAGACCCGAAACCCGGTGATCTAGCCATGGGCAGGTTGAAGGTTGGGTAACACTAACTGGAGGACCGAACCGACTAATGTTGAAAAATTAGCGGATGACTTGTGGCTGGGGGTGAAAGGCCAATCAAACCGGGAGATAGCTGGTTCTCCCCGAAAGCTATTTAGGTAGCGCCTCGTGAACTCATCTTCGGGGGTAGAGCACTGTTTCGGCTAGGGGGTCATCCCGACTTACCAACCCGATGCAAACTACGAATACCGAAGAATGTTATCACGGGAGACACACGGCGGGTGCTAACGTCCGTCGTGAAGAGGGAAACAACCCAGACCGCCAGCTAAGGTCCCAAAGTCATGGTTAAGTGGGAAACGATGTGGGAAGGCACAGACAGCCAGGATGTTGGCTTAGAAGCAGCCATCATTTAAAGAAAGCGTAATAGCTCACTGGTCGAGTCGGCCTGCGCGGAAGATGTAACGGGGCTAAACCATGCACCGAAGCTGCGGCAGCGACGCTTATGCGTTGTTGGGTAGGGGAGCGTTCTGTAAGCCGTTGAAGGTGGCCTGTGAGGGCTGCTGGAGGTATCAGAAGTGCGAATGCTGACATAAGTAACGATAAAGCGGGTGAAAAGCCCGCTCGCCGGAAGACCAAGGGTTCCTGTCCAACGTTAATCGGGGCAGGGTGAGTCGACCCCTAAGGCGAGGCCGAAAGGCGTAGTCGATGGGAAACAGGTTAATATTCCTGTACTCGGTGTTACTGCGAAGGGGGGACGGAGAAGGCTATGTTAGCCGGGCGACGGTTGTCCCGGTTTAAGCATGTAGGCGGATGTTCCAGGTAAATCCGGAACGTCATTCAACGCTGAGGTGTGATGACGAGGCACTACGGTGCTGAAGTAACAAATGCCCTGCTTCCAGGAAAAGCCTCTAAGCATCAGGTAACATCAAATCGTACCCCAAACCGACACAGGTGGTCAGGTAGAGAATACCAAGGCGCTTGAGAGAACTCGGGTGAAGGAACTAGGCAAAATGGTGCCGTAACTTCGGGAGAAGGCACGCTGATGGTAGGTGAAGTGACTTGCTCACGGAGCTGAACTCAGTCGAAGATACCAGCTGGCTGCAACTGTTTATTAAAAACACAGCACTGTGCAAACACGAAAGTGGACGTATACGGTGTGACGCCTGCCCGGTGCCGGAAGGTTAATTGATGGGGTTATCCGTAAGGAGAAGCTCTTGATCGAAGCCCCGGTAAACGGCGGCCGTAACTATAACGGTCCTAAGGTAGCGAAATTCCTTGTCGGGTAAGTTCCGACCTGCACGAATGGCGTAATGATGGCCAGGCTGTCTCCACCCGAGACTCAGTGAAATTGAACTCGCTGTGAAGATGCAGTGTACCCGCGGCAAGACGGAAAGACCCCGTGAACCTTTACTATAGCTTGACACTGAACACTGGTCCTTGATGTGTAGGATAGGTGGGAGGCTTTGAAGTGTGGACGCCAGTCTGCATGGAGCCAACCTTGAAATACCACCCTTTAATGGCTGGTGTTCTAACGTGGACCCGTGATCCGGGTTGCGGACAGTGTCTGGTGGGTAGTTTGACTGGGGCGGTCTCCTCCTAAAGAGTAACGGAGGAGCACGAAGGTTAGCTAATCCTGGTCGGACATCAGGAGGTTAGTGCAATGGCATAAGCTAGCTTGACTGCGAGCGTGACGGCGCGAGCAGGTGCGAAAGCAGGTCATAGTGATCCGGTGGTTCTGAATGGAAGGGCCATCGCTCAACGGATAAAAGGTACTCCGGGGATAACAGGCTGATACCGCCCAAGAGTTCATATCGACGGCGGTGTTTGGCACCTCGATGTCGGCTCATCACATCCTGGGGCTGAAGTAGGTCCCAAGGGTATGGCTGTTCGCCATTTAAAGTGGTACGCGAGCTGGGTTTAGAACGTCGTGAGACAGTTCGGTCCCTATCTGCCGTGGGCGCTGGAGAATTGAGGGGGGCTGCTCCTAGTACGAGAGGACCGGAGTGGACGCATCACTGGTGTTCGGGTTGTCATGCCAATGGCATTGCCCGGTAGCTAAATGCGGAAGAGATAAGTGCTGAAAGCATCTAAGCACGAAACTTGCCCCGAGATGAGTTCTCCCTGACTCCCTGAGAGTCCTGAAGGAACGTTAAAGACGATGACGTTGATAGGCCGGGTGTGTAAGCGTAGCGATACGTTGAGCTAACCGGTACTAATGAACCGTGAGGCTTAACCTTACAACGCCGAAGATGTTTTGGCGGAATTGAGAGAAGATTTTCAGCGTGATACAGATAACAGAATTTGCCTGGCGGCGACAGCGCGGTGGTCCCACCTGACCCCATGCCGAACTCAGAAGTGAAACGCCGTAGCGCCGATGGTAGTGTGGGGTCTCCCCATGTGAGAGTAGGGAACTGCCAGGCATCAAATAAGTGAAGAGCCCATCCGTCAGGATGGGCTTTTTGCGTTTTTATGGTGTGAGAAATCTTCAAGCCAGTTGGTGGCATGAATGTTTTATCTGGCACTACAGCACGACTATATCCCTTATAACGTCTGGTTTTATCATCACTTTACTTCTATCTTTCTATTACTATCCTGTTACTAGCTACAAAAACAATGAAAATGGCGCTGATTGGGATTTTGACTTTAGCTCATGGAGTGAGTTCAGCAACTTTTGCTGCTGATACCGCAACACTCACCATCACTGGGCAAGTTGTATCACTTACCTGTCATACTGATATTGTTGCCGGGCAACTGCGACAGTCATGCGGTCATGACTTGTATCCTGTTGATGCGAAATATGTTTCTTCTATTTCACGTGGTGTAGTCACCAAAACAGTTAATGTTTCAGGGGATTTAACCCGGAAGGTTATCGTTAGTAGTTATGATTAAGGGAAATTTTCACTTCAATATCATTTTTATCGAAAAATAACCGCCCAATAAGTAATGAAATGAATAAACTCATTGGTGATGCTTCCAATTAGTAGAACATGTGTTTTTCAATAAACGTCCCGATGACTTTTTCGTGGATCTCTACTGAACGCGAGAAGCAGATTGTTTTACGAGCCAAGCGCTTAATGCGGGTGCGCAGCGTCAGGTTATTGCGCTCAATCCGTTGGGTGAATATTTTTCCGGTCAGATGCTTATCCTTCGGCACCTCCCGGCCATAGCTGCCCCAGTCGTCGCTGGTGATCATGCCGATGTTGAATGGCGTAAGCAGTGTCAGTAGTTCCCGGCAGGTTTCATCGGTACGGGGACCAAAAGTGTAGGCCAGTACACCCCCTGTTTTGGTGTTATACGCGTACCAGAGCCAGTGTTGCCGGGCTTTACTGCCAACGAAACTCCATTGCTCATCAAGTTCGCAGATAAGCGCCACATCAGCATGAGCAACGGGCGAAGACGTTATTCGCTTTGGCGTGAGTTTTTTAAAGTCCGGATGACGGTGTTAATGCCAATTTTCAGTGTTCTGGCGGTATCGCGAACCCCGGCGCCATTGAAGGCCATTTCAGTGATCAGCTCTTTAATGCCCGGCTTACGGGCCTCATAAGTGTAAGTGAGCTGAAAAACGCGGTGGCAGTCACGGCAGCGAAATCTGTCATGGCCTTTAGGGTTCTGACCATGGCGGTAGACCTGTGCAGACTGACAACGAGGACAATGAATGTTAACGCTGGCCATGAAAGAACCTCAAAAGCCCGCATTATACATCAGATTCAACTAATTAGAGGCATCACCAAACTCATTGAGTGAGGATTGTTTTATGTATTATTTGAATTTTATTAATATAATTTAAGTAAATATAAATCCATTTCTTAATGTTTTGTTTAAATTAAATCGACCGTAAGTTTTATTAAAATATTCAGTTGCGTTAATGTAATTATATTAACAAACTGATGAGATATTCTCATTCTATACATAGCAATGGCTATAATGGCTGGACTTTTTCAGGCAAATGACTTAGTGTTCTTAACACTTTGTTAACTCGATCTGGTTTAAGTTAATTCAAATTTGATAAAAATATAGGGTGCATTGCCTGTATGGAAGCTAACCCGGTAACGTCTTCAGACGAATAATGCATGTTACCGGCTGGCAATATGAGAATATAAATGAAAATTCTGATCAACTGGCCTCCTTTGCGCCAACTTATAAAATATATACAAGAGCGCTTCACCTTTCTGGTTTTGCTCTGTTGGCCAGCTATCATCTGGTTGGTTTGTCGGGCGCTTGTCTGGTTAGCTGATGGGATAATGATGCTGCTGGGAAAACCTGTTGAGCACTCATTTACTGTGTATCTTCAGCCATTTATGACTATGAGTACGTTACTGCGAATCTCGGTCTGCTGGGTGCTGCTGCTGGTCATTCTGTTCAGCATGGCTATGGGGTTTACCTGGCTACTGCGTCGCTTTATGAACCGCAATAAATAAATCGATAGCCGCTACCAGCGGTAGCGGCATAAACTCAGGCCATCTCGCCGATAGTCTTACGAAAACGCAGCAGTGCAATCGTAAAAAATACGCCACCGATAGCCAGCAGCGTCAGAAACTGCGGCCAGACAATCGCAAAATCTGCACCTCGATACAGAATTGCCTGCGCCAGGCTGACGAAATGAGTTGTCGGCATGGTGAGCATGATGTCCTGCACCGCCTGCGGCATACTTTCTCGTGGCGTTGATCCCCCGGATAGCATCTGAAGTGGTAGCAGCACCAGAATCATCAACAGCCCTAACTGCGGCATCGAGCGGGCCACGGTTCCCATAAATATTCCAATTGAGGTAGTAGCAAACAGGCTCAGAGCTACTCCAAGCATAAACAGCGGTATAGAGCCTTCAATCGGCACCTGCAACACTCCCTGGACCATCAATATAAGCGATAATCCAGAAACGACCAGCACCACCAACCCCATTGACCAGATCTTTGCCATCATAATTTCAAACGGCGTCACCGGCATCACCAGCAGGTGCTCCACGGTTCCATGCTCTCGTTCACGTATCAACGCCGAACCGGTAAGCACTATGGCCAGCATAGTAATATTGTTGATAATCGCCATCACGGCCCCGAAACGTTCCTGTTCCAGATTCGGGTTAAAACGCATCCTGACGGCTAGCTCGACTGGCAACGTACTGTTATCCCGATAGCGGGCGACAAAGCTATTCACCTCACCAGTGACGATATTCTGGATATAGCTATTGCCGGTAAACGCCTGGCTCATTCGCGTCGCGTCAACGTTTACCTGTAGTTCCGGCTGGCGTCCGGCTAAAACATCACGCTGGAAGTTAGGGGGAATATTGATCGCGAATGTATATCGCCCGGCATCCAGTCCTGCGTCCATTTCATCAGCGGTAATCAGCTCAGGGGGTAAAAACCAGGGGCGATAAAAACCGTTGATAATGCGCGATGAGAGCTGCGATTTATCCATATCCGCAATAGCGATAGGGGCTAAATGTAACGACCCCGGCATAACGGTAGCGGAGGAGTAAACCGAGACGGTAAAGGCGAAGACAATTAATGTCAGCATCGCCTTATCGCCAAGCAGGCTGCGTAGCTCTTTCATGCCTAAATTATAAATATTGCGTAATCCGCGCATTATCCCTCCTGTTTTTTCAGCAGCCACACGCTCAGGCCCAGCACCAGCGGAACCGCAATAAGCAGTGGTATGAAGGATGCCCACAGGTCCGTCAGATTTAGCGCTTTGGAAAACGTTCCTCGCGCAATGGTCAGAAAGTGGCTGGTTGGATAAATCTGGCCAATCCAGCGGCCCGGCCCTTCCAGAGACGCGACGGGATCGATCATCCCCGAGAACTGCGTCGCCGGGATAAGCGTAATAATCGCGGTACCGAAAATCGCCGCAATCTGGCTTTTCATAAAGGTTGAGATCAGTAGGCCAAGCCCGGTGGCAATAGTGACATAGAGTAGTGCGGCCAGCGTAAGCGTCAGGAAGCTCCCTTTATGCGGTACGCCAAAGACAAACACCGACAGTGCACATAGTAGAAAGAAGTTAAACATCCCCAGCACGATATACGGCACCTGTTTGCCCAGAAGAAATTCACTGCGGGTGGTCGGCGTCACGTACAGATTGATGATCGAGCCCAGCTCTTTCTCACGCACTACGCTGAGCGCGCTGAGCATCGCCGGGATCATCATCAACAGCAGCGGAATAACTGCTGGAACAATCGCTGGCAGACTCTTCACGTCCGGGTTATAGCGATAGCGGGTTTCAATAGAAATCAGTGAGGTATCGCGATTGGGGCTGGCCTGGCGACCGGCCATCTCCTGAAGCCAGGCCAAATGCATCGCCTGCACGTAGCCGCGCACCGTTTCCGCCCGGTTTGGCATTGCGCCATCAACCCACACGCCGATTTGCACTGGCGTTCCCCGAGCGATGTCGCGGCCAAAATTAGGCGGAATTTCGATAGCCACCGCCAGCTCGCCGTTGCGCATCCGCCGGTCCAGTTCACTGTAGCTTTGCAGAGGCGGCTGTTCGATAAAATAGCGTGAACCGGCGATATTCTGCGACCAGCCCTGGCTGCTGACGGTTTGATCGCGGTCGAGTACCGCAAATCGCAGATCCTCGACGTCCATACTGATCCCATATCCCATAATAAACATCAGGATCACCGTGCCCAGCAATGCCAGAGTCGATCGTACCGGATCGCGACGTAGCTCCAGCGCTTCGCGGCGGCTGTAGCTAAACAGGCGGCGCAAGCTAAATGCCTGACGCGGAGCAATGGTTTCGGTTTTGTGTTCAATCACGGGAATCGGTGCAGCCTCAGCAGCAGGCGGCTGTGCGGCATCTGCTGCCTCCTGTAGCCAGGCGATAAAGGCCTCTTCGAGACTGGCCGATCCGCGCTGTTCGACCAGCGCCTGCGGCGTATCGCTGGCCAGCACTTTGCCAGCATGCATCAGCGAAATGCGATCGCAGCGCTCGGCTTCATTCATAAAGTGGGTGGAGATAAAGATTGTCACCCGATCCTGACGGGCCAGATCGACCATCAGCTGCCAGAACATATCCCGGGCCACGGGATCGACGCCGGAGGTGGGTTCGTCAAGAATTAACATTTCCGGACGGTGAATCACCGCGACCGCCAGCGATAGCCGCTGCCTAATACCTAACGGCAGCGAGGCAGGCAGGATGTCTTCAACCTCTTGCAGCATAAAACGCTGGCTCATTTCGGCGACCCGACCGGGGATCTCCGCATCCGGAATATGGAACAGCCGGGCATGCAGTTCGAGGTTTTGCCTAACGGTCAGTTCACTGTAGAGGGAAAAGGCCTGCGACATATAGCCGACGCGGCGGCGAGTTTCAATATCCTTCGGGTCGACCAACTGGCCAAATAGCCAGGCCTCGCCCTCGCTTGCTGGCAGCAGCCCGGTCAGCATTTTCATGGTTGTTGATTTACCGCAGCCGTTGGATCCGAGGAAACCGAAAATTTCGCCGCGGGCGATACGAAAGTTCACGTGATCAACGGCGACAAAATTGCCAAAGCGCATCGTCAGGCCGCGAGCTTCAATGGCGATTTCGCTCTCCTCTGCGTTGCGCGGTGGAATGATCACCTCTTTATGCGCCAGGCGCTGGGCTTCGGGAAGCAGGGCGATAAATGCCTGCTCCAGCGTCTGGCTCGCCGTTTGCACTTTTAGCTCTTCTGCGCTGCCGGTCGCCAGTACTTCCCCCGCATTCATGGCGACTAGCCAGTCAAAACGCTCCGCCTCTTCCATATAGGCCGTGGCGACCAGCACGCTCATCTCCGGCTGGCGCTGGCGAATGCTGTCGATCAGATCCCAAAACTGCGCGCGGGAGAGGGGATCGACGCCGGTGGTTGGTTCATCAAGGATCAGCAACTGTGGGTCGTGAATGAGCGCGCAGCACAGGCCAAGCTTTTGCTTCATTCCGCCGGAGAGCTTCCCCGCTGGACGGTCGCGAAACGGTGCCAGACCGGTACTTTGCAACAGCTCATTGATTCGGTTTTCGCGCTCGGCTTTATCATGACCAAACAGGCGGGCGAAGAAGTCGACGTTTTCATAGACCGACAGGGTGTGGTAGAGGTTTTTCCCCAACCCCTGCGGCATCCAGGCGATTTTCGGGCACACGTCCTGGCGGTGACGCACATCGCTCATGTCGCCGCCGAGCACCATCACGTTACCGTGCTCAATGACTCGCGCGCCGGAAATCAGCGAGAGCAGGCTGGACTTGCCGACGCCGTCTGGCCCGATCAGGCCCACCATGCAGCGGGCGGGAATGTTCAGCGTAATATCCTTTAGCGCGGTGGTCGTGCCAAAGTGCTGGCTCACGTTTTCCAGACGGGCGACGGTTTTCATTGCGGCAACCTCACCATCAGCGCTTCAGGCCACGCTTTCTGGCTATCCAGACGCACCCAGGCCATGCCGGGCAGGCCGGTTTTCACATACTCAAGGTGCTGTTCCAGCAGCTCTGGCGGAATGCGGGCTTTGACGCGGAACATCAGCTTCAGCCGTTCGTCGCTGGTTTCCACCGTTTTGGGGGTAAATTGCGCCACGCTAGCGACAAAACTGATATTGACAGGAATAACCAGATTCGGCGCGGCATCGAGGATAATGCGTGCTTCGCTGCCGAGCGCCAAAAGACCCGCCTGTTCGGTCGGCAGGAAGAAGGTCATATAGACATCAGATAGGTCGACCATATTCAGCACCCGACCGCCCGCCGCCAGCACTTCTCCCGGTTCGGCAACACGGTACTGAATGCGGCCATCACGTGGCGCTTTCAGTTCGCTATCGTCGATATCGGCGATAATCCGCCGCTCGGTAGCCTGAGCTGCCTCAACCCGGGTTTGCGCCTGAATAATACTGGTGCGGGCTGCCTCAATGGCTGCTCTGGCCGCAGAGACCTGCGCTTTCGCTGATTCCAGAGCAGCCCTGGCGCTTTCCGCCGCCGCCTGGTCATCATCAAGCTGTTGAGCGGAGACCGCGCCACGCTGCGACAGGGTGTTGGAACGGACATGGCGTTTGGCGGCGGAATTGAGTTCAGCCTGCCGCTGCTTCACGACCGCCTCGGCAGCGCGCATTTCGCTTTGACGCTGATCGAGCAGCGCTTTTGCTGCGGCAATCGAACTTTCCGCTTCCTTAATTTGCGCTGCGGCCTCCAGCCGTTGTTCATTGAGAACGCGGATGTCCATGCGGGCTAAGACTTCGCCCTGACGCACAAACTGTCCCTCTTTGACCAGAATCGAGTCGATACGACCGGCGGTTTTGGTGGCTATATCGACTTCGGTCGCCTCGATTCTACCGTTGCTGTTGGCAAAGCCTGCCGGAAGCCCTGGTGGGCGCAACATCCACCATGCCGCGGCGGCAATGACCACCAGTAAACCAATAACGTATCTTGTCCAACGCCGTTTGATTTTGTCCATACGCGACTCGCTTTGTTCCGTTTGCTGAGTGGTGCGCGTTTCTCCTCCGCGTAGCGAAGTATCGTCTTTCCAGGAAAAGAAGGGATGGGGGATAAGGCCAACCGGCGCATGACGTCGTGCGACGCTGCTGGCCAGTCAGAAAGAGGTGCGATTAATGTGGTCATCATCAGCAATCCTCGCCTTAAATGAAACACGCATATCTATTGCTACCGTCAATGCAATACTAACATCCGCAATGAATATGTCCATATACAAAACATGGACTTGTCGCAGAGTTAACATAAAAAACGGTGAAAAGACGGGTGAACCAATATTACCCATGATGCTTATTGGGTTTAATGCTGCGGGCCTTGCTCATACAACCTTCATCGTTCTTCATTAAATCATCATACTTATAAGCCATTTCTCAATGCTAATAACCAGAGGATATTATTGGTGGGGGGCTGTCGCATTTTTAATCTGGTTGCTCCAGGAGAACTGTTGTATGATCTTCGGCCCTGAAAATACACTAACGCCAGGCGAGCGCTTTATTCAAATGAAAGATGAAAGCCAGAAATATATCTCCATTATTTTTAAGGAATGGTTGCCGCTGTACGACAGCCTGACGCCGGAAGTGAAGGCAGTTCTTAAAAATATTGCCGATCAGCAGGCGGAGGCGTTAGCGACCCGTTTTTATGACTTTATTTTTCAGGATCCGGACATCGCCAGGCACCTTACCTATGATTTAGTCCAGGAGCGGCTAAGTAGCTCGCTCGCTGGGTGGGTGAGAGATATCCTGATGAGCGAGAAGGAAAATCTGCAGGCGCTGGCGGAGCGGCAGTACCTGATTGGCAGCATCCATTCGCGAATTGGCATTCCGGCTGAGGCCGTCCTGCGCGGCGCGCGGCAGCTTAAGGCCGGGCTGATTGAAAATATCCGCGATAGCGAGATTGACCGTGATACCAGCGTCGCCGCCATCTACTACGCCATCATGGCTATTAATATGGCGGTCGAGATGATGTGCCATGCCTATACCCTATCGCACTACCGTGCGACGAAAAATGAAGAGGCTTATCGCCTGTATAGCCTGATGGATAATGTGCCATTGGAATATGGTAAGCAGCAGGCTTCGCTCTCTGGGTGGGAAAATACCGCTATTTTTAATATCGTCAGCGATAATAAGACAGATATTAACGGAGCGTTATTATCTGAGTCAGAATTTGGTCTGTGGTTCCGCCATAAATGCGTGCGTTATTTTAATAAAAATCCGCAAATGCAGGAAATCGCCGACTTAATTAGCAAGGTAGATGTCCTGTTATCCGCCTGGAAATCTTCGGCAGACGATTCAGAGTATAAAAATACGCAAAGTCTGCTACAGGGTATCCATATCCATTGTCAGCAGATTGGTAGCCAGCTTGGGGTTCTGTTTAGCAGCCTGTCGCAGATGCAAAGCGGCAAAGATACGCTGACCAGCCTGTTGAATCGCCGCTACCTGCCGGTGGTCCTTAAGCATGAAGTGACGCTGGCGATGGAGTATGAGCTGCCGATGACGGTGGCGATTATTGATATTGACCACTTTAAAGAAATTAACGACAGCTGGGGTCATATGGTCGGTGACCGGGCGATCAAGCATGTTGCGGAGCTGCTCAGCGATAACATTCGTTCCAGTGACTACATTTTCCGCTACGGCGGCGAGGAGTTTCTGCTGGTGCTGGTGGAAACCGGCGCGGCGGAAGCCTTTACTATCCTCGAGCGGCTGCGTAAAAAAATCAGCCAACTGGCGTTTAGCGTCGGCGCCGAGACCGAAATTTCGATCACCGCCAGCATTGGCTACGCCGTCCACACCGGTCATCCGGATTACAACCTGCTGCTGCGCGACGCCGACAGCGCGCTGTACGTTGCCAAGCGTGATGGGCGCAACTGCGTGAAGATGCACGAAGGCGACGGCAATTAAGCGGCTGAGTTCTTCCCGGAGGCGGCGCGTTGCGCCTGTCCGTATATGGACACCTCCCGTGATGCAAGCTATTTTTTGTGTGAGTCACCAGGGTAAGTTGCGTTCGTATATCCGGCCTCTCGTTCGGTACCGTCGTACCCGGGCCATGATGTGTTCTGCGCACCTGCTTCCTTTCGGGCTATCGGCTTTGCTTCGCAGGGAGCCTTCGGACAGGCCGGATTTCTCAGGTGCTGGTCTTACCGGTTACTCATCACGCTAAATCGCTTCGCAATCTCACGACAGGGTTACTGCTCTTTTTACTGCATGGCTCACGGGGCGTCGGTTAACCGGCGACCCGTGAGCCATGGTAATCTTCTCCGCGACTCATCACCGCCCACGCTATCCGCACATTCTTGTTCGCCAGCGCCACCGTCGCGATATTCCGGTTCCGTCTTTCCGCCACCGACTGCAGCCACTGGCTCCGCCGGTCTTCTTTGCCTGCACATGTCTTCAGAACTGACCGTGCCCCGTGGATGACCAGCGTACGCAGGTAGCTGTCACCCCGCTTGCTGATATGCCCCAGCTGCTGCTTACCGCCGCTTGAGTGCTGCCGGGGAACCAGCCCCACATAAGCCGCCATCTCCCGACCGTTCTTAAACTGCGTCGCGTCACCCAACAACGCCACCATCGCGCTGGCGGTTATCACGCCGATACCTTCTATTTTCATCAGCCGCTGGATGCAGATATCTTCCCGCGCCGCCTCTGCGAGCCGCCGGTCATGCCCCGCCACCCGGTCATCCAGCATCCGCAGCTCTTCGGCCAGCTCGCACAGCAGGCGCATAAACCGGTCATCCCACTGCTCCTGCTGTGACAGTATCTCCGGCAGCGCCTTACGCAACTGGCTGATGCCGACCGGCAGCACCACGCCGAATTCGCCCAGAAAGCCCCGTATCTCGTTGCACAGCGCCGTGCGGCTTTTTATCACTCTGGCCCGCACGCGATGCTCCGCCTGAAGGGTCTGCTGGCGCTCTGTCTTAACCGCGACGAAGCGCATGGCGGGGCGGCTGATGGCTTCACAGATGGCTTCGGCATCGTTGGCATCATTCTTGTTGCCTTTGAGGTAAGGCTTGACGAATTTCGGGGGAATAATGCGCACGGTATGCCCCATGCGGGTGAGTTCGCGGGACCAGTAGTGGGATGATGCGCAGGCTTCAATCCCGATGGTGCAGGGAGCCAGCTGAGAGAAATAAGCGTGCATGTGGGCGCGGCGGAGAGATTTCCGCACGACGACATGTTCATGGTGATCCACAGCATGGATCTGAAAGACATTTTTTGCCAGGTCAAGACCGATACGTTTAATATTCATGGTGGACACCTCCTCCTGTGGACTGCAGGTAACACTTCCAGTCTGGCACGTTCTGATGCCGTAAGGTGGGAGGTGTCCATCACATCGGGCTACCAGTCCGCAGGCGGCTGGGAACCCGTAGCCCCGGTAACGCGTCAGCCGCCACCGGGGAGATAGCCGCACCCGGCTGTGAGCTCGTGGAGCCTGCGAAGATATCTCTGACTCTCAAAACAGCACCGGCAGCCCCAGACCGCGTTTTACTTCATGCAGCGTTTGTTGAGTCAACTGGTGCGCCTGTTCGCTTCCCCGGCGCAGTAGTTCCAGCAGCATTCCTTTATCCTGAATATAGGTCGCCCGGCGTTCGCGTATCGGTGCCAGCAGCTCCTGTAAACAGGACTCCAGCTCATTCTTGCACTGTCGGTCCCCAAGACCACCACGCTGATAGTGTGCTTTCATATCCGCAACCAACGTTTTATCGGGATGAAAGGCGTCGAGATAAGTAAAGACCACGTTACCTTCTATCTGGCCCGGATCGGCAACTCGCAGGTGATTCGGATCGGTGTACATGGCGCTGACCGCGCGGTGGATCTCCTCTTCGCTGGCCGAAAGCGTGAGCGTATTTCCCAGTGATTTCGACATTTTTGCATTGCCGTCAATGCCCGGCAGGCGGCTGACGTCGCTGAGCAGTGCCTTGCAGTGTCGCAATACTGGCTCCGTTGTCAGGCTATTCATTTTGTGCACGATCTCGTTGGTCTGTTCGATCATCGGTAGCTGATCGTCACCCACCGGCACCAGCTCGGCTTTAAAGGCGCTGATATCAGCGGCCTGGCTGATGGGGTAGGCCAGAAAGCCCACCGGCAGCGAGCGAGAAAATCCTTTCTGGGCGATTTCATTTTTGACCGTCGGATTACGCTCAACGCGGGCGACGGTGACGATATTCATATATAGCGCGCTGAGTTCCGCCAGCGCCGGCAGGGCTGATTGCAGGCAGATGGTCGTCTTTTGTGGATCGATGCCGACCGCCAGATAATCCGCCATCACTTCAAAGATGTTACTGCTGATTTTTTGCGGATTGCTGCCGTTATCGGTCAGCCCCTGCAGGTCAGCAACAAGGATAAATTGCTGGTGGTCATGTTGGAGCTGCACGCGCTGGCGTAGGGAACCGACGTAGTGGCCGAGGTGCAGCTGGCCGGTTGGACGGTCGCCGGTCAGAATAGTTTGTGTCGTACTCATGAGTGACTCCTTATGCTGTGATTAAGCCGAAAGGCGCCACTCAGAAACAACAAAGCCGCCTTCCGGCGGCTCTGAATATGGGAAACGTTAAATCATGCCGCCTGTTATGCAGGCAGCCACCAACGACAAGGGTGAGTTACGACAACGTCTCTGTTCATCTTTTTATCCTGCCACGAAAAGCGGCGGCAGTAAAAGCGGTTTTTTATTTAGCGATAAACCGGCAGCAGGTTAAAACTGGATAAGATATGAATTATCGCGTTGGCGCCTCCGAAGCATAAAATCAGGATAATCATGGCATTGCCGCCCCATACCCGATAGTTCGGGCTACCAAACCGTTTTCGTGAGGCACGTGCCAGAAGAGCGGGAACGATAGCAGCCCACACGGTGGCGGCGAGGCCGGCGAAGCCGATGGCGTAAATAAACCCGTTTGGCCACAGCAGCCCACCGACAATCGGCGGCACAAAGGTGACCAGTGCGGTTTTAAAACGCCCCTGAGGGCTGTCGTCGAACTTAAACAGATCCGCCAGGTAATCGAACAGGCCGAGAGTCACGCCCAGAAACGAACTGGCGACGGCGAAATTAGAGAATACGGTCAGCAGTAAATCCAGCGTGGAGCTGTTCAGCAGGCCGCTTAGGGTCTGCACCAGCACGTCAATATTGCCGCCTTTGTTGGCGATATCGATAAACGCCGGGCGCGGAATATTGCCCATGGTGCCGACCAGCCAGATGATATACAGCACCAGCGCCATCAGCGTACCAAGCAGCAGGCAGCGACGAATGATTAGCGGATCTTTACCGTAATACTTCATCAGGCTGGGGACGTTACCGTGATAGCCAAATGAGGCCAGGCAGAACGGCAGCGTCATCAGCACGTAGGGCAGATACGACGCATTAGCTTCCATGCGGTTAAATAAAATAGCGGGCTCGACGTGCCACATCAGCCCGCCGAAGGTCATAAAGAAGGTGAGGATTTTGGCACCCAGCACGATAGTGGTCATCCGGCTTACCGCTTTGGTGCTCAGCCAGACAATAAAGGCGACCACCAGTGCGAACGCCAGGCCGCCTAAGCGCGCCGGTACCGCGAGATTCATTTGTGCAAAAGTATGTTGGATAACCGAACCGCTGGCGGAGATATAGGCGTAGGTCAAAATATATAATACGAAGGCGACGGTGAGACCATTAATAATATTCCAGCCGTTACCCAGTAAATCTTTAGTAATAGTATCGAAGCTGGCACCAATATGATAATTCAGGTTTGCTTCCAGAATCATTAATCCGGAGTGCAGCATACAAAACCAGGTAAATATAAGCGCCAGCAGCGACCAGAAAAACCAGGATCCAGACATGACGACCGGTAAAGAGAACATACCTGCGCCAATAATGGTACCGCCGATGATCATCGCCCCGCCAATCAGCGACGGTGTATTTTTTGAGACCGCTTTTGAGACTGATAATGTAGCCATAAGGTTATTCCTCACGTGGCTATCTATTAAGAGCCTATCCCATTAGGGCTATTTTGCTTGCCATTTTGAACCTGGGCAGTGCTCAGACAAAACTCGCAGAGTTTTGAACGCCCTTTAGGGTGACCCGAAGGGTGAGCGTAGCGAATCATCCTCACGTACTACGTGTACGCTCCGGTTCTTGCGCGCTGGCCGTGTTCAAACTGTCGGCGCCAATTACGCCTACTGGGATAGGCTCTAAGTAACGGGCTGCGGGCAAACGGCTACCCAAGCGCAACCCGAGTGATTGAGCTAATTAGTCGTTATTTGAAGTTTAAGGCGCTCCCGTTGCGAGAGCGCCGAGGGCTTGAGTTATTTCACCGGTTTCAGTCTGGCGACGAAGTGGCGCAGTACCGGCGGTTCATAGGTAAAGGTCAGACCCTTAATCGTTGCGGCGCGGGACTTAACGGCAATCAGCGCATCAGCGATATAGTCCATATGATCGTTGGTATAAACGCGGCGAGGAATGGTCAGGCGCAGCAGCTCCATCGGCGACGCCTTCTGCTTACCGGTTTCCGGGTCGCGGCCCAACAGCAGGGAGCCGATTTCCACGCTGCGAATACCCGCTTCCAGGTACAGCTCGTTATTCAACGCGTGCGCCGGGAACTGCTCTGCCGGGATATGCGGCAACAGCAGTTTGGCATCGACGAATACGGCATGGCCGCCGGTCGGATACTGAATCGGAATGCCGCCTTCGCGCAGGCGTTCGCCGAGGTACTCCACCTGATTGATGCGGTACGCGAGATAATCCTCGTTGGTCCCCTCTTCCAGACCGATAGCCAGTGCTTCCATATCGCGCCCCGCCAGGCCGCCGTAGGTGACGAAGCCTTCCATCGGCACGCAGCGGATGCGCACTTCGTTAAATAAGTCTTCATCATCGCGGAAGCAGCACAGCCCGCCAATATTGACCATCGGGTCTTTCTTAGCGGACATCGTCAGCATATCGCCGTATTGGTACATCTCGAGAATAATCTCTTTCACCGATTTATCCGCGTAGCCCTCTTCGCGCTGTTTAATAAACCAGGCGTTTTCGCAGAAGCGGGCGGAGTCGATCACTACCGGAATATTATTCTGGCGGGCAATTTGATACACCTCGCGCATATTGGCCAGAGATACCGGCTGTCCGCCTGAGCTATTACAAGTAACGGTAGTAATAATCGCCGCGACGTTTTCCGCGCCGTGTTCGGCAATGGTCGCCTTCAGCAAATCAATATCGAAATTACCTTTCCAGTCGTACCACGAGGTGGTATCGAAGGCTTTTGGCGTCACCACGTTAATCGCTTTTGCGCCGTTGAGTTCAACGTGGGCGGCGGTGGTGTCGAAGTGGAAGTTAGAAATAAATACCGGATGCGCCGACTTTCGGCGGGCAATCAGGCTTGGGAACAGAATCTGCTCCGCGCCGCGCCCCTGGTGGGTCGGAATGGTATACGGATAGCCAATGATCTCTTTGACCTTTTCGCACAGGTGCTGATAGTTGCGCGACCCGGCATAAGCCTCGTCGCCCATCATCAGGCCAGCCCACTGATGGTCGCTCATTGCTCCGGTACCGGAGTCGGTCAGCAGATCGATATAAACATCCTGGCTATTGAGTAAAAACGGGTTATATCCCGCTTCTTCCAGGGCTTTGACGCGATCATCAAAGGTGGTCATGCGAATGTTTTCGACCATTTTAATACGGAATGGCTCAGGAATACGTTTCATTTATTTTCTCCATGGGAATGCTGTGCCGCGTTTGGCTATTCGGCGACAAATGACAGGCGCAACAAATAGCGACTAAACGCAGTGTTGATATAAAATTTTAGGAAGCAGGCAGCAGCGGAGAATTAACGCGGGAAGTCGTTGGAGATACGATGATCCAAATTATACCAGTCGTCCAGGCCACCCTGGGCAATGAGGCGATAAATCGATTTTTGCGTCATTACATCGTCCTCTGTGTGTGAAGGGATGCAGTAAAAATAAAGAAAAGTGAGAAAATAACCACGATTAAAATCACAAAATATTATTTATGGATAAGCGTAGTCTTAAACTTTGAACCTCGTCGTGTTTTTAGCGGTATTGTTTATCTGATTAGCAGGCTATGGTTTTTTGTTTCTTTATTATGCTAATAACGGCTTATTTTGTGAGGTTTTTTGCGCCTTCACCGGAATAGATGAAGGCGCGGGGAGGGCTTACATGCTGGAGAAGACGTTCATAATGATGCCGCCGGAAATAATCAGCACCATCGCGATAATTGCCGGGATATCCGGTTTTTGCTTATACAGGATCATCGAGCAAATCGTGACGCCGACGATGCCAAAGCCGCACCACAACGAGTAGGCAACGCCCACCGGAATGGTGCTCATCGCGCGGGTGAGGGCGAAATAGCACAGACCGTAGGCGCAAATCACCAGCACCGACGGGGCCAACTTGCTAAAGCCATTGGTCTTTTTGATCATTGACGTACCGGTGATTTCGGAGCCGATAGACAGCGCCAGCCATAAAAA
Source organism: Klebsiella sp. RHBSTW-00484 (assembly GCF_013705725.1). Taxonomy (NCBI): domain Bacteria; kingdom Pseudomonadati; phylum Pseudomonadota; class Gammaproteobacteria; order Enterobacterales; family Enterobacteriaceae; genus Klebsiella; species Klebsiella sp. RHBSTW-00484. The sequence continues at coordinate 5,395,906 of NZ_CP055481.1, read as the reverse complement.
TCCGAGATTAAACATATGCTTTTCCTTTCCTGTTAGTTGGCGACTTTTTTGTCCATAGATGAAGCGACCGGCTCAGCAGGCGCTTCCGCGCTCTCTTCGCTGCCCATTTTGGAAAACAGGTTCATGATCACGATGCCGCTGGCGATGATTGCCATGCCGATAATGGCGGCGGTGTCCGGATGCTGACCGTAGAAAGCCATACCCAGGGTGGAAACGACCAGAATGCCGGTGCCGGACCAGGTGGCGTAGGCCAGGCCAACAGGGATATCTTTTACCGCCCGTGATAGCGAGTAGTAGCAAGTGCAATAGAGAACAATCAGCAGTCCGAGCAGCAGCATTTTGGTGGTACCTTCACTGCTACCGAACATTTTGAGGGTGGACGTGGCTGAGGTTTCGGAAACAATAACCAACAACATCCATAGCCAACACTTTGTTTTTGAAGACATAAGTTAAACTCCGGGTTTACTATTTAAGGTAAGGTTCTTTTTTTCTGTTTTTTAAAAAATCGATCGCGGCATCGGTCAGCTGTGCTTGCGGTGTTGAAGCCAGCGCTGGATTATTCACCACGTCTGTGACAGTGAGATAACGCCGCATGGTACTCGTCAGTACCGGCGCTGCTTCGCTACCTGACGCCAGTCTTTCCAGCAGCTCATTCATGGTACACAGCGTGACGCCGCAGTCCGCCAGGCGGGCAAGCGTGGCCTGCATATGCCCGGCGTAAGCAGAGTTCGGCTGCGCGCCCAGTAGCTGGTTCAGTTCGCTGGCGGGGTCGCAATGGTAGCGCAGCGCCAGCACCGGCAGGCCGCTTAGCAGGGCATCATGCACGCGCCGGGCAAGCGGGCTGTGCAGGGAGCCATTCACCAGATCTGCTGCCAGCGGATAATCGAGAAACGGCAGCAGCAGCGCTTTGTACGGGACCGAAGGCAGCGTATCTTGCCAGTCGGCCGCAGGCAGCGTTTTACCCAGAGCCTGCCACTGCTCACCGTCTTCAATCCCGCTATCCAGCGCCAGATGCAGACTTTCGCCGCAGCTCGCCAGCCGCTGACTAATGGCATGCCGATATCCCGTTGCGGCGGCCACCATTACCAGTACCGGCGGTTTCAGGCGTTGGAGTATGCGTTCAACCAGGCATTCAATCTGTTGGTCAGTCATGGCGGGCCTCCGTTAACCGATGAGCGTGACCTGCGCGCCGTTTTTCAATCCGGCGGCGTTGGCCTCTTCGGTATCAATATGAAACTCCAGCGCAAAGTCTTCGCGCACCCGCACTACCACTTCATCGAAAGTCAGCTGGCGCTCGCCGTCGCTGCGCACGCTGACCTTTTGACCGTTAGCGACATTCAACTGGCGGGCGTCCTGCGGTGACATATGAATATGCCGCCAGGCGCAGATCACCTGAGAGTGCAGTTCGACGTGGCCTGCCGGGCCTATCAGCAATGCGCTGCCCGCGTTCTCTAGTTGACCCGATTCGCGAACCGGCGCCTTGACGCCGAGGGTAAAGCAGTCGGCACGGGAGATTTCCAGCTGCGAAACCGGGCGCGTCGGGCCGAGCACGCGAACGTTAGTCAGTGAGCCTTTCGGACCAACCACGGTGACGCACTCCTGGGCGGCGAACTGCCCCGGTTGGCGCAGCGGCTTAAACGGCGTCAGGGCATAACCCTTACCGAACAGAGCTTCGACGTCCTGCTGCGCCAGATGCACGTGGCGGTTAGAGATGCCGACCGGGATAGCCGGAGAAACATGGCTCAGGCGGGCGGCGATTTTTTCATGTAGCAGAGTATCGATCATGCCTTCTTCCCTTTCCTCATCGCCGGGTTTTTATCTTCCGACGGGACCGGTGCGGGCTGCGCTGTGGGCGGGGCGACGGGTTCTTCCGCGTCCTTTTTTTCCGCCGGGAGCGGCTCGTCGGCTTCAGCTCCGACTTCATCTTTAATTTCAACCGGTGCGTCGACTTTGGCCTCAGCGCGCGGCGGGTGGCCTTTTAAACTGCTCAGGGCTTCGACCACGCAGCGCTCAGGGCGAGCGATCACCAGAGAGCGGGCCTGCGGATCGATAGCAGTGGCGACAACCATGCCGCGCTCGATGGCGGTGTGAATCGCGCTGATTTCCCCTTCAAAGCAGACGCTCACCAGCCCCGAACCGACTTTGCGGTAGCCGATGCAGGTCACGCCTGCGCTTTTACAGGCGGCGTCCACGGCTTGTATGGCGGCGACTAACCCTCGCGTTTCAATGACGCCTAAACTTTTCATTATCGGCTCCTTTAGTGACGAACTAAGCGAATGTCAAAATCAAACTGCGTGAAGAACGTTTCCAGCCGGTTCAACTCTTCGGCGGAATAAGTCGGGTCCTGGGTAATGGGGTAGGGCATCTCCAGTCGCTCATATTTCTTACGCCCTAGTTGGTGGTACGGCAGCATGTCGATGCGGCGAATATTGCCGCGCTTCGCCAGTTTCTGCACATAATCAATGGCCCCGGTAATGGCCTCCCATGAGTCGTTATAACCGCGCACCAGCGGCATCCGCACAATCACGTTAGCGCCCGAATCAACCAGCCATTCCAGATTGCGGCGAATCCCTTCGTTGCCAATGCCAAATAAGGCTTTATGGTGCTCGCTATTAATTTGCTTAATATCGAACAGGAAGGTATCGGTTACCGGCGCCAGCTTTTGATAATTAGCCAGCGGGGTTGTACCCTGGGTTTCAACAGCGGTATTGAGCATCATCTTTTTGCATTCGCTAAATAGCGCGACGGCAAAATCGGTTTGCAGGCTCATCTCGCCGCCGCCGATGGTGACGCCACCGCCGGAAGCGATATAAAAATCATAATCCTGCATGATGATTTCCATCAGCTCGCTGACGGTGACATCTTTGCCCATAATATCCAGCGCGCTCTGGGTGCAAATTTCTTCGCACTTGCGACAGCCGATGCAATCTTTATTGCGGTTGACGAAGTGCTTCATTTCGCCATTTTCTTCCGCCCGATAATGAATACCCACCGGGCAGACGTTGACGCAATCGCCGCAGTTAATGCATTTATCCTGCGAAAACATCACCTGAAACTGGCTATTCAGCCCTTCCGGGTTGGCGCACCACGGGCAGCGTATATTGCAGCCTTTAAAAAAAACCAGCGTGCGAATTCCATCACCGTCATAAATCGAATATTTCTGAATATTGAAAATTCGCCCGGTTAATTCTTGTTTTGCGCTCACATTTACCTCCAGAAATACGATCGGGACATCCTTGTCCAAATACGTCCGTGTTTTTTATCAGAACTTCTCAATCACCGTACGGCTGATGATTTCGTCCTGAACTTCTTTGCACAGTTCGACGAAGTAGGCGCTATAGCCCGCCACGCGGACGATCAGGTCGCGGTATTTTTCCGGCTCCTGCTGCGCTTTTTTCAGCACTTCATTATCGACATAGCTGAACTGCATCTGGCCGTTGCCAAGAATCGACGCGGTGCGCAGCAGCGTAATCAGGCCGTGGCGTCCTTCCGGGGTATCCAGCAAGCCTTTGAGGAACTTGAAGTTGTGTACCATGCCGATGTTCATGGTCTCCACGTTCATCTTGCTTACCGACTTGATGATGGCGGTCGGGCCTTGTTTATCTGCGCCCTGGGTTGGGCTGATGCCGTCAGAAAGCGGCATCCACGCCAGACGCCCGTTCGGCGTGGCGTTGGTCAGCTCACCGATTGGCGTGTTGTTGGAAATAGACAGGGTGCCGTGGCTCAGGGTCGAGTAGAGCATCTGGTACTTGCGGCACTCGCGCTCGGTCCACTCGGTGATATCCAGTGCGTACTGGTCAACGTAGTTATCATCGTTACCGTATTTCGGCGCGTTCAGGCAGTCGCGGCGCAGGCCTTCAAAGCCTTCGAAGTTGGCCAGCATCGCATCGCGCATCTGCTCAAGGGTGTATTTTTTATCTTCATACACCAGCTTGCGGATCGCGGCGAGGGAGTCGACATAAGTTGCTAGCCCGGAGAAGATCAGCCCCGGCCCGTGGTTGACCATCGCGCCACCGGCGGCGACGTCTTTACCTTGCTCCATACAGCCTTCCACCAGCAGCGACATCAGCGGCTTCGGTGCCACGTCGCGGTGTACGCGTTGGCTGATAACCGTACCGATAGCTGACAGGCGAACAATATGGGCAATCTGCTTTTTCACTGCCGCATCGAACTCTTCGAAAGTGTGCAGGTCACGCAGGTCGCCGGTATCCAGCCCCTGATAGCTATCAAACAACACCATGCGACCACGGTTTAAGACGAACTCGATGGCAATCGGCCACTGGGTATAACCGGTAGAAGTCCACTGGTAGATGCGGCCGGATTTTTGCGGCTCGACGCAGCCCATCAGGCAGTAGTCGCGCGCGTCTTCAAAATCGAAGCCTTTGCGCAGCATCATCTTGATATGCGAGTCATCGAAGTGACAGGCCGGGAAACCCATGCCCGCTTTCACCACATCGACGATTTTTTCCATGTACTTCTGCGGCGACTGGTTGTGAATACGGCAGGCCAGCGACGGCTGGTAAACTTTCACAAAGCGCACGGCGTCCATAATCAGGTAGGTCAGGTCGTTACAGGCATCACCGCCGGAACGCTTCTGGCCGCCAACGGTCAGGTTGATAAACGGCTGATATCCGGCGAAGTATTTCGCGCCCAGCTCGCTGGACATCCACATCAGTTCGGCACATTTGATGATAAATGCCTGCATCATCTCCAGCGCGCTGTCGTGGGTCAGGCGGCCTTCGCGAATATCGGCTTCAAACATTGGGTAGCAGTACTGGTCAACGCGACCCAGCGACAGGCCGGTCTGGTTCTCTTCAATTTCAAACAGCGATTCCACGGTCCAGATACTTTGCAGCGCTTCCTGCAAGGTTTTCGGCGGATTAGCCGGGACGTTCTGGTTCACTTCGGCGATGGTCAGCAGTTCGGCGCGACGCTGGGCGTTCTGCTCTACGGCTGCCAGTTCGCGGGCGCGCGCGGCGATGCGGTGCGCGTAGCTCACCACCCCTTCACAGGTTTCAATCGCCGCTTTGTAGTAGTAAATGCGGTCGATATCTTCCGGGTTTTCCATGCTAAGGCTGGCGAGATGCGCCTCGGCATCGGCTTTAATGCCGTTCATCCCTTTGGTGAACAGCAGCACGTCGTAGCCCGGGCAGGTGTCGCCGCCGCCGTTGATCTGGTGATAGGAGAGGTCGCTGACGAAGGTTTCGCCGCTAAATGACCACACGCCCGCTTCACGGTACTGTGCTTCACAGATCTCATCCAGCGAACGGCCTTCCCAGAACGGCACGATCTCTTCGCGGATGGTCTTTTTGTCGGCTTCGCTGATTTCAAACGGATCCTGTGGACGGGTGCTCATGGTGTCGAGCTCGTCGCGTACCCAGCGCCAGGCGATATCCGGCGAGAACGCGCCTGCACGCGGCTTGCCGCATGGATGGCCGACGATCAGCTCGTCGTCCTGAATCAGAATTGGCGCGGTTTCGCAGGCGTGACGGAACGCTTTGGCGCGCAGCAGAATGGTTGGCATCCCTGGGTTGGCTTTCACCACTTCGGTAAAGGCCAGCGCGCGGTAAATAGAAACGCTCGGCCGTACGGTCAGGTAGTGGTTGCGCAGACGCTGCATACGCGGGGTTAAACCTTCTGCCGCTGGCGTTTCGCTACAGGCGGCAAACGGCGCGGCACAAACGGGCTTCGCGCCGCTGAACAGACGCACCGGCAGATGTAGGGCGCTCAGGTTGTGCTGCGCGCTGAGGAACATATCGGAGAGTTCGTTGATGCGCGCATTCTCAAGGCTCGCGCCGTGGAGTAGGGCATCAAACATCGGATAACCGTCGATGGCGCTGGCGGCGCGGACTTCACTCAGTTCAGCCAATTTGAACCACAAAGACTCGACGATTTCATACGCCTGCTGCTGAGACAGCGCACCGCTGTTGATATCGTGCTGGTAGTAAGGCAGCAGGGCTTTGTCGGCCCCTTCCGGGTTGACCGCGTAGCTGCCGTTGTCCAACTGGAGCGCCAGTTGGAACAGGTAGAACGCCTGGCAGGCTTCTTTGAAACTGCGCGCCGGGTGAGCCGGAACGTGGTGCAGAATAGCTGCGCTCTCTAACAACTCCGCCTTGCGGTAAGCGTTGGTTTCGCTGGCAGCGAGCGTTTCGGCGCTATTGGCCAGGTTTTGCGCCAGCGCCATCAGCGCGTCGCAGGCGTAAATCGCTGCACGACAGCCGTTGACTTCGTCCATGCCGCTGCGGCTGACCGCGCTGCCCAGCGCGCGGGTTTTCTCTTCCAGTTGGTGTTTAATCGCCAGCACGCCTTTTTCGACCACCAGTTTGTAGTCGGGTGAATCCAGGTCGTTGCTAAGATTAAGGAACTGGAATGCCGAAGGGCGCTGGGCGGCGCTTTCGTCGTGGAAAATCGCCCCGTGCGGCTTACGGGTCTGGTTGCCGACGATCAGTTCGTCGGCGCTGATGCACAGCGGCAATTGGCGCATCAGCTCATAGAAACGGCGCGCGGGTTTGACGGCGGCGGGAATGCCCGCGATATCGCCATCAAGGGCGCTCAGCGTGGTGGCATGTTCGGTGCACAGGGTGCTTTTTTGTGAGAGTAAACGTTCTGCCAACACTTTGACGCGCGGCGTTAAGCTGTAGTGTGCCATGGGTAAGGTTCTCCAGTTCTTGTTATCAGGCGTTACCGGTCCACGCCCGGCGATAGAGTTCGGTAAGTGCGTGAGCGTCCGGCGCGCGTGGGTTCGTCGGCGTACAGCTGTCGCGCAGCGCCTGGCCGACCATCTCTGCCAGACGACGGTCAAAATCAGCCGCATCAACACCGGTATCACCAATGCCGACCGGCATGGTCATTTCGTCTTTTAGCGCCTGAATGGCGACCAGCAGGCTGGTGACGCCCTGGCGGGTCGTGGCCACAGGCAGGTCCAGCAGATGGGCTAATCGGGCGTATTTGCGGGCGGCATCGGTATCGCACAGCCCTTGATAATCCGCATTCCAGGCCACCACTTCCGCCATCAGCAACGCGTTGGCACGGCCATGCGGTACGCGGAAAACACCGCCGAGCGCGTGGGCCAGGCTGTGGGTGATGCCGAGTGACGCGTTGGTGAAAGCCATGCCCGCCATGCAGGAGGCGTTGTGCATTTTTTCTCGTGCCAGCAGATCGTGACCGTTGCGCCAGCAGGTCGGCAGGTAGCGAAACACCTGCTGCACCACCTTTTCAGCCAGCGCATCGGAAAAGTCACTGGCGGCGCGGGAGACATAGGCCTCCAGCGCATGGCACAGCACGTCCATTCCGGTATCGGCGGTGATTGCGGGCGGCACAGAGGCCACCAGCGCCGGGTCGAGAATAGCGATATCCGGCAGCAACGACGGGTCCACCAGCACCAGCTTCTCGGCGTGGGCCTTCACTACCGAAAAGGCGGTGACTTCCGAACCGGTGCCGCTGGTGGTGGGGATCGCCACGAAGCAAGGCGGCTCGCGGTGAGCGTCCGGACGGGTTTGCGCCAGGGCGAAAATAACCGCTTTGGCTGCATCAATCACCGAACCGCCGCCCAGTGCGATAACCAGATCCGGATAGCTGTTATCCATCCGCTTCATCCCGCGCACCACGGTGGCGATATCCGGGTCGGCGACCACGTCGCCCCAGATCTGGGAGGCGATGCCGCGTGAGCGCAAGATCTGCGTGACGCGATCGGCGAGGCCAAATTTGACCATCGCCTGGTCGGTAACCAGCAGCACGTTGCGGGCGGGCAGCTCGTTCAGGATGGAAAGCGCGTCCTGACCAAAGCGGATCCGCGGTTTCAGCAAAAATTCACTCATTGGCTATTGACTCCTTAAGCGTCCCGAAACACGTTCTCGACAATGGCAACCACCGACATGGCCTTGTAGCGGTCTTTGTTGAGCGCCAGATACTCTTCCGCCAGCACGATGTCGTGCATACCGGCACCGACGCTATCAACGGCAACCCAGGTCTGGTCTTTCATCGGCTGCTGGTCATCATCTAATTTGCTGATCAGCAGCAGGTTGCTTCCGCGTAGCTCATCGCACTTCTGCGTGGCGACGACATGTCCAACTACCTTTGCGAGAATCATTGTTTTTATCGCCTTATATCAATGTGTTACTTGCCAAGGCGTTCCAGCACCTGGCGAATGACGCGCTCCACGTTTTGCTCGTTGATCTCGCTGTCTGCGCCAGCGGTCGCTGCGGTAGCAAAACGGTCATCCGCGCTGCTGGTAGCGTGAGCCACTGGCGCTGCTGCTGCCGGGGAGTTAAAGCGATCGTCATCAAAGATGCTGCGGTTCGGGTTATCCGTTGGGTTGACGATGGTGGGCTGCGGTTCCGGGCGGCTGCTCGGGGCGCGCAGTTCATCAATGGAGCGCACGCCGTAGCCCACTTTGCGGATGTTGAGCAGATTCATCGGTCCGACGTTGTCGGAGCTGGAACCGCCGCCTACCGCGCCGCAGCCCAGAGTCAGGGCCGGAGTAATATTGGTGGTCGCGCCGATACCGCCGAGGGCCGCCGGGGTGTTAATCAGGATGCGGTTAACCGGTTTTTCGAGGCAGAACTGGCGGATAACGTCCTGGTTGCGGGTGTGGATCACCAGCGTGTGGCCGAGGCCTTCGTTGGTCAGTAATTCCACCACGCGGTGACAGGCCGCTTTCCAGTCTTCTTCCACGTACAGGCCGAGGACCGGGCACAGTTTTTCCCGCGAGTAGGGGTTGGAGTGCGATACCGTGGTCTGCTCGGCAATCAGCACGCGGGTGCTGGCCGGAACGCAGAATCCGGCCATCTGGCTCAGATACAGCGCGGTTTTGCCAACCGTTTTCGGGTTGATCGCGCCGTTCGGACGTAGCAGCAGGGCCGCCATTTTCGCCGCTTCGCTTTCGTTCATAAAGTACGCGCCCTGGGCTTCCAGCTCGCGGTGAACGTCGTCGTAAATGCAGCGTTCGACGATGATTGACTGCTCGGAGGCGCAGATCACGCCGTTATCGAAGGTTTTGCTGGTGATGATATCTTTCACCGCATGGTGAATATCAGCACTGCGTTCGATAAACGCCGGGCCGTTACCCGGACCGCCGCTGATGGTTGGGGTGCCAGAGGCGTAAGCCGCGCGCACCATGCCTTCACCGCCGGTGGCCAGAATCAGCGACACGTCTTTGCTGTGCATCAGTTCTGAAGTGGCTTCGAGGGTCAGCTGACTAATAGCGTCGACGCTGCCTGCCGGAGCGCCCGCCGCTTCGGCGGCGCGTTTAACAATCTCAATCGCTTTCCAGCTGCACTGGCGTGCGCCCGGATGCGGCGAGAAGATAATGGCGTTACCGGCTTTCAGGGCAATCAGCGTTTTGTAGATAACAGTGGATGTCGGGTTGGTGGACGGCACAAGCGCACAAATCACCCCCAGCGGCACGCCCACGTCCATCACCTTTTGCACTTGATCGTCATGAATGATGCCGACGGTCTTCATATCTTTGATTGCGTCGTAAACGCGCAGCGAGGCGAAGCGGTTCTTCAGCACTTTGTCCTGCCAGTTGCCAAAACCGGTCTCTTCCGCGGCCATTTTCGCCAGCGCTTCGGCATGATGCGCCGCTTCCTGGGCCACGTTCTTCACGATGGCGTCGATTTGCTGCTGCGAAAAGGTGGCCAGAATCGCCTGCGCCTTTTTGGCATTGCGCACCAGCTCCCGGGCGTTTTGCCGGGACTGCAAATCGTTATCCAGTTCAATCATGAGTCTATCCTTCATCAGACTAAAAGAGTGGAGACGGGGCGCGCCCTGTCAGGTCATGCTTTGTGCTGCGACGCGATTTTTTCGATATCGTTATGCGGTCGCGCGATGACGCGAGAGGTGACGACTTCGCCAATGCGTTTCGCCGCTTCCACGCCGGAGTCCACGGCGGCATTTACCGCGCCGACGTCGCCTTTCACCATCGCGGTGACGAGGCCAGAACCGACGTTTTCATAGCCAATCAGCTCGACGTTGGCGGCTTTGCACATCGCATCTGCCGCTTCGATACAGGCCACCAGACCTTTGGTTTCGATAAGCCCTAGTGCTTCTTTCATCAGGTTTTCTCCGGTTATTCGGCCATTTTGTAATGCGAGACGATTTTGTTGATGTCGTTATGCGGGCGGGCGATAACCAGTGAGGTCACCACTTCGCCGATGCGCTGCGCTGATTCCACGCCGGAATCGACCGCCGCTTTCACCGCGCCGACGTCGCCTTTCACCATCGCGGTGACGAGGCCGGAACCGACGTTTTCATAGCCAATCAGCTCAACGTTGGCGGCTTTGCACATCGCATCTGCCGCTTCAATGCAGGCCACCAGGCCTTTGGTTTCAATCAAACCTAATGCATCACCCATTTGCGTTCTCCTGGCCTTAAGCCCTGTGTTTAATGACAATTTTGTTGATGTCGTTATGTGGACGCGCAATCACCAGCGACGTCACCACTTCCCCTATGCGCTGCGCGGATTCCACACCGGAATCTATTGCTGCTTTCACCGCGCCGACGTCGCCCTTCACCATCACGGTGACCAGACCGGAGCCGATGTTTTCATAGCTAATCAGCTCGACGTTGGCGGATTTGCACATGGCATCCGCTGCGGCAATACAGGCCACCAGACCTTTGGTTTCGATAAGCCCTAATGCATCACCCATGTTTTCTCCTCCAGAACAGGTTTTGTGATTCGGGAAAACCGTCCGCGTAACGGCGTCAGGACGCGGAAGCGGTGTTCGGGGTTCACTATAGGGAGTGGGCGGCGAAGTGAAATTTAAATCCGTCAGATGGTTATTTTTAGTTTTTTACTCTGTGATTTAGGTTGGGTGAGGTTCGCATTTATCTATTTATGCTGATGTTGAGGAAGGGATTGGGCTGGCGAATCGGTGCATATTTCACCATTTAGCTTCGCGCGAATAGATGTTAATAAGTTGATAATTTATTGCGGCGAAGGGGTAATTTAACCATTCGTGAAGTGCGGGAAAGATCGTGTTTTGGCGGTGAGGCTAAATGCAAAAAGTGCGGTTTTAGTGGGAGAGGCGGTGCAGGAAAAAAGAGACTGTGAGCTTAATCAAGTTTGCTGCCGGACTTCAGCGTGCAGACGTAGAGCGGCGAGTTAATAGAACTGAGCAGAATCGCTTTCTCATTGAGCTTCTGGGCGTTGAGGAACAGGCCATCGTGGCTGTCCGACATCTCACGCATAAAGTAGTCGAAGATAACGTCCGGTGACTCATCGATGGACGAGGCGCTGGATTCCCACTTGCTGATGCGGTAGTGGCGCTCGGTGGTGGAGATGCGCTTGCTGGTGTAGCTGAATTTAACGTAGCGCTGGAGATAGAGCCAGCCGGCGGCGGAATCGGTGTAGCCTTCAACCACCATCGAGCCTTTACCGTTGGCGGCAAAATTAAAATGGATATTGCCGTTAACGTTCTCTTTTTCCATATTCTCAAAACGCATTATCGCCTTCGTGGAGCAGCTCATGATCCCGCCATTGTCTACGGGCAGCAGCTTCCAGGCACAGAACCCAGTGGCGGCAATAAACACCAGGCTGGAGAGAGCGAAAAAGGGGAGAGGGGCGATTCTCATTGCGGCTTCCATGAATAGTAAAAATAGTTATCGCAGTAGCTGAACGGGTTATCTTCGTGCATCGCGCAGTGGGCGAGGAATACACGGCCCAGGCCGTTGGTTTCCAGCCGGTCGCCGTAAAAGAAGACGAAGCGTTCGCCGGGCTTGCACTCCAGCTTCAGGCGCTGGCGTACGGTATCAAAATTCTTGCCATAGGCGGTTCCGGCAACGGAGCGCAGCATCTCATCGCTAGCCAGCAGCTCGCACTGGCTGTGGCTCATTTGCGTTAGCATGATGGGGCGCGACTCGCTGGTGCCAAGAAAACTACACACCACCAGCAACAGGGCGATGGTCAGCAGGCAGCCTCCGGCGAGATACCAGCAGGTACCGCGCGCGTGCCGCGTGGAAAAAGGCTTTTGTTCTGGCGGCACGATGGTTTGGTCTGGCTCAGGATCGATAGCGAGCGGCGGTGCTGGGTCAGGGATAGCGTCCAGCATCTCGATGGTGAGATCCGGGTTGAGCTGCAGCAGGCCGCGCGACACGGTGACAATAATGTTGTCGATATCGTAGTGGCGGAAGGTTTTACGCAGCATGCTCAGATACTGATTGAGATTACTATTGGATGAGGTTAACCCGTTATCATCCCAGACTTTTTTGAGCACTTCGTCGCGGCTGACCACGTCGGTATGGCGCAGGAAAAACCACAGCAGCGCGTTGGCGGTAATTGACAGCTGGCTGTCCGCCTCATCGCTTCCAGGTAGGGTTAGTGTGCCGTCCGTTGCATCATAAATAAGACGGCCATGGATGTTATAGCGCATCGTGGCCTCAATCTATCACGTCATACTTCACGTTGCAGGTGCGTTGGCTGCGCTCGCTCACCTTGGTCACATAGTTATCTATGCTCCCAGGGATTCGCTCCCTTGCCGCCCTCCTGCAACGCGAATTATTTAGTGTATATATGTTCACACAGGAAGCGTCATCTTTGTCAGATCGCTGACCAGCGACTGCCTGTGCCCGGCGCTCATCGTGCGCCCCTCAGTTAACTCCGATAGCCAGATGCCGTCCGCCGCGTAGCGCACCAGCGTGCCGGTATGGCTATTGTCCAGTTCATCGCCTTTCGCCAGATGGTCCAGCATCCAGTCGCGCCAGCATTTTCGCAGTACCGGTTCGTCCGGCATGGCCAGCGACAGCACCATTAACTGGCGGCTCTCCTGGGTGTCGGTCAGCTCAGGGGCTGACAGATAGCGCAGATAGGCACGGGTAAAGCGGCCATAAGAGATATTATCCGCAGCCATCAGCTCGGCGATTGCCTCTTCCATAATCGCCAGCAGACGAGCAAATAGGGCAAAAATCAGCGCCTGTTTGTTGGGAAAATGGTGCAGTAGACCGCCTTTACTCACTCCCGCCTCGCGCGCAACGGCGTTCAGCGAGAGAGCGGCGATGCCGTCCCGACCGGCAATGGTGGCCGCTGATTCCAGCAGTTGCTTATGCAAACGAACGGGATCTTTTTTTCGATGTTGGGCTTCTGTGTTCATGGCCCGAATCATACCGACCAGACGGTATGATTATTGTTGATCGCTATCAATATGCGAAGAGGCGCGGTGGGACTGGATTCGGTTATTGCGTGGAGGCTCACAATTCACCTTATGAATTGTGCTGGTATTCTTCGTCCGCTTGCTCTGCGCTAACCCAGTTATTACTTACTGTTTTTTAATTCCCCAGGTTATTATCACCTCTGACAACGTTAGGTACAGGATGGATTATCCACCGCGTTGTGATGACACCACTCAAATAAGAAAGGAATTCTCATGAGCGAACAAATTACCTTTGGAACCAGCGATTTTGCCAGTAACCCGGAGCCTCGCTGCCCGTGCGTGCTGCTGCTGGACGTCTCCGGCTCGATGAACGGCCGCCCTATCAATGAACTCAATGCCGGTCTGATGACCTTTCGTGATGAGCTGCTTTCAGATGCGTTGGCAATGAAACGCGTAGATTTGAGCATTGTGACGTTTGGCCCGGTAAAAGTGGAACAACCGTTCACTAGCGCGGAAAACTTCTTCCCGCCGATTCTCTACGCGCAGGGCGATACGCCAATGGGGGCGGCCATCACTCAGGCGCTCAATATGGTTGAAGAGCGTAAACGCGAGTACCGCGCCAACGGCATTTCATATTATCGCCCATGGGTTTTTCTGATAACAGACGGCGGGCCGACAGATAGCTGGCAGTCGGCGGCGGCGATGGTGAGTGAAGGCGAGGCGGCCAAAAAGTTCGCATTTTTCTCCATTGGCGTCCAGAGCGCAGATATGCACACGCTGGCGAAAATTAGCGTTCGCCAGCCGCTATCGTTGCAAGGGCTGCAGTTTCGTGAACTGTTTAGCTGGCTTTCCAGCTCGCTGCGTTCCGTTTCCCGATCGACGCCGGGAACCGAAGTCGCGCTTGAATCGCCAAAAGGCTGGGCGTCGGTGTGAGTTGGCGTCTGGTTTATGGTTCCGAGGTGGGTACCTCTCATCTCAGCACGCAAACCCCTTGTCAGGATCGTTGCCTGGCAGGGGTCGATACGCTCAACAATGGGCAGCCGCTGCTTTCACTGTTTGTCTCCGACGGTGCCGGTAGCGCGCTGCGGGGTGGCGAAGGGGCTGAACTGGCTGTTGAAGCCGCGGCGGCCTGGCTGGCGGACAGCGTGCGGCAGGATGCGTTTGAGCTTAATGAAGCCTTAGCCGTTGATATCGTGCAGGCAATAAAAGCACGAATACTGGCGGCAGCCGTTCATCCGCTGACGGCGCGCGATTATGCCTGCACCTTTTTGGGCGTACTCTCTATGGAAAACGGTACGCTAATTATGCAGATTGGTGACGGCGGCGTGGCTGTGGATTGCGGCGAAGGGATGGAGGTTCCGCTAGTACCGATGACCGGCGAGTATGCCAATATGACCTGGTTTGTGACGGATGACGATGCGGTTAACGTACTGGAGACGCATTTCATGCCTGCGCGGGCGCTGAAGGTCGCGGCGTTTACCGACGGCATCCAGCGACTGGCGCTTAATCTTACGGACAATACCCCCCATGAGCCGTTCTTTACGCCATTTTTCAAGGTGATGGCCAGCGTTTCTCCGCAGCAGGCAGAGATGTTACCGGCTCTGTTGGTCGAGTTTTTGGGTAGCCCGTCGGTTAATGAACGCACGGATGATGATAAAACGCTGGCGCTGGCGTTATGGGTACAATGAAAGAACACTTATATACATCAGCCAACGATTCGGTGACCCTGGGAAGGGAGTTAGGCAAGGGCGGTGAAGGCGCGGTATTTGAGGTAAAGGAGTTTCGCGATAGCGTCGCCAAGATTTATCACTCGCCGCCAGACGTGCTGAAGCAGGCCAAGCTGAGCTTTATGGCTGCAACGGCGGACGATCGCCTGTTGGATTATATTGCCTGGCCGCAGGCGACCCTGCACACCGGACGCGGCGGCAAGGTTGTGGGCTTCCTGATGCCTAAGGTCGCAGGAAAAGAACCGATTCATATGGTGTATAGCCCTGCGCATCGTCGCCAGCATTACCCCGATTCAGCATGGGATTTTTTGCTGTACGTCGCGCGCAATATTGCCGCATCGTTCGAGACTATCCACGATCACGGGCATATTGTCGGCGATGTGAATCAAAACAGCTTTATGGTGGGAAAAGACAGCAAGGTTGTTCTGATAGACAGTGATTCGTTCCAGATCAACGAACAGGGTACATCGTATCTTTGTGAGGTCGGCGTGGCGCATTTTACTCCGCCTGAGCTGCAATCGTTACCCTCCTTCTCCGGCTTTAGCCGTACGCCAAATCACGATAACTTCGGCCTGGCGCTGCTTATCTTTCATGTTTTATTTGGCGGTCGACACCCTTATTCCGGTATCCCATTGTTAAAAGAGGTGGGTAATGCGCTGGAGTCGGATATTGCGTATTTTCGTTATGCTTACGCCAAAGATAACCAGCAGCGAGGTTTTCGGCCGCCCCCGCGCTCGATTCCCATATCGATACTTCCCCAGTCGGTGGCCTCTATGTTTCATCTGGCGTTCACTGAACAAGGGGTTGAAAAAGGGCGTCCGACGGCGCAGCAGTGGGTTAGCGCGCTGGATGAGCTACGCCAGCAATTAAGAAAATGCGCTGCCTCTGCAATGCATGTTTTCCCTCGCCATTTAACCCTCTGCCCTTGGTGCGAGCTTGAAGATCAGGGGGTGAGCTATTTTATCGATTTGAATGTCACCGTCAGAACATCGGCTGG
Source organism: Klebsiella sp. RHBSTW-00484 (assembly GCF_013705725.1). Taxonomy (NCBI): domain Bacteria; kingdom Pseudomonadati; phylum Pseudomonadota; class Gammaproteobacteria; order Enterobacterales; family Enterobacteriaceae; genus Klebsiella; species Klebsiella sp. RHBSTW-00484. Next base: position 5,380,094 of record NZ_CP055481.1, on the reverse strand, counting down.
CGATTTTGTCATGGCCAGGGTGTTGGGGGCGATTACGGCAGCATCGCCGCCACCGCCGTTGAACCTCCCTTCTGCTTTGCATTACCAGGTGGTTCCTCACCCGTTACCGAAGAATATCCCAGGGAAAAAAGCAGTTACCGGCGCTCAATTTGTGGTGGCATTTATTGCCATCGTAATAATGGTTGTGACGATGAAAGTTTTCTATATGTCGCAAGGATGGCTTTGGTCGCTGATTGGTGGTGCTTTGGCGGTCTGGGGGGTAAAACATTTCGGGGGGCAGTTGCGCAAAGAGGAAGTACAGCAGCGCCGTACGGCGATGGATCTTGCCGAAAATGAGTATCGGCAGCTCGTCAATCAGGTGCAGCACTCTTGTGGCCCCGAAGGTTTTATGGCCAAACGCGCGGCGCTGATGCAGCGCAAAGAAGAGCTAACCGGGCTGCCGACGGCAGAAAAGAAAGAGATTGATGATTTGCACGCGACGGCGCGGGAACGACAACGGGAGAAATTCCTCGCCACGTGCTTTATTGCATCCGCGCCGATCCCGGGCGTTGGGGCTGCGCGTAAGGCCGCGCTGCTTTCGTTCGGCATTGAAACAGCGGCGGACGTCACCAAACGCAGGGTTCAACAGGTTAAAGGTTTTGGTAATCATCTGACGCAGGCGGTGCTGGACTGGAAGAGAAGCTGCGATCGGCGTTTTGTCTTCAACGCCGCCGAGGCGGTATCGCCCGGCGATATAAACGCGGTGAAGGCGAAGTTTGCGGCCAGACGGGTGGCGCTGGAAGCGGCCTTAACGAACGGTGCGGTGGAGCTACAGCGTTTTAGCCTGGAGTCCGGACGGCGAATGTCGATGCTGCACGAGCCTTTACAGGAGGCTGCGAAAAAGCTAGCGCAGGCGCAGGCCGATTTCAGCTTATGCTAATATCCGCGGCCTGCGGCTTCGTCCCTTCGGTGTTAATTATTTAGGGTGTAAATTAATTGTGGTCTAGATGTACGCCTAAACCGCTCTCACCCGGAGCCAGCTCCGGGCGCAGAGCCAGAGAAGGGATCAGGTAGTCGCCATGGTTCTGGCGGCGGAAGGGAATTGGCGCGGTTTCAGATAAGGTATCCAGCCGCTGGGCCAGTTCGTCGCGCAGCGTATTAAAGCGCTGTTCATCGAGTTTGTCGGTACGGTAAAACACCAGCGGCGGCAACACGGCAAAGCCGGGGTAGAACAGCATCCCGTGCTGAATGGGGAACAGAATATCGTCGATAGGACCGTTAATCCCGCGCGGCGCGTAGTGTTCCGCCCATCCTCCGGCGGTGACGATCAGCATCGCCCGTTTGCCCGCGAACGTCCCTTCTCCGTAGCGATCGCCCCAGTGCGTTTCGCTGTGCTCGCCGACGCCGTAAGCAAACCCGTAAGCGTAGACCCGGTCAATCCAGCCTTTCATAATGGCGGGCATGGAAAACCACCACAGCGGGAACTGAAAAATCACCGTATCGGCCCACAGCAGTTTCTCCTGTTCGCCGACGATATCCGCACTTTGCGTGCCTTGTTCAAACGCCTGCTGTGAATCCCGCGTTGCCCGCCAGGCATCTCCGACCGGCAAAGCGCTGCTGTCGTCGGCATCAAACCCTGCCTTCCAGCGCATGGCGTAGAGATCGGACACCTGCACTTCGTGACCGGCCTTTTGCAGATGCTGCACGGCAAAATCTTTCAGCGCGCCGTTAAGCGAACGTGGTTCGGGATGGGCGTAAATCAGTAACACTTTCATTGAGATCACCTCTGAGTCATGGAGAGCTGCAGAGTAGAGGGCACGGCGTTATAGTAGAAATGAATTACCTCAATGACAGGTATAGTGATGATTAATATTCAGCGTCTGGACCTCAACCTGCTGCGCACCCTCGACGTGCTGCTCAGCGAAAATAACGTCACCCGGGCGGCGCAACGCCTGAATTTGTCTCAGCCATCGGTCAGCGTTCAACTGGCGAGATTGCGTGAGATATTTTCTGATCCGTTGCTGCTGCCGGGGCCGCGTGGGATGCAGCCAACCGCTCGCGCCGATGAACTACGCGGGCCGCTGCGTGATGCGCTGCTGGCGCTGGAACTGGCGGTCGCGCCGGTTCAGGCGTTTGACCCGGCGACGGCGACACAAACCTGGCGGGTGGCGGCGACGGACTATATGGCCTCGGCGATTCTGCTGCCGGCGCTCAACGCGTTGCGCACCGCTTCCCCGGCCAGCCGTCTGGCGGTGTTCGAGCTACAGCCCTCGCGGTTGATTCAGCAGGCGGATCGCGATGAAGTAGATCTGTTTTTCCATACTCATGACGGCGCTCCAGCGGGGTTGCATCAGCGTTTGCTGTTCCGCGAACGCTACGTGCTGGCGGGCAGAGCGGGGCATCCGGCGCTGCAATCCGCGTTAAGTCTGGAGCAGTTCTGCCAGCTGGATCAGGTGATCGTCTCGCCGGACGGCGGGGGATTCAGCGCCGCGACCGATACCGCGCTGGCGAACCTCGGTCTGGCGCGGCGGGTTGTCCTTTCGGTGCCACATTTCCTGTTTATGTTGGAGACGCTGCGCAATAGCGAGCTGGTGGCGGTGCTGCCCGAGCGTCTGGTGCGTGGAGCAGGCGGCCTGACGGTGATCGAACCGCCGCTGGCGGTGGCCGGGTTTGATATGCTGATGCTGTGGCACGAGCGCTGGCACCGCGACCCCGCGCATCGGTGGCTGCGCCAGCAGATTGTGATGTCATTAAAAGCCTGAAGCCGTATTGCGAGTTGTTCCCCGGAGGCGGCGCTTGACGCGCCTGTCCGGGCTACCGGTCCACAGATGATTGCGAACCCGTAGCCCGGCTAAGCACAGCGCGAGCCGGGGAGAGGCTACCCTTCCAGATTTAGTTCGATATTGCGTTTGAGCACCAGGCGCATCATGACGTAATAGACGACACCCACTGCCAGCCAGCTCAGTCCGAGTACCTTCGCCTGAGCGTCCATCTCATAGATAACAAAGCCGATAATGCACAGACCCACCACCGGGAACAGCAGGTGCATCACCAGATTGCGTGACTTATTGCGAATGATGTAATGGTTGATCACGGCGATATGCAGCACCAGGAAACCCATTAATGCGCCGAAGTTCACCAGGCGGCTAAGATTGTCGATATCACCATAGAACCAAAGGCCGGAAACCAGGGAAATCAGCGCCACAAACAGGGTGCTGACGTAAGGCGTTTTCAGCCGCGGATGCACTTTCGCCAGCAGTTTCGGCAGCTGCTTATCACGCGCCATCGCAAACAGAATGCGCGACACGGCAGCCTGCGCCACCAGCGCGTTGGCAATCCCCCAGGAGATCACCGTTGACCACATGGTGACGTACTTCAGCCAGTTGCCTCCCGCCAGATTAGCGGTATCGTAAAAAGCCGTATCGAGGCTGCTGAACGTCATCCCCTGCGCCAGATCGGCGGCAATCCAGGTTTGCAGGATAAACAGCGAACCCACCAGCATCAATGCGCCCAGCGAAGCCTTGCCCACGGTATCGACGCCGCCTTTCGTTTCTTCCGAAAGCGTGGAGATCCCATCGAAACCCAGAAAAGAAAGGACGGCGATAGAGACCGCGCCCATCACCAGCGGCAGGCTGAACTTATCGGCGTTATAGAGCGGGTCGAGCGTCAAATGGCCTGCGCCCGCGCCGGAATAGAGCGCGATCAGCCCCAGCACGACGAACACCGACAGCACCACGATTTCGGCGATCAGAATCGTGTTATTGGCTCGAGCGGTAAAGGTAATGCCGCGCAGGTTAATCAGGCTGTTGATGGCGATAAAGCCGACGATCCACAGCCAGCCCGGTACGCCAGGCAGCATGGGCGCAAGTGCGGCTGCGCTGACGATATAGAGCAGCGACGGCACCAGAATATAGTCCAGCAGGATCAGCCAACCGGCAAAAAAGCCGACAATGGGATGAATGCCGCGCTGGGCATACGCGTACACCGAACCGGAAACCGGGAAGGCGCGCGACATCGACCAGTAGCTCATGGCGGTAAAGAACATCGCCACCATGCCGATGAGGTAGGCCAGCGCCACCATTCCCTGCGCGCCGTCCCAGACGTAGCCAAAGACGCCAAACGGGGCGATGGGCACCATAAAAATCATGCCGTAGACCAGCAGGTCACGGAACGTCAGCGCCCGGTGTAGCTCCTGCTTATAGCCAAACTGTTCGACGCTCATACCTGCTCCCCTTCAATACGCAGGGAGAGCTGTTCAGCCACTGATTTCGGTAAGGCATAGCGACAGGTTTTCAGCGGATCGACCACCTGACAGATTTGCAGATCGCCTGCGATGCTCAGGATGCTGATGGCTTCCGCCAGCGTCAGGGATGTGTTATCCGCGATAAAATGTGCCATATGGCGGGTCGCCATCGCGGCGGCCTCATCAAGTGTCAGAGCAGAGGCAAGGGTGAAGAGCGTCTTGCTGTTTTCGAGCATCGGCAGCGGCAGCTTACGGTTTTTGACCACCGTCAGCTCCACCAGCACTTCACCGGGGATTTCCAGGCCGCAGACCGAGACTTCGCCATCGCCCATTGCGGCGTGTAAATCCCCCAATCCGAACAGCGCGCCGGGCACGTTGACCGGCAACCATAGCGTGCTGCCTGCGGTAATCATTTTGCAGTCCATATTGCCGCCGTGGCTATCCGGCGTGCCGCAGGAGATGGCTTCGCCAGCCGGGGCGACGCCGATCACGCCAACCATCGGATTGAGCGGAACACGCACGTTACCGGGCAGTACGGCCTGGTCGTTTTCAATGGGAACGATAGTGACCTTCGGGGCATCGAGTTCGTCGCCAATCACACCCAGCTGCGGCGCGGTGACCATCACCGCTTGCTGACCCGTCAGGGTAATACGCTTGATCGTAACCTTAAGCGCATCGCCCGGCTCGGCACCCTCAACGTACACCGGCCCGGTCGCCGGATTAATACGCTGCCAGTCCAGCTCGTTGAATACGGCATCGGCAGAGGTGATTTGATCAGAGAAGCAGTCGCAGGTTTCGAACAGCACCTCACTACCGCTATTTACGGTGGCGACAGGGGCGTTATCCCGCGACATGGTGTAAACCACCTGGTCTTTGGTTATTTTCATGACATTCATCCCGATTTAATTGTTGTGTTTTTTATATTTAGAATTTCCCCTATGGGGAGTAAGTGAATGTATCGGGATTAGGGCGGGAAGGCAATTACGCAAGATTTTATAAACATAAACGATATATGTTTGCTGATAAATCAATTCGTTAATATTCTTACGAGGTATTATTAGCGTGTTTTATATTGGCTATCGTAGTCGGGGCGTAATGCATGTGGCGGCCATATCTGGCCGCCAGTTTAGGCTGTTAACTGAAGGTTCCCTTGCTGCTTTCCACCATCGCGATCAGCTCCATGATTTGCTGCTGCTTGCGCTTTGACAGATTCTGCACACGATGAAACGCATCCTCGAGCGTGGGCTCCATCACTTTGGCGGTGAGCACAATACACTCGTCCATAACGCGTACCTCCAGCTTTCTGCCGGGGGTAAAACCCGCTTTCTCAAGCCACTGACCTTTTAAAATCAGCGCGGGTACGCGATCGTGTTTTGGATAATTCGTCACATACGACACGGTATAACTGCGTAAGGTCGAAGGAAACACTACAGGTTTAATCAGTTCTGCAATAGAATCGGCGTCAGTCATCGTCTCTATTCCTCTTAAATAGGGATTGTGATTAGCGATGTGGCCGTGTTCCCGCACGGCCATATCGCGCTAAATAACACCTGTAAATCTACCCAGTAAATAAAAATAAAGCCAGCTAAAAATAGACAATAATAAAGACGTTACTGGAAGTATTTATTCAGAAATTAAAACGGCGGAGTAGGTAATCCATGCCGGATAAGCAAAACCTATCCGGCAATAACATTAATACAGTGTGTTAATATGATGCTGTTTAAAATTCTCCGCCTGCGCCAGCACGCCCATATACACATCATCATTCGCCACCGGCGGGAACTTGTGTTTGTGCAGCAGCAGGATCATCTCCACCTTCAGCTTGGCTTAATATCATCACGCTTGCTCCAGTCCGGGTACTTTGACGTGTTATCCACGACGGCCTTCATCTCTTTCGCCAGCGCCAGCGTTTTATCTCCTGCATAGAAGGGTTGATATTTACCTTTTGAATTACATGAAGAAAGAAGTGGGCAATTGCGGATCTTGTACCATTTGATTGAATCTCTGGTATCAATATTATTGATTATGGTTATATTTTATATAAAAATCTGTACATAGCGTTAAATATTTTTAAGATATATGAAATGGCACGAAATTTATTTTTACATTGCTTGATGGAATTTGTCAGGCAGAATGGTGAAATGAATTCTATAAATAATAGTCGTGATAAGGTGAACAATATGCGAGATTTTAATTCCGGTAACATTAATGGTGATGTCACTATTAATGATCATTCGAAACAGAATGAATTTAAGTTATTGATTTACTGTGATAACGATGAGCTGATTTCAGAGGAGCAGCATCGATTAAAGATTTTGAGGAAAGAGAGGAATAGAAAGTCAACAATTGTCTTAAAGATTTTGGCCGGATGCGGCCTTCTAATGCTGTTTGCTGGGGGATGGTATTTTTTTCATGGTCAATGGGATCTTGTCTCAGGTTTGACCGGATTAGCAGGGGGCGTTTTCAGTCTTGCTACTATTTATGGCTCAAATACGCCAACTCCTTTTGAGAAGAGGCAGCTGGATGCTTTACAGGAAATCAATCTCATTCTTAGAGAAAGGGATTTCAGATAATCAGTATGGCTTCATAGCTATAGATTTGATTTCGTGGGTGGGCTAATACGAAAATATTAAATCGATCCATCGGCGAGTACATTACATCATTATTGTTGCAGTGGTCTGTTCTATTCTTTTGAAAGTGGATATGAGAACAGCGACATACATGTTTCAAGTGCTAAAGAGTATACGACCAGTAAAATCCCGGAGGCGGCGCTTGACGCGCCTTGTCCGGGCTACCGGTCCGCAGACGGCGGGGAAGCCGTAGCCTCCGTCTGCGCAGCTTCACTCCGCCTCCTACTCCATCGCCACCTTCACCGCATCCCCCAACTGCACCATCACCTCCCGGTGCTTCTCAATCGGCGGCAGGGCGCAGTTGATCCTTAAGCAGTTTCGATACTTCCCTGAAGCCGAAAACAGCGATCCCGGCGCGACCTGGATCTTCATGCGGCACAGCTGTTTGGCGACGCAGACCATATCCACCTGCTCGGGCAGTTCGACCCACAGCATAAAGCCGCCGGTTGGACGTGTGACGCAGATGCCGCAGGGAAAATATTCCCGCAGCCAGCAGGTGTAGATCTCCATATTGCGCTGGTAAATCTGCCGCATTCGCCGCACATGGCGGTGATAGTGGCCTTCGCGAATAAAGGTGGAGGCCGCCAGTTGAGTTGAGGGGACGTTGGTGCCGCTGGCGGCGTATTTCATCTGTAAAAGCCGGTCGTAGTAGCGGCCCGGGGCGACCCAGCCGATGCGCAGGCCGGGAGCGATGGTTTTGGTAAACGAGCTACAGAGTATGACCCGGCCGTCGATATCCCATGAATGAATGGTGCGCGGGCGTGGGTAGTCGGTCGCCAGCTCGCCGTAAATATCATCCTCAAAAATCACGATATCGTGGCGCTGGGCGAGGCACAGCACGGCGCGTTTGCGGGCGTCCGGCATGATAAATCCCAGCGGATTGTTGCAGTTCGGCACCAGAATGACCCCTTTGATCGGCCACTGCTCCAGCGCCAGCTCCAGGGCTTCGACGCTGATCCCGCTGTTCGGATCGGTGGGGATCTCAATGGCTTTTAGCCCTAAGCCGCGCAGCATCTGCATGGTGCCGTAATAGCAAGGGGATTCAACGGCCACGATATCGCCGGGCTGGCACACCGCGAGCAGGGCTAGCGACAGCGCGCTGTGGCAGCCGCTGGTGATCACCAGCTCATCGGCGGTAACAACGGAACCGCCATCGAGCATCAGGCGGGCGATCTGCTCGCGCAGTTCGCGGCGTCCGGCCAGCTCATCGTAGCTCAGCACGTCGATAATATTATGCTGGATCACCCGGCTGAGCTCGCGCCACAGCGGTTTTAAACTCGGCTGAGATACGTCCGGCGACCCGCCGCCGAACGGGATAATGGTTTTGTCATTGCGGGCGTCGAGCATGTTCAGCACTTGATCCCACTGGGTTATCTCCACCGGTCGCTGTACCGGGCGCGACATCGGCGGTACCGGCGGCTGGGCTTTTTGCGGGGCAACGAAATAGCCGGATCGCGGCTGCGGGGTGATCAGCTGGCGCTGTTCCAGCGTCTGATAAGCCTGCTGGACGGTGCTGATGCTAACGCCGTGCTCCTGACTCAGGCTGCGCACAGAGGGCAGCTTTTCGCCGTGGCGATACAGCCCTTGTTCAATACGTTCAGCCAGCAAATTGGCCAGATGTTGGTAGCGAGTCATGCTGTATCCCTTTTTGTCGCCATACAGATGGATAAACCAGTACAGATGGGCGGTGAAAACCGCACGCAGATATCGTTTTAATCAATCTGTATGTTAAAGAAAAGTGTTTTGTGAATCTGTATTGTCTGGTCCCGGATCCGCGAAGATAAAGCCTCTGGCAAGGCGAGGAGGCAGAGGATGGAATTTCATGAGAACCGGGCAAAACAGCCGTTTATCGGCTTCATATTTTTAGGGCGAGCGATCAGAAAATGGTGGCTTCGGATGCAAACGCGACGAGTTTTGCAGCGAATGAGCGATGAACAGTTGAGAGACGTCGGATTAAGACGGGATCAGATCAATTAAAACGTGCGGTTTTTCACCCCGTGCGCGTTTGTAACCCCGGTAAGCGTCAGCGCTACCGGGGTTTTCCCGGAGGCGGCGCTTGATGCGCCTGTCCGGGCTACCAAACCGATACTCCATTGGGAATTTACATTCACAGAATTTATCATTTCATGCTTCTCTATCCTTTGTTTCTTGATAGTTACCGTGATAAGTATTATTTTCCTTACCGTTAAGTGAGGAAAAGAGATGACCGAAGACGACCTGTTTGCCCGCCGCCCGATGGGGATGCGCATGGCGATGGTGGTGCGCCAGTGGCGCGCGATTATTGATTCTGCCATTACCGACACCGGCCTGACCCAGTCAAGCTGGACGGTGCTGATGCAACTGCATCAGTTGGGGGATAACGTCTCGGTCAGCGAGCTGGCGGAGGTGCAGGGCATTGAACTGCCGCCGCTGATGCGCACCCTCACGCAGCTGGAAAAGCAGGGCTATCTGCTGCGTTCCACATCGCCTTATGACAAACGCATACGCCTGCTGACGCTGACGGCGGAAGGCCAATCGAGGCTGGAAGAGCTGAACCGCGTGATTGAGACTTATCAAAATCGCGTCACCCGAACCATTCCCGAAGCAGAACTCGCCACCTTCAGCGCCACCCTAAATCAAATCGCCTGCAATCTGCGGACTATCCGCGAAGAAGATAATAAGATCTAAAAAACTATGATGACCCCTGAACAGAAGTTTGCCCGTTGGGTAAGGGTGAGTATTGCCGCGTTCCTGGCGATATTCGCCTGGTTTATCGTTGCCGATATCTGGATCCCGCTCACCCCGGACTCCACCGTGATGCGCGTAGTGACGCCGGTATCCTCGCGCGTCTCCGGCTATGTCTCCCATGTCTATGTGCATAACAACAGCCTGGTGAAGAAGGGCGACCTGCTCTATGAGCTGGACCCGGCGCCGTTTACCAACAAAGTGGAAGCCGCGCAAATCGCCTTTGAGCAGGCGAAGCTGAGCAACCAGCAGTTGGATGCGCAGATCGCTTCTGCCCGCGCCAATCTGCGCACCGCCCAGTACACCGCGCGCAACGACAAGGTTACCCTCGACCGTTATCAGCGGCTGAGCACCATGCAGAACGTCTCGCAGTCGGACCTGGATAAGGTGCGCACCACCTGGCAAACCAGCGAACAGTCGGTCAGCGCGCTCAACGCCAGCATCCAGAACCTGCTGATCCAGCGCGGCGAACGCGATGATGCGCGTAACGTGACGCTGCAAAAATATCGCAACGCGCTGGAAGAAGCGCAGCTTAACCTCGGCTGGACGCAGGTCCGCGCCGAAACCGACGGCATGGTAAGCAACCTTCAGCTCAATCCCGGACTGTACGCCACTGCCGCCACGCCGTTGCTGGCGCTGGTGAGCAATCACACCGATATCGTCGCTGATTTTCGTGAGAAGAGCCTGCGCCACACCGGCGTGAATACCGATGCGGCGGTGGTGTTTGATGCGCTGCCGGGTAAGGTCTTTAAAGCGCACGTCACCAGCAGCGATGCCGGTATTCTGGCCGGGCAGGAAGAGGTCAACGGCCAGCTGTCGCAGCCGGAGCAGTCCACCCGCTGGGTGCGTGATGCCCAGCGCATGCGCATCCACGTGGCGCTCGATGAGCCGCTGGACAAGCCGCTGCCCACCGGCGCGCGCGCCACGGTGCAACTCTACAATAGCGATGGTCCGTTTGCCCGCACCTTTGCTGGCGTGCAGATCCATCTGGTGAGCCTGCTGCATTATGTCTATTAACACCCTGGCGCGGGTCTTCACCCCGCATGGCAATATCGTTTATACGGCGAATGATTTTCGCCAGACGCTGCGCATCGCCGTCGCCGGAACTATCGCGCTGAGCATTTCGACTTTCTACGACGTGCAGTACGGTGTCTTTTTTGTGGTTTACCCGCTGATGCTTCTGTCGCTGGTGCCGGTGTTTAACCGCCATGTGGCGCGGCAGTTTGTGTTTAGTGCGGCGGTAAACTGCGTCGAAATGGTACTGATCGTCGGTTATCTTTCGCAGTGGCCGGTGATCATGACGCTGGTGGTATTTGGCCTGTACGTGATGCGTTTTCGCTTTATGAGCCAGGGGCCGCTGTTTCTGTTGGGCTCGATGGGCGTGGTGTGTCAGAGCACGATGCTCAACTTTATGAGCTATCCCACCAGCAACTGGCACACGCTGATGTTCTCCAACATGGAGGCCTGCGTGATGGCGGTGGCGCTCAGCGCATTGCTCAATTATTTCATCCCGGATGTCGAACCGCGCAAGCCGCCGCCGCGTATTGAAAAAGATGCCGCGCGTATTCGCCATGAATCGCTGCTCTCCGGCACCGTGGCGACGATGATCTTTGTTATCTTCCAGGTCTGCGATTTGAGTGATTCCCTGTCGGCGCTGATGGCGGGGATTTTGATTCTCTTCCCGATGCACTATCGCGGCGCGGTGATTAGCTCGATCTGGCGTGTGGTGGGCGTGGTGATGGCCTGTCTCTATATTCTGCTGGTGCAGTTGGTTATCTATAATTTCAGCAATCATATGGTGCTGATGATGCCGCTGATTGGCCTCGGTCTGGCCTTTAGCGCTCGCCTGCACGTGATGGAGAAGGTGGGCGCTGGCGTGGGCTTTGCCAGTATCACCACCATCGGCATTATGTTTGGTCAGAATCTGCATCCGGACCAGGATCTGGTATTCAGCGACCTGTACCGCATCACGTCGGTGACCGTCGCGTTGCTGGCGACGCTGACGATGGTCTTTCTGGTGCATCGTATTTTGAATTGCTTTGCACCGACGCGGTTTGTGATGACGGAGTGATCCCTATTTTTGCGTAGTCATAATACTTTTGTATTTAACTTTTCGTTGAAAATGAAAGGGGGCATTTTTGGGTTTATTCCCCCTAAAATAATATTGTGTAAGAGAATGCCTATTTTTGATAAATAATAAATATATTTAATCAATAAACAATTGTGATTGTGAATGCTTTTTGTTTTTGTTACATAAAATGAATTTAGTTCATACTTTTTTCATGATATTTAATGTATTTGTAATTTATTGTTTTTAATGTTTTATTTTCCATAAATGGTTTTTTATTCTGATTTTATTTAAAATAAAGTTTTATATTTTTAATGTTTGGCGTTAGATTCTTAAGATTATTCTTTAAGTGTTTTGGTTTTTTTGCTTTGTTTTTTTGCTATGTATTAGTTTTTTATGCTGCACTTTTTGTTTAAATCTGTCTTTTCCACTTAAATTGATGCTTCTTGAGGTTTTTTTAATATTAGGATTATAATCATTCCAGGACATAAGATTATTATTAGGCCGTGCCAGGAAAGTTTTTATATTCACTTAATATATAATTAAGGATGATTATATGAGGATATGTGAATGTCATTCTCTGTTTTTGGTTTTCTGATTGATGATGCCATTTTTTGTTTCGACAACCCGCTTAAGGTTGTTAATATTTCTAGTCATTTACAGGGAGCTGGCCCTATTGCTTTGCGTAGTACTATGTCTAATCTTTTATTCTTTCTTCTGATGCAACATCAGAAAGAAATTATTACCGATAATGAAATTATGCATCATGTCTGGGATAAAAATGGATTGAGCTCTTCACATTCCAGATTAGTGCAGGTGATATCAGCCTTGAAACAAAATTTGATGCTGGCTGGTGTTGACGAGAATATGATTGAGCGAATCTCTGGGAAAGGTTACAGAATAACCTCTGGAAATATAAAAATACTCTATCGACCTTGATTATTGGTTGTAATGATATTTATTTTATAAATATATAAAACCAGGCGGCAATTCTATTGGCATCTAATATTATTATATTAGTGCTAATAAATAATTGACTGTTATGGAATCGTGTATGTTGGGCGTTTAAATTCCAACAGAAGTGCTTTTGTGTAAATAACACTCCCTTATCCAGGGACTTTTTTTAACATGGAGTTAAATATGAAGCGTTTATTATTATCTACTGCTGTGGTTTCTTGCCTGGTTGCTGCTGGTGCTCAGGCATCTGATGGGCAAATCAATTTCCAGGGTAAGTTAACTGATTCTACCTGCCAGATTGCTATTGATGGTGGGACTTCTCCGGCGACTGTCGTGCTGCCTACGCTTTCCACCCAGACTTTGGCGGTGGCTGGTAATACCGGCGGACGCACTCAATTTAATATTGAGCTCTCTGGCTGTACTGGTTTGGTAACCACTTCTACCGCAGCGGCTTACTTTGAAGGTGGCGCAACTGTAGACAGCGTTACCAATAACCTGGTAAATACCACTTCAACCGGTGCTGGCAACGTCCAGCTGCAGTTGGTTGATGTTCAAAGCGATAGCGCTATTAAGGTGGGCCATAACTCGCAAAGTTCAACCAACACGCAGGTTGCTATTCCGAATACTGCTGGGGCGAGTACCGGTACCACCATCCTGCCTTATGCTGTTCAGTACTTCGCTACCGGCGCAACCACTCCAGGTGCTGTAACCAGCAATGTCAGCTTTAGCATTAACTACCAGTAAGTTCATCGTCATTGGATGACATGTGAAACACCGATGGAAGGAATTCCATCGGTTAACAGGAAGGATTCTGTAATGAAAAAAAGCATTCTTACCATGCTACTCGTCATGACGACGGCCTTTCCTGCCTGCGCCTCAGTAGTTATTTCCGGAACGCGTGTTATTTACCCGTCAACCGATCGGGAAGTTACCGTTAAGATGGAAAATAAGGGTAACGTGCCGGTACTCATCCAGTCCTGGGTGGATAATGGCGATCCGACTTCAACGCCGGATACGGCAAAAGCGCCGTTTGTATTAACCCCGCCGATTAATCGTGTTAATGCCGGGAAAGGACAAACGCTGCGTATTCGCTATACCGGTGAAGCATTACCGCAAGATAAAGAATCTATTTTTTATCTTAATGTTCTTGAAATTCCTCCAACGGTGAAAGGTGAGCTAGCAGAGAAAAATATGCTATCGATGGCCTTTCGCTCTCGCCTGAAACTTTTTTATCGCCCACAAAAACTAATAAAAAACGCGAGTGAAGCGCCGGAAAAGGTTGTCTGGAAGCGTCAGGGAAATAAGGTCACCGCGCATAACGCTACGCCCTATCACGTAACAGTGGCTTACTTTTCAGAAGATGAAAAAGGGGAGAAAAAATTGGGGGCTGGCAGCATGTTAACGCCAGGTGAAACCCATACCTGGACGTTGGATCGCGTGACCACCCGCTGGTATCCCATGATTATCAATGACTACGGTGCGCTGCGCCCGGTGAGTCCCGATACGAAATAAATTGCTGCGGTATTTATTGTCGCCGCCGCCCTGTAAACAGTAATGGAATAGAACGGGGTTCTTGATGATTCGTTCCTGCTATTTTAAACCGACGCCGCTAGCCATGGCGATTACGCTGGGTTTTAGCCCTTTTGCCGTCGCACAGGATGCAGATGAAGTACAGTTTAATAGCACCTTTATGAGTCAGGGGAGCCAGAAAAAAATAAACCTGACCCATTACGAACGTAACAGGGCTGTACCCGGTAAATATCGCGTAGAACTGCGAATTAACAACCAATATCAGGGTTTTCAGGATATTACGGTTAGCGAAAGTACACCGCCTGCCAATACGGGCACTATTTGCCTGACGACAGGGGCATGGCGCACGCTACCGTTGAATATTGAGAAACTCAGTGATGACGCGCAGAGGCTTTTAGCCAATAGCGCTGATGACGATTGCCTGGCGGTGACGGCGATGATCCCGCAGGTAAAGATGGAGTTTGATACCGGCAACCAGACGCTGGATTTAGAGATCCCGACGCTTTATCTGGTGCGCAACCCACGAGGTTATGTCAACCCGGCGTTATGGAACAAAGGTGTGACGGCCGGGCTGCTAACCTATAACGCTAACTATTATCACCAGCAAAACCGGGGAACGGAAAACGACAGCGCCTATACCGGGATCACGACGGGTTTTAACCTGGGAAACTGGTATTTTCGTCATAACGGCAACTGGAGCTGGCAGGATGACGTGGGAAGTCACTCCCAGGCACTAAACACCTACGTACAGCGCGATATTCCAGCGATAAAAGGCCGTCTCTCAATTGGGGATCGCAATACCCGGGGGGAGTTGTTTGATACGCTCTCCTTTCGCGGTGCCCAGCTCGCGAATGAAGAGCAGATGCTGCCGGATTCACAGCGTGGCTATGCGCCTATCGTTCGTGGAACCGCGCGAACTTCCGCGAAGGTGCAGGTTTTTCAGCAAGGGCGTTTGTTATACGAAACGACCGTTTCACCTGGCCCGTTTGAAATTAACGACCTTTATCCCACAGGCTATGGCGGCGACCTGCAACTGGTGATTAAAGAGGCCGATGGCTCCGAACAGCAGCAGGTGATTCCCTATGCGGCGAGCAGTAATTTGCTGCGCTCAGGTACCAATCACTACAGCGTGACGCTAGGCAAACTCCGCAAAGATCAGGTGGAAAGTGAGCCTGCGTTCGGTGAGCTGACGTGGCGTCGTGGGCTGAACAACTTTTTTACCGGCTACGCAGGTCTTCAGGGCAATGAAGATTACCAGGCTGGCGTTTTGGGCTTGGCGCTGGGTACGTCTGTCGGGACATTTTCTCTGGATGCCACTCAGTCGCAAACCCAACTGGATAAACCGCTGGCGAGCTACGGCAAACGCATGTCGGGTCAGAGCTATCAGCTGAAATACAGCCAGTTTATTTTGTCAACGGGCAGCAACTTTAACGTTGCGGCTTATCGCTATTCGACCGAAGAGTATCTGGACTTTATGACTGCGATGCAGATCCGTGATGCACAGAAGTATGGCAATGATACCTGGGATATACGCCGTCCCAAAAGTCGCCTTAGCGTCAGCGCCAGCCAGAATCTGCCCGAGGGGTGGGGTAACTTTTACCTTAACGCCTGGCAGCAGGATTACTGGGACAATAACCTGGGCACCGATCGCCAGTACCAGTTTGGTTATAACAACAGCCTGGGACGGGTGAGCTACGGGCTAAGCGTCAGCCGTAACCGTAATGGCGATGGTGATTATGAAAACCACTATCAGCTAACGCTGAGCATCCCGCTCGGCAGCACAACGCCATTTAGCCAGATGTCGATGAACCTGAATCACGATCCTGGTGGCGTAGTGCGCGAGCAGCTTGGGGTGAGCGGCACGGCGCTGGAAGACAATTCGCTGAGCTATGGCCTTTCAGCATCAAATACCAATAACGGTGGCTCAACGAGCGGTTCGCTGAATACCTCGTTACGCAGTTCGCTGGCGATGCTTCAGGCGCAGGCGGGAGCGGGTAAGCATTACAGTAATTATTCTCTTGGTATCAGCGGCGGCGCGGTTGCCCATAGCGGTGGCGTGACGCTGACGCCTTATACCGCCGACACCATGGCACTGGTGGAGGCTAAAGGTGCCCAGGGCGCGAAGGTCAGCGGCTATCCTGGCGTCACGGTCGATCGCTTTGGTTACGCCATTGTCCCTTATCTCAATGCTTACCAGAGCAACCTGGTCGAGATCGATCCCAAAGGCATTCCAGAAAACGTTGAGCTGGAGAACACCAGCCAGAAAATCGCGCCTTACAGCGGGGCGGTGGTCAAACTGCGTTTTGATACCGTACAAGGGCAGGCGGCGATGATTCGACTGACTAACGCTCAGGCGGTTCCGTTTGGTGCCGATGTGCTGGATGCGGAAAAGAATATTGTCGGTGTGGTGGGCCAGGGGCAGCGTATTTTTGCCCGCCTTGCTCATGCTTCAGGCCAGCTGCGCGTGCGCTGGGGAACAGAGAAAGAGGATTCCTGCGCCATTAACTACTCGCTTCCGGCATCTTCGACATCGGAGATCGTAAACATCAATGCTGAGTGCCACTAATTTCCAGGGAGGGCTAATTATGCCGATTAAAAGCTGGCTACGATGGGGGCTGGCAGGGTTATTACTGCTGCCGTTTGTGTCGTTCGCGTCGATTACCTGTACGAAAAACTATTCTGGCCGTACGGCTTATGTCGAGCAGTATGTCTCGGTTTTAGGCAAACTCCTGATGGTTTCGGCATTACGTGATTTACCCGTGGGATCCGTACTTTATCGGCAATACATTTTTGATGCCGATACGCAGATCATCGGTGTTGATGGCTGCATTTCGAACGTGTCGGGCGGGGAGTACATTAAGCTCGTCCATGCGTTAAATATTGAGGGCGCGCTGCCCGCCGTTGTTGGGCAGTATCAGGGGCTTAATGTTTACAGCACCGGGGTTTCCGGGATTGGGGTGGTGGTCGCCGCTACCTACAATAATAATTCAACATCGTTATATGGGCTGCCTGATTCTTCTATGACTCAAACGAATATTCCGAGCACGGAATCGAGGCGCTTTGGTTCGGTTTACACCGATCAGGCCTTTGAACTGCTGCTGGTAAAAGTCGGTGATATCTCACCAGGGGTTTGGATGGTGGCGTTCAACTACCCACCGATTACTCGTTCCGCCCAGGCCACGAACGCCACCGGTGTGACCCAGGATTATGGTTACCGCTGGAACATCTCCGGTAGTGTGACTGTCGTTGCCGGTACCTGCCAGACGCCGGATGTCACGGTGCCAATGGGGGAACATTCGATTGCCGAATCAACGACCACCGAGTGGGTGGATTTCAACATTAACCTGCTGAACTGTCCACCGATGTACGGGCGCTACAATCGTAACGCGTCGGACTCCTCGTCGACGGCGGTGATCCGCTGGCGAAGCTCGACGGACTATACGATCGTCGGGCCTGATTTGGCTAATAGCATTGGCTTTTTGCTTAACCCGGTGAGTGGCTATCAGACCCTGGCCGCGGGCGGCGAGTGCGCAGCGCTGACCGACGATACCGATATGGCAAAAGGCATGTGTCTGGAGATCCAAAATCGCGATAATGTGAATGTGTTAACTCATTCTAAAGCCAATACGTTAACCGACTCGAACCTGTCGCTGCAGCAAACCACCGCCAGCTACGCGATACCGCTCAGAGCGCGTTATGCCCGTAACAATGAAAGCACGCTGCGGGCAGGTAAGGCCGATACGGCGGTAGAGTTCACCATCAACTATCAGTAATGTGCTGTGCCGGGAATGCGTGCAATGGGTGGAACGCCTGGCCTTCGACGCGAAATATCGCTTCCGTTTGGCCGGGGATAACCCACCGCTGCTCCTCTCCGGCCTCACAGCTCAGATAAATACACAGCCCGCAGCCGCCGCGCAGCTGGCGTGGAATGTCCTTCACCCGGAAGGTCACTCCTGCCGCCTGCAAGGCTTTGCGGGTGCGCACCACGCCCACCGTCGAATGAAATAAAAACAGATATTCCGTCACCTGCGGCTCCTCTGGCGTAAGCCAATCAGCGCCGCGCCGATTGCCCCGGCGAACTGGGCGTCGGGATGCGTATGCACCGCCATGCCGACGTGGCCTTCCAGCATTCGGGCAAACGCTGCGCAGTGGCTGACGCCGCCGGTAAACAGCAGCGGGCCCTGCGCCGACAAACGACCGATAAAATTGGCGCTGCGCCGGGCCATGGCGTTGATTACCCCGGCGAGGATCGCCTCCGGCGGCACGCCCGCTGAACGCAGGCTGATCACCTCGGATTCGGCAAACACCGTGCACATGCTGGTGATCGCATGCGGATCGACGCCTTTAGTGATGCTATCCAACTGTTCGACGCTGGCCCCGAGGGTGCGCGAGATAACCTCCAGAAAGCGCCCGGTGCCCGCAGCGCATTTGTCATTCATCAGAAAGTCGGTAAGGTTGCCGTCGTCATCCAACTGGATAACCTTACTGTCCTGGCCGCCGATATCGATAACCGTGCGGGTCTCCGGAGCGAGCAAGCGCGCGCCTAGCCCGTGGCAGGAAATCTCCGTCACCTGCTTGTCGGCAAAATCCACCAGCTGGCGACCGTAGCCGGTCAAGGTTAAAAACGGGCGTTCATCCAGCTCGGCGCAGAGCGTTTCCCACGCTTCAACGATGGCATCGGCGGGGCGAAACGGCGTCGGGCAGAGAAAACGGCGTTGGATCGCGCCGTCCTGGAGCAGGATGCCTTTGGTGGCGGTAGAACCGGAATCAATCCCTACGGTAAACGTCACTCATGCCCCCTACAGCATTTCAATAAAGGCCGCGACGCGGGTGCTGAGCTGGCCGATATCCGCTGTCGAATAGTCGGTTTCAATGGCGATATAGGGAATGTTGTGTTGGTTACGCACGTGGCGTTTAATTGCCAGCGATTCCACTGCATAGGTGTGGCAGGCCTGCAAAATGACATCCACCACGCCGTCGGCCTGGTACTCTTCCACCATTTGACTGAGCAGGGTTAAGCGCTGGTCGTTAGGCGAGATGCAGGAGCAGCCGATGGCGAGGTATTTGTCAGTCAGAGCATCGTAGACGTCGCCGGTTTCTTCGACACAGTGCTCGGTGGCTTTGGCACCGGTACAGTTTTCAAAACCGACCACCCAGCCGCCATTGTCTTCAATCGCCTTCACCACTTTTTCCGCCGCACCGCCTATCGGGCAGCCGGTGATAAGAATGCGCGGTCGCGCTTCCAGCCGTTTGCCCTCTTGCCATTCCTGGCGAACCCGCTCGGCCATGCTATTGAGTTCGTTAATCAGTGCCTCTTTGTCGAAGCGGAAAGTCGCGCCGTAGACCACTTTTAAAATATCGCTGCCGCTGAGCGCTGGCGGATTGAGTTGCCCGACGCGGTAGAAGTTTGCCAGCGCCCGGCGTTCGCGGTTCTTAAGGATAATCGCTTCTCGCAGCGCGGCTTCGGTGATGGGCGTGCCGAAGCGCTCTTCCACCGCCCGTTGCAGGCGCAGGATTTCTGCTTTCCACAGCGCGCGGGAGGCATCGTCGTTGGCGCTATTCGGCAACTGCATGACGTGCACGGCTTTGAATTCGGCCATGTATTCATACATTTTCTTTTTGCCGTCGCAGGTGGTTTCACCGACGACGAGGTCGGCAAAGTAGAAGTAGGGGCATTTGTCGGTTTTGCCAAAGCCATAGCTGCTTTTAATCAGCGGACAGAGGTTGCGTGGCAGGTCTTTCTCCGCCTCTTCAATCGTTTCGTCAGAGGTGGAGCACAGTGAAACCACCACTGCGCCCACGGCCATCGGGATCTCCTGCGGCATAAAGGTGCAGTAAGTGCCGACCAGCGGAATGTTCTGTTCTTTAAGATCCATGACCGTGAGAAAGCCCTTCTGGCGAGCTTCGGAGAATTGGTCAAAAATGGCGGGTAGATCGGTGATAAGCGACATGGTTTTCCTTCCCCGTACACGGGAGATGATGAAAGAACCTGTATTATAACCATGTTAATAGTAAGCCTTTATTGATCTCCCACTCATGTCGAGCTATTGGACGGTTGGCGCTAATAGACTTTTTTCAGATCCATCTCTTCCTGGATTCGATCGCTCCAGGCGACGTGGGTGCTAATTGCCGTATCAATCCCGGCGTTAAAAAACATCGGCCCTAGCTCTTTGGCGATAAAGTCGACAAAGAATTCGGCGTCAAACTGCTCCAGCTCCAGTTCAAAATTTTCTTCGCAGTATTGACATAGCTTCTCGCGCAGCAGGTCGCGTTCGCCGGATGATAAGGTGATGTCAGCCATTTTTTCTCCTGATAATTGGGCCGTGTAGCAATGATTTTATTATGCCGTGATAGAGATATCATCTGGTTTATCAAACGTCTGGCGGGTATGGGCTGATGGGAACATGCCCCGTAAAGCAATCGACTCAGTTAGGTATCCAACTATCCCATGCTGGTAATGTCCCGAGTTCATCGACCAAAAAATCGATAAAGGAGCGCACTTTCGGATTGCTGTATTTACTGGGAAAATAGAGTGCGTACAGGGCGTGGGTTTCACACGTAATCGTGCCATCAAGCAGCAGCGGCGTGATTTCCTCTTTTTGAATATGCCCGCCAATCAAATAAGTTGGCAGGTATGCGACGCCTTGATCCTCTAACACGGACTTCAACAGCACCAGACTGCTGTTCGCTTGAATCGGCATATGAAGTTTCAATTGATGCAAGCGATCCTGATCGTCAGCTATTTTCAGCACTGGCGTGAGGCCGGGGTACACCAGGCAGTCGTGGCCTGCCAAATCAATTCGGCGTTGGGGAATCCCTTTTTTAGCGAGATAACCTGGAGAAGCGCAGTATGCCCAGCGGATCGGTACCAGCTTGCGCATGGCGTAGTTTTGCGGCGGCGCGGTCGAGATACGCAGAGCGATATCGAAATCAGTTTCATTCAGATTGATAAAATTATCATTCAGGTCGATATAAAGATTTACATCCGGAAATTTCGTGCGGTATTTATCAACCAAGTTGACCAGGTGGGAATAACCAAATGCAATTGAACATGTGACACGTAATTCGCCTTGCGGATTTTGGTCATAGCTCGAAGTGGTATTGAGCGTTTCATCGAACTCCTGCAGTAATTTATTAGCGCGGTTAAACAAATATTGCCCTGCATCGGTCAGAGTAATACTGCGGGTGGTGCGTTTAATTAAGGTGGTTCCTAACGAGTTTTCCATTGCCGCCAGGCTTTTACTGACTGCCGAAGGCGACACGTTGAGCTGCGCTGCGGCTTCAGACAACCCTCCACAGTCTACGATTTTGATAAAAAATTCTAAATTTTTTAGCGATATTGGCGCGCTCATTTTTTCCTTTTATTCACAAGTGATTTGCAAAAACGGTACGAATAGGCGGTTACATTGGTAATTTAAACATGTAATTATTGATTAATAGGAAATAAAACACGTTTAAAGTGAATAAATAACAACTTAAGTGAGTTGCATCACAAAATGAAGGGAGGAAAGGCAAAAAATCATCAAATTGTGGGTGATGCTGCCAACTTACTGATTTAGTGTATGATGGTGTTTTTGAGGTGCTCCAGTGGCTTCTGTTTCTATCAGCTGTCCCTCCTGTTCAGCTACTGACGGGGTGGTGCGTAACGGCAAAAGCACCGCCGGACATCAGCGCTATCTCTGCTCTCACTGCCGTAAAACATGGCAACTGCAGTTCACTTACACCGCTTCTCAACCCGGTACGCACCAGAAAATCATTGATATGGCCATGAATGGCGTTGGATGCCGGGCAACCGCCCGCATTATGGGCGTTGGCCTCAACACGATTTTCCGCCATTTAAAAAACTCAGGCCGCAGTCGGTAACCTCGCGCATACAGCCGGGCAGTGACGTCATCGTCTGCGCGGAAATGGACGAACAGTGGGGATACGTCGGGGCTAAATCGCGCCAGCGCTGGCTGTTTTACGCGTATGACAGGCTCCGGAAGACGGTTGTGGCGCACGTATTCGGTGAACGCACTCTGGCCACACTGGAGCGTCTTCTGAGCCTGCTGTCGGCCTTTGAGGTCGTGGTATGGATGACGGATGGCTGGCCGCTGTATGAATCCCGCCTGAAGGGAAAGCTGCACGTTATCAGCAAGCGTTACACTCAGCGCATTGAGCGACATAACCTGAATCTGAGACAACATCTGGCAAGGCTGGGACGGAAGTCACTGTCGTTCTCAAAATCGGTGGAGCTGCATGACAAGGTCATCGGGCATTATCTGAACATAAAACACTATCATTAAGTTGGAGTCATTACCAAATTGTGAATTTAATCTCATTTAAAATAATTTAAATTAAAAGGTGCCGGTTATGTGGACACGACTCGAACCCTACAAATCTTCTATTATTCTTTTATCCGCTCTGGTTGCTGGTGGGCTGTTAGGTATTTACGCTCCGGCATTAGCAAGCAAATTGCAGCCAGTCGGTCAGATATTTCTAAACCTGTTATTTATGATTATCGTTCCGCTGGTGGGTATCAGCGTGATGTCCTCTATTGCCAGTATGACCGACCTGAAAAGGCTGGGGCGTATTATGGCAATTATCTTTATTGTTTCTATCGCGATGGCGTTTATTCCAGCAGCCGGGATTGTGGCGCTCGCGCTTTGGTATAACCCGGCGCAAGGCGTCACTATCGATCTCTCTCAGTCTGTACAGGCAGGGAGCGGAAAGATGGACTTTGTCAGCATGATCACCACTAGCGATTTTATCGGGCTGTTCTCTAAGTCCAATATTCTTGCGCTGATCGTGATGGCGATTATCGCCGGTATTGCCATTGGACAATCGGAGCAGGCGGGTAAACGCATCGCGTCGCTGTTGGAAGATATCAATACCGTCATTATGAAGATTGTTTCCATCATCATGAAGGTCGCGCCAGTGGGGCTTGGCTGTTATTTCGCGGCGACGATGGCAAGTCAGGACTCTGCGCTGTTGTTGACCTTTGCCCGCGCTATCGGCCTGTTTATGGCAGCCACGCTGGTCTATTACATCTTTGGCTCGATTTTTTATTCGTACATTGGCGGCGGCATTCCAGCGGTGAAGGCTTTCTGGCGTAACGCTATCGAGCCGTCGGTTACCGCACTGGGAACCTGTTCCTCATTAGGAACCTTACCCGTCACGCTACGTGCCGGTAAAGCGATGGGGATCAACCCGGAAATCGTCGACGTCTCCATTCCGCTGCTGGTCAACCTGAATAAAGGCGGCGTGGCGATGATTGCGGCGTTGAAAATTGTCTTTATTTACTCGGTGTTGGGAATGGAATTCACCGCTGAGACGTTCTTCCTGACGATGCTGATCGCCGTGCTTTCCGCGATTATCGTCGGCGGCGTACCGGGGGGCGCATTTCTTGGGGAAATCTTTATCGTTACTACGCTGGGACTGCCAATGGAAGCTATCCCAATGCTGGTGGTGCTGGGGGCGATAACGGACGCTCCGGCGACGCTTATCAACGTGATCCACGATTTAAACGCGGCGCAGATAGTGGAGAGGTTTGCCGGGAAAAAGCAGGTGATTGCTGAAGCGAACTCGCCAGTCGCGGCGGTGTAGGTTTTCCATACAGATTAAGCAGTTAACAGGAGATATTATGAACGATTCTATCAAGCTCGAAACGCAACTGATCGTCGCTGGACGTGACAAACGTTACACTCAGGGGGCGGTAAACCCGGTCATTCAGCGCGCCTCTTCGCTGGTATTTGATACCGTGAAGGACAAAAAATTTGCCACTGCGAATCGCGCTAATGGGGAACTGTTTTACGGTCGCCGTGGGACTTATACCCACTTTGCGTTTCAGAAAGCGATGAGTGATTTAGAAGGTGGAGTGGGCTGCGCGCTCTATCCTTGCGGCGCTGCGGCTGTGACTAATGCGATTCTGGCGTTCGTCGAGAGTGGCGACCATATCCTGATGACCGGGGCTGCCTATGAACCGACCCAGGATTTCTGCAATAAGATCCTGAGTAAATTCAATGTTGAGACCACGTATTACGATCCGATGATTGGCGCGGGTATTGTGGACCTTCTGCGGCCTGAAACCCGGGTTGTGTTTCTTGAATCGCCCAGTTCCATCACCATGGAAGTGCAGGATGTGCCCGGCATGGTGAAAGCTATTCGCGCGGTTAACCCTGAAATCATCATCATGATCGACAATACCTGGGCGGCGGGCGTGCTGTTTAAGGCTCTGGATTATGGCGTCGATATTTCCATACAGGCTGGAACAAAGTACACCATTGGTCATTCCGATGGGATGCTGGGCACCGCGGTTTCCAACGCTCGCTGCTGGGATCGTCTGCGTGAGAATTCATATCTCATGGGGCAAACGCTGGATGCCGATACCGCTTACAACGGTAGCCGTGGGCTGCGTACGCTGGCCGTTCGCCTTAAGCAGCATCAGGAGAGCAGTATTCATATTGCTCGCTGGCTGTCGGCAAGGCCGGAAGTGGCGCGAGTCAACCATCCGGCGTTACCGGAATGCCCGGGCCATGAATATTTCCAGCGTGATTTTGCCGGAAGCTCTGGTCTGTTTTCCTTTGTGCTGAAAAACAGATTGACCGACGAGCAGATGGCGAATTTCCTCGATAATTTCTCTCTGTTTCATATGGCCTATTCCTGGGGTGGGTTTGAGTCGTTAATTCTGGCAAACCAGCCGGAGGAACTGAACAGCATTCGCCCGGCGGGGGATGTCGACTTCAGCGGGACGCTGGTGAGGGTGCATATCGGGCTGGAGGATGTGGGAGATTTGATTGCCGATCTGGAAGCCGGATTTACCCGTATTGCTTGATAACTAACGCCCCACAGCGTGGTGGGGCGGTAGTTTATTTCACTGACGCCAGCGATGAAGGTTGATGCTGGCGAAGGCGATTTAATAATCCTGCCAGGCAGAAGGCAGCCGCGATCCCCGCCACCACGCCCAGCAGGTGAAAAGGCAGCTTGCCGCCGTTAAACCACAGCCAGCGCGCCGCTTCGATGGAGAGGGCGCTGACGCTGAGGATCACAATGTTTAGTGAGGCCGAGACGGTCCCTTTTGGCAAATCGTTGGAAAATAGCGTAAAGCGGAACAGCGTCGGGAAGATAAGCCCGATGCCGAAGGCGTATAAGCTGGTCCCCAGTACCGACCACAGCCAGACGTGCGGCCACAGCAGGTTACCGAGGATCAGCACGGCCAGCCCGGTCATCTGGATGGGCACCGCGCGCCAGATAAAGCGCGGGCGGGTCGGGTCTTTCACCCATCGCGCCACCGACAAATTAGCGACGATCACCGCGCTGAAGACCGGTACCTGGGTCCAGGCGAACTCTGAGGTGGTCAATCCGCCATCGTCAATCAGGATCACCGGCGAGACCGCCACCCAACTCATCAGCGGGATGTAGCTTAGCGAGAGCGCGGCGGCGCCGAACAGAAAAATTCGGTTGCGAAAAACATCGCGGAAATCACGCAGCACGCCGCTGGCGCTAAAGGGAAGGTCGCCGCGCTGCACGGTTTCCGGCATATTCAGCAGCAGCCCCAGCCAGGCGATAAACCCCATTGCCGCGATAATACCGAACAGTACTTTCCAGTGAACGAAATGCATCAGCGCAGCACCTGAGAGCGGGCCGATAATCGGCGCAATCAGCACGATCGAAGTAATAATCGCCATCAGCTTAATGGCTTTGGTCTGACCGAATGCTTCCTGTACGGTGACGTAGCCAACCGTAGCGATAAAACAGATGCTGGTGCCCTGAATAAAGCGCGCCGCGAGGAACTGCTCCATCGAGGTGGTGAACATGGTCGCAAAGCAGGCAAGGGTGAAGATCAGCGCGCCGGTCAGCAGCACTGGACGACGACCGATACGATCTGAGAGCGGACCGAGCAGCCACTGCAGCGCCATGCCGCCGGCCATATACAGGCTGATCGACGCGGGTGCCAGCGCCACATCGGCGTCGAAATCGCGCACCACGTGGATGATACCCGGCTGGATAAGATCGGTGGTCAGGTAAGCCGCGAAATCATACAAGATCAGCGCTGCCGGGAAGAACAGCGTGGTGGAATGGCGGGCAAAAAAGCGGGTCATCCATTGTAACATCAGGGGGTTCCTTGTTGGGTTTTGCGATGCACGCTTAGAGCCTATCCCATTAGGCTATTTTATTTGCCATTTTGGCCCAGGGCAGTGCTCACAACCTCACGTACTACGTGTACACTCCGTTGTTCTGCGCTGTCCGTGTCCAAACTGGCTACAGCAATTGCGCCTGGTGGGATAGGCTCTTAACAGGCGCACACTATTCCTGCACTTCACACTGCAATAAATTTAGGGTCAACAGAAATATCCATGCCTTTTCAGGTGTTAATTTATATTTATGATAAATATGTATTTGAAACAATTATTTCCATTAAATATGAAGATGCAGCAGCGACGGGATTTGTGAAAACAACCACAGCACCAGGCCAATCGTGCCGCCCACCAGCGTCCCGTTGATGCGGATAAACTGCAGATCCTTACCAATGTTCAGCTCGATTTGCCGCGACATATCGCGTGAGTCCCAACTTTTGACCGTATCGCTGATATGGCGGGTCAGGAAGGCGGCAAACTCCGGGGCCACCCGATGGGCCGCCTGTTCAAGATGTTCGTTCAGCGACTCGCGTAGCGCCTCATCGTGGAGCAGCGTTTCGCCAAACCACTGTCCGGCTTCGGCAATACGCTGCTTGATGCGTGAATCTTCGCTATTGACGTCATTTTTAATCCAGCCGCGCAGGTCAGCCCACACTTCGCCAAGATAGCGGTTAAAGGTCTCATCGTTCTTCAGATACGCTTTAATGCTCTCCGCTTTTTCCGCCATCTGCGGATCGGACTTCAGGTTGTCGATCAATTTTAGCGTCGCGCGATCGAAGGCCTGGCGAATCTGATGCGTGCGATCCTGACTGACCTCATCAAGCAGTGTGTTGACCGCATCGGTCACCATTTCCGCGCTGTGCTCGCCCAGCCACTCGGTAGGCAGAATTTTGGCCTTCAGCGGATGCTCGGTCTCCAGCCAGCGGATAATGCCACGAGCAATAAACGCCCGCGAGCTGTCGCGCTGTAGCAGGGCGATCAGCTGGCTAATCAGTGAGTCCAGCAGCTTCTGGTGACGGTTATCGCGGGTTAGCCCCTCCAGCATCATGGCGCTGGTTTGGGTTAAATCGACCTTATCGATGGCTTTGTGCACCGCCCGGCGCAGCAGGCGCTGAATGCGCGCATCGTCGGTCAGCTCGAGAAAACCGCTCATCACCTGCAGCAGATGCTGTCCCACCCGGCGAGCGTTTTCCGGTTGGCTGAACCAGTTACCCAGCATCAGCGCTGGTTCGTAACGGCGAATCAACGCCACCAGCGATGGGGTGTCGAGAAATTTTTCCTGCACGAAATAGCCGAGATTGTCGGCAATCCGGTCTTTATTGCGCGGGATAATTGCCGTATGCCGTGAGACGAACGGCAGCGGTATACGGCGAAATAGCGCCACTACCGCAAACCAGTCCGCCAGCGCGCCAACCATCGCCGCTTCGGAGATAGCCTTTAGCGCACCGACCCACGGCGTCGGCGGCAGCACAAGGGTAGTGATAAAAATAGCCACTGCGATCAGCAGCAGCGAGAGCGCCAGCAGTTTGGCGCGTTTCAGTTCAGCGATTTTTTCCATAAGCTTAAGCATATAGCTTGATGGCGGCCTCGTGCAAAAACTGCCACAAAATCCAGCAGCCAAAAGCCATCAGCACGCCGCCGGCCGCTCGCTCGACTCGCCAGACGACGGCGGAAAGGCGACGCTGTACCGACGGGAGCGCAATCAGCGAGACCAGTAAGACATCCCACAGCAGCACCACGCTGGTCATCCAGATTCCGCTGGTGGTCTGCTGTACCAGCGTCACGTTCGGACCCAGCAGCGAGGTCATCAGCGCCAGATAAAACAGGGCGTTCTTCGGGTTGAGCAACGATGAACCTAGCCCCAGCACGAGCTGTTTTGCCAGCGACGGGCGAGATGCTTCGGCACTGCGTAAATCCAGCGTCGCCGGACGGCTTCTTAGCAGCAGGCTGCCAATCCACAGCAAATACGCCGCGCCCAGCAGCTCAATGATCGTAAACAGCAGCGGCGCGTGGCGCAGGATCCCCCAGCCGATAATCGCCAGCACAATATATAGCCCGTTACCGGCGGCGATCCCGATACACAGGCCGACGCTACCGCGCAGGCGATAGCGAATGGCGTAGCCTACCAGCAGGAAAAAATCCGGGCCGGGGCTCAGCAGGGCGACGAAATGGGAGAGCGCCAGCGCGGGGAAGGCGGGAGGAAAGAGCGTAGCGAGTATGTCCATAGCAACCTCAGTAATAACCTGAGAGGTCACCCTACGCCAGCGCGGAGGCTAATTATTGTCTGATATTGATCGGCCCTGAGCATACTGGCGCGGCGTGGCGGCGGTATAGCTGACAAAGGTCTTATGGAAGTGGCTCTGGTCAGCAAATCCGGCCTGATAGCCAACGTCGGCAATATTATCCCCGGCGCGCAGGCGCGTTTTGGCGAACTCGATGCGCGCCATATTGATAAAACTGGCGGGCGTCAGGCCGGTATCGTGCTTGAAGGCGCGGATCAGCGTCTCTTTGCGCAGGGCGAACTCGTTGGCGAGGCGATCCAGCGTTGGTGGCTCTTGTAGATTGGTTGCCAGGCGGCTGAATAGCTGTGAGCTGGTTTTGCTTAACGCCTGCGGTACGGCAGGGTGTAGGGGCAGATCCTGGAGCAATCGCGCGATGCTGGTGGGCAGCGCCGTTGTTTGCTGTTGGCACATCATCGCGACAATCTGCTGATACTGCGTGAAGAGTCCGGCGTCGCGTATGACTAACTGTGGTGTTGTCAATTGGGCCGGGTGGGTAATGTTTCCCAACTGTTGCCGACACCAGCGAATATCAAGGTAGAGCATATGGTAACTACGCGGCTGGCCGTTAAGCGGATTACAGCTATGAGGCGCCTGCGCGGGGATAATAATCAGCTCACCAGGGCGCAGCAGGTACTCCTGCCCGTTGCAGATACAGCGCGTTTCCCCTTCGATAATCGCTCCCACCGAGAGCTGCGGATGGCGATGACGTTTATAAGCCTGACGGCTGCGCCAGGTGCTGCGCAGCTCAAGCCAGGGAAACTGCTCGTCACGCCAGAAGGTTTGCGGGATATCACGCGTATGGCTCACGGAGGGCTCCTTAGCTGAGAGATACCTGTTTATAACATGCCAGCAAGCAGAGGGCGAAATGCGAGCCGCCTTCGACAAAAATACCGCGCTTGCAGCCGGGAGAAGATATCTTTCGTCGCGGCTCCTAAACGTCGAAATCAGGGCGTGTTGTGAGAAAAATGGCGCAGTAGAGTGGCGGCTGGATTTCTCACGCAGGCGGATAACCATGGAAAAAGGTACCACGTCGACCCCGCACGATGCGGTCTTTAAACAGTTTTTATGCCATGCCGATACCGCGCGGGATTTTCTTGATATTCACTTGCCGCCCGCGTTAAGAAAACTGTGCGACCTGGATTCTCTAACGCTGGAGTCCGGTAGTTTTATTGAAGAGAACCTGCGGGCCTACTACTCCGACGTTCTTTGGCGGCTGAAAACCGCAGCGGGAGAAGGATATATCTACGTCGTCATAGAGCATCAAAGCTCACCCGATGCGCATATGGCGTTCAGGCTGATGCGCTACGCTATCGCCGCGATGCAGCGTCATCTGGATAACGGGCATAAAACGCTGCCGCTGGTGGTGCCGATTCTTTTCTATCACGGCGTGGTGACGCCCTACCCCTGGTCGTTATCCTGGCTCGATAAGTTTGCCGACCCGGCGCTGGCGAAGCAGCTCTACGTTACGCCGTTTCCGCTGGTGGACATTACCATCGTGCCTGATGATGAAATTGTTCAGCATCGACGAATTGCGTTGCTGGAGCTGATGCAAAAGCATATTCGCCAACGCGACCTGCTGGGAATTGTTGAGCATCTGACGTCCATTTTGCTTAATGGATACGCTAATGACAGGCAGCTAAAAACGCTGTTTAATTACCTGATTCACTCGGGCAAAGCGCTTCGCATAGGCAAATTTATCCGCGAGGTGGCTCAGCGTGTACCGCAACATAAGGAGAAATTGATGACTATCGCCGAAAGATTACGTGAGGTTGGACGTCGTCAGGGAAAGCGGGAAGGCCGCCTTGAGGGGCGTCAGGAAGGGCACCTGGAGGGGCGTATTGAGGGCGTTGAAGAAGGCCAGCGCGCCGAAGCGTTACGCATTGCCCGAACCATGCTTGCTGATGGCATGGCGCTGGACACGGTGCTGAGAATTACCGGTCTGCCGGAAGCGGATATCACGGTCAATAATCACTAATCCATTGCTGTTCTGTTAAGTTCCCGGTAGAAAGTCTGTCCGGTGATTATCGTTATTCTTTCCTGGAAAATTCCGGATATACCTGAGTTTACACTCATCCCTGGCCATCTCGACTACCCTTAATATCCTGTGCAGCATTTATGACTGTGTTAATAGCGATAACAAGGAGACATACGATATGGCTTACCAGACGGTGAATCCTGCGAACAACCAACTCATCAAAGAGTATCCCGCTCACAGCGATGCGGACGTGGAGGCGGCGCTGCAAAAAGCAGATGCGCTTTATCATTCCGAATGGGCGAAAGGGGATATTGATCAGCGGCTGCCAGTGTTGCGTAAGCTGGCTGATCTGATTGACAGCAGGGTGGACGAACTGGCCAAAATCGCCAGCCAGGAGATGGGGAAGCTTATCGAGCAAAGCCGCGGCGAGGTTAAGCTGTGCGCGCAAATTGCCCGCTACTACGCCGACAACGCGAAACAGTTTCTGGCCCCGGTGAAGTATCAGTCAGAGCTGGGTGAGGCGTGGGTCGAACACCATCCTGTCGGCGTGCTGATGGCCGTAGAGCCGTGGAACTTCCCTTATTACCAGCTAATGCGCGTACTGGCACCAAATCTGGCGGCGGGGAATCCGGTGATCGCCAAGCATGCCAGCATCGTTCCGCACTGTGCGGAAACTTTTGCTCATCTGGTGCGTGAAGCCGGTGCACCAGAAGGGGCATGGACTAACCTGTTTATTTCTCAGGATCAGGTAGCGAAGATTATCGCCGACGATCGCGTTCAGGGCGCGGCGCTGACCGGCTCGGAAAAAGCCGGGAGCGTGGTAGCAGCGCAGGCGGCTAAACACATCAAGAAAGCGACGCTTGAACTGGGCGGTAACGATGTGTTTGTGGTGCTCGACGACGCAAATCTGGAGAAAGCGGTGAAGATTGGTGTTCAGGCCCGACTCAACAACGCCGGACAGGTCTGTACTGCCGCAAAACGCTTTATTCTCCATGAAAAAATTGCTGACCAGTTCCTCAGCAAATTTACCGATGCGTTCCGTCAGGTGAAGATGGGCGATCCGCTAGACGAGAGCACGACGCTGGGTCCGCTCTCCTCAAAAGACGCGCTGGAAACCCTGACCAAACAGGTGGATGAGGCGGTGAAAAACGGCGCCAAACTGCACCTGGGCGGCAAACTCGCGCAGCGGGAAGGCAGCTTTTTCGAGCCGACTATTCTGACCGGCATCACCCGCGATAATCCGGCGTACTTTGAAGAGTTTTTTGGCCCGGTGGCGCAAATTTACGTGGTGAAAGATGACGATGAGGCGGTGAAACTGGCTAACGATTCGCACTATGGCCTGGGTGGCGCAGTGTTCAGCCAGGATATCGAACGGGCGAAACTGATGGCGTCGCGAATCGAAACCGGGATGGTCTATATCAACTGGTTAACTGATACCGCGCCGGAGCTGCCATTTGGCGGCGTCAAACGCTCCGGATTTGGCCGTGAGCTTTCCGAACTGGGGATTAAAGAGTTTGTGAATCAGAAGCTGGTGGTGGTTCGTCGCTAAGCAACTGAGCGTGCTGATGCTCTCATCATTAACCCTCTCCCACAGGGAGAGGGAAACGCTCAGGCGGTTATTTGCGCAATCCTGCAAACGCTGTACGAATTTGCTTTTCCGGCAGATTGATACCGATAAATACCAGCGTACTGTGCGGCGGCTCATCGCCCCACGGACGGTCCCAGTCGGCGCTATATAGCCGCTGGACGCCCTGAAACAGCAGGCGGTTTGGTTCGCCATCAATCCACAGCATCCCTTTGTAGCGCATCAACTGTTCGGCAAAGTCGAGCAACAGATTTTCCATCACTCGCGACACTTCGCTGATATCCACCGGGTAATCCAGCTCCACCACAATCGACGAAACATCGTTTTGCTTGTCGGCCATAAAGTGGAAGCGCGGTTTGCTGCTGACCACGTTCTCTTCCAGCATAAAACCGCTGGTGTTAAACAGCAGATTCAGGTCGATGTCGCCGTGAGTCACGGTGTAAATGGGCGCGCGGGCGTTAATGCGCGTCAGCCGTTCGCGGAGCTTGTCGCTGTCGCCTGCCACGTCAGTTTTGGTGAGCAGGATGCGATCGGCATAGCCCACCTGCGACTGGGCGATGGTGAACTGATTCATCTGCTGATCGGCATGCACCGCGTCAACCAGCGCAATCACCCCATCCAGCAGATAGCGTTCGCACAGCACATCGTGGGAGAAAAAGGTCTGAATAATCGGGCCGGGGTCGGCCATGCCAGTGCACTCAATCACCAGACGGTCAAAATCGGTTTCCCCGCGATCGCGACTGTCGAGCAGATCGAGCAGGGTATCTTCCAGTTCATTTGAGCGGGTACAGCAAATACAGCCGTTAGTCAGGGTTTTAATCTGCGTTGCGCGATCGCCAATCAACTGATCGTCAACGGCAACTTCGCCAAATTCGTTTTCGATAACGGCGATTTTAAAACCGTGCTCTTCGTTGAGAATATGGCGCAGCAGGGTGGTTTTGCCTGCGCCAAGAAAGCCGGTCAGCAGGGTAACTGCAATCGGTGCCATTGTTGCCTCCATTAACAGCAGCGTACGCCGCCTTTGCCATCGCCGCCGTAGCGGGCCTGCTGGCGTTCGCGAAAGAATTCTTCGTAGGTCATGTACGGTTTATCCGGATGGTTGGTCTGCATATGCGCAACGTAGTTGTCATAGTCCGGAATGCCAATCAGCATTTTTGCCGCCTGACCGAGGTACTTTTTAGCCTGACCTAAGTTACCAAACATATAGATCCCATGTAACGAATAAAGCCGGATGGCGGCTTGCGCCTTATCCGGCCTACGTTAATGCACGTTCTGTAGGCCGGATAGGCGTTACGCTATCCGGCATCAGGTTTAGTGATGTGAAGAGGTCTTCACGCCACCTTCCGGTACCGGCACGTACGGGGTCTCTTTGTCGGTACGCACTTTATTATTGCGCACGTTGAGCCAGGTTTTCACGCCGTAGAAGATGATGCTGTAGACCACCACCAGGAACAGAATGCTCAGACCTGCGTTGGTGTAGTTGTTCACCACGATATGGTTCATGTTAGCAATCTGCTGCGCGGTCAGTTCACCGCCGGAAGCAATTTTCTCTTTATACTGTTGAGCCATAAAGAAGAAGCCTTCCATCTGCGGGTTGGTGCTGAACAGTTTCAGACCCAGCGCCCAGGTGGTGCACAGCAGCAGCCATGCGGCCGGGATCACGGTAACCCAGATATATTTGGTGCGCTGCATTTTGACCAACACCACGGTGCCAAGCACCAGCGCCACGGCGGCCAGCATCTGGTTAGAGATACCGAACAGCGGCCACAGGCTCTTCACGCCGCCCAGCGGGTCAACTACGCCCTGATACAGCAGGTAGCCCCACAGCCCGACGCAGCCCGCGGTGCCGATAATGCCCGCCACCAGTGAGTCGGTTTTCTTGAGGAACGGTACGAAGTTGCCCAGCAGATCCTGCAGCATAAAGCGGCCTGCACGGGTACCGGCATCCAGCGCGGTGAGGATAAACAGCGCTTCAAACAGAATACCGAAGTGGTACCAGAAGCCCATATCCGCCATCGGCATGATTTTGTGGAATACGTGAGCGATACCAACCGCCAGCGTCGGCGCGCCGCCTGCGCGGTTCAGTACCGACGGTTCGCCGATATCTTTCGCCGTTTGCAGGATCTGCTCAGGTGAAATCACAAAGCCCCAGGAGCTGACGGTCGCCGCTGCGTGAGCGGTCACATCGCGGAGTTGTGCGGCAATCAGTGCGGCGTTTTCACCACCCATTTCGTGCAGGTTCGGCATGGTGATGCCAAGGCCTGCTGGCGGGGTGTTCATCGCAAAGTAGAGGCCCGGTTCGATAATTGATGCCGCTACCAGCGCCATTACCGCCACGAAGGACTCCATCAGCATCGCGCCGTAGCCGATAAACCGGGCGTCGGTTTCGTTAGCCAGCAGCTTCGGCGTGGTGCCGGAAGCGATCAGCGCGTGGAAGCCTGAGACCGCGCCGCAGGCGATGGTGATAAACAGGAACGGGAACAGCGCGCCTTTCCACAGCGGACCGGTACCATCAATGTACTGGGTCACTGCCGGCATTTTCAGATCCGGGTTGAGGATAACGATACCCAGCGCCAGGCCGACGATAACGCCGATTTTAAGGAAGGTGGCGAGGTAGTCACGTGGTGCCAGAATCAGCCACACCGGCAGCAGCGCGGAGATAAATGCGTAGCCGATCAGGGTAAAGGTGATAGTGGTGTCTTTAAAGGTCAGTGCCGGGCCCCAGTACGGGTCGTGGGCAATCACGCCGCCGAAGTAAATGGAAGCCACCAGCAGGACGATACCGATAACCGATATTTCCCCCACGCGTCCCGGACGCAGGAAGCGCATGTAGATCCCCATAAACAGCGCGATCGGTACGGTTGAGCAGACGGTGAATACACCCCATGGGCTTTCCGCCAGCGCTTTTACTACGATCAGCGCCAGTACCGCGAGGATGATGATCATAATCAGGAAGCAGCCGAACAGCGCGATTGAGCCAGGAACCGGCCCCATCTCTTGCTTGATCATCTCACCCAGCGAAGCACCGTTACGGCGCGAGGAGATAAACAGCACCATAAAGTCCTGCACCGCCCCTGCCAGCACCACGCCCGCCAGCAGCCAGAGGGTTCCCGGCAGGTAGCCCATCTGCGCGGCGAGCACCGGGCCCACCAGCGGACCGGCACCGGCGATAGCGGCAAAGTGGTGGCCGAACAGCACGTAACGGTTGGTCGGGACATAGTTCAGGCCATCATTGTTAATCACCGCAGGCGTGGAGCGCGTAGGGTCGAGCTTCATTACCTTTTGCGCGATGTACAGGCTGTAATAACGGTAGGCGACAAGGTAGACGGAAACCGACGCCACTACGATCCACAGCGCACTGACGTGCTCACCGCGACGCAGGGCGACAACCGAGAGGCAAAATGCCCCGATGATTCCAAGAATCACCCAGGGTATGTGCTTGAATAACTTTTTAGTATCCATAGTAAAACCTGGCTTATTGAGATGAATAATGGGCCGAAGCCGTTTAGAGGAGGTATTGATTCGCTATGCTGGGGACGATCTTGCCAGAACTTTGCGCGCGTAAAGTTGGGTAAATCTGTGAGTGGTTGTATGCAGGGTTAAGCGGTCACTTGCCGGGGTAAGCGGTTGGATATGGCGCCGGAGAAGAAAAATATGTGATTAATATCACGCTATTATTCTCCCTGACGAAAAGCGTTTCTTTACAGGTTGAGGATGATATTTTTTATCAGCCAAAAATCAATAGTGTTATTTCACGCACAGGGATTTTGCTATCATGCTGACGTTTAATCTGTAGGTATGGATAGCGTTTATCATAGGGAAATCAGGTAATGAAATTTGTAAAGATAATGATCATCGTTAGTGCTTTTTATGCAACATTCACTCAGGCAGCAGGTGAGCCGCCAGCGCCTTATAAGCTGCGATGGGGGATGAGTTACGATGAGGCCAGAAACACGCCTTTATATTCTCTTGAGGTATCAGATATCAATTATGCGGGAAAAGACCCAGATCTGATTATCTCAACGCTTACTCCCCAGGAAGTGGGGGCGCTGAAATATCAGGAGATGAAGCTTTATTTCGATAAGAATAAAGGGCTAAAAAGTGTTTTTGTTAGCGCTGATGTTGATTCCAGTCAGCAGGCCTATAAGGTTGATGATGGCAAGGAGGCGCTGGCTTTATACAATGAGGAAATGAAAGTCCTTGACCGAGAGTATGGCCCGGCGATAACTAAAGAAGAGTATATTGCTGATAAAAACAAATTCTATCAAAGTCTTTCAGACTGTATTGCAAAACAGCAAGAGTGGTATAACAAAAGGTTAGATACGAATAAAATAACTCACTGTTCCAAATGGCAACGAAGTTATAAAAAAGGTCGGGTAACCGTTTTGCTGTACATTGAACCGAGACAAGTTTCCAAACAATATATTTATAAATAAAATAAGGGGCTTCTCGGTGAAGATATATAAAACCTTTCTAAGGATTATTGCCCTGGTCGTGATGGTCGTCATGCTTACTGAATGCCAGCAGTCTTATTATATGGCGAGAAATACGGGGCGCAATGTAATGACCTTATCCGACCATCAGCGCGCTGTATCGGCGTTAAACGCTAACGATTTAAACGCAGCTCAAGGCTACCTGACGGGTGAAAAGTACAATAATCGCTACAGACCCGTTGGCGGAGCTGAATCCTGGGGAAGTTTACAATATAGGGCGGCGAAGATCGTCGCCAGCGCGGCGGAAAATGGTCAAAAGGTGCGTGATGACGCACGCTATCTCGCTTATATATCTTTGTTTGACGCAGAAGAGGGAGTACCCGAACGCCCCGACATTATGCTGGGCTACATGCATAAAGCCATGGCGCTACTGTTAGCGAATCCACAGTTACTCGATAAAATCGATTCTAAGAATGTCAGTACCTTACCCAGTCAATTCACTCTTGAGCGCTATGCGGTATGGCAATATTTATCCGATGGTGGCGAGATTGACTGGACAAAAAAGGCACCTGAAGGTGAGGGTTATACTATCGCTGGCGAGAGCTATCGAGTCTGGAATATCAGGCTCAAAAAAGCGATATGGAATCGAGGGGATGCCTTTTTACAAAATATAGGTAAAGAGCAATTTATTCATGATGCTATTGATTATTCTCAATTTCCCGTCATTGCCTGCGTCGCCGGACAAAAAGGGTGGCATTTAACGCTGCCTGAGAACTATACCAAACAAAATTTCCGCGGCGGTGGGAGCTTTGACTGGACATCATGTCGCGCAGTTGACTGAAAACTTTAGTGCCGAATCACAATATATTCCCGGGGGCACCACCTCCGGGAATATGTTTATCATCAGGCTACCCGCCTGGTAGCGAGTAAACCTACGCCACCACTTCCATCTCCATCATTACCGGATGGAAACGGCGCTTGAAGTAAATCAGCCCGTGGCCCTGCTGGCAGAGGGTAATATTGCGGATTTCCACCAGATAAACCAGATGACTGCCGATGGTCTGCACCTGGCTAATCTCGCCTTCGAGACTTGCCAGTGAGCCTTTCAGAACCGGCTGACCCAGCGTCCCTTTCTGCCAGCAGGAGAGGCCGAAGCGGTCATCCATCGTCATACCGGTCATTCCGGCGAAGTGGCGAGCCATTTCCTCTTGCTCGTGGTTGAGTACGTTGATGCACAGCTTACCGTTGCCCTGGAACACCGGATTCATCGCGCTATTGGCATTGATGCAGACCATCACCGACGGCGGCGTATCGGTCACCGAGCAGACTGCGGTGGCGGTGATGCCGCAGCGACCCGCTTCGCCTTCGGTGGTGATGACGTTAACCGCGGCCGACAGGCTGGCCATGGCATCGCGAAAACGCAGACGTTGTTCATCTAATTGCATTGTGACCTCCTGCTGCGAATTACTTCAGCAGCTTATCCAGCATGTTGATATCGGTATTGTTGTGCAGATGCGGCACCGTCCAGCCGTGCTGGTCGTACTCAGACAGGCAGCGGTCGACCATCGCCATCATTTTGTCCATGTTGCCGGAGCTTTGCGCCTGGCGCAGGCACTGCAGGCGAATTTCATCCTGGCTGCCGGAGTAGTTGATTTCATACAGTTCATGGCGGCCACCAAATTCACTGCCGATAGCATCCCACATCAGTTTGAGGATCTTGATGCGCTCGACGTGATCCATGCCGTTCGATCCGCGCACATATTTCGCCAGGTATTCGTTGATCTGCGGGTTGTTGAGATCGCGGGCGCTGGACGGCAGGTAGATCAGGCCGCTGGTGACGCTGCGCTCGATAATGTTTTTGATTTTGGCGTAAGCCATCGGCGCCATGACACGATAGGTTTGCAGCGCGGCGTGATCCGGCAGATACGCGCCGTTGACCCACGGCGTCGCTTCGGCGCACATCGAATCGCTCAGCGCCCAGAACATATTGCGCCAGGCCACGACTTCGCCAAGCTCGGCCTGCACGCCACGGAACTCCAGGGTGCCGGTGCACTCCAGCGAGCGCTTCAGCAGGGCGGTGATAAAGTCGAGTTTTACCGCCAGACGTACGCAGGCCTGCAGCGGATACATGCGGGCGAAACCGCCTTCCATGGTCCAGCGACGGCAGCGATCGAAATCGCGATAGATCAGCACGTTTTCCCATGGGATCAGCACGTTATCCAGCACCAGGATTGCGTCGTTCTCGTCGAAGCGGCTGGAGAGCGGATAATCGTATGGCGATCCGGTGGCTCCGGCCACCAGTTCATAGGAGGCACGGGAGATAAGTTTGACCCCTTCGGCGTCCATCGGCGCGACGAACATCAGTGCGAAATCCGGGTTTTCACCCATCACCTGCGCCGAGCCGAAGCCAATCATGTTGTAGTGGGTTAGCGCCGAGTTGGTGGCGACGACTTTCGCGCCGCTGACGATGATCCCGGCATCGGTCTCTTTCTCCAGCTTGATATAGACATCTTTCACTTCGTCCGCTGGCTTATGACGATCGATCGGCGGGTTAACAATGGCGTGGTTAAAGTACAGGCCGGTTTCCTGAATGCGGGTGTACCAGTTGCGGGCGTTTTGTTCGAACTGGCCGTAAAACGCCGGATTCGCGCCTAATGCGCAGCCGAAGGCGGCTTTGTAGTCCGGGGTACGGCCCATCCAGCCATAGCTCAGGCGCGACCATTCGGCGATGGCGTCGCGCTGCTGGCGCAGGTCGTCGGCGCTTTTCGCCACGCGGAAGAATTTATGAGTGTAACCACCGCTGCCAGTGTCGGTACCCCAGCACAGGGTGTCCTGTAGCTCGGGCTTGTGCAGCGCGTCGTACATTTGCGCGACGGAGGCGGCGGCGTTACGAAAAGCCGGATGCGTAGTCACATCTTTAACGCGCTCGCCGTAGATATAGATTTCGCGACCGTCCTGCAGGCTCTTCAGGTACTCTTCACCGGTTAACGGGCGTTTAGCGTCTGCACGGAAATTTTCAGGTTTCATAGGGGACCTCGTCAGTATTAATCGGAAAGTGATGTTAAATTTATGTTTTGTTTTTGTTGTTCAATTGAAGCGGTTAACGCGGCTTTCGTGAAGAGACTTTTAGGTCAACGGTCGGTACTTTTCGGGCGGGGTTGAGTTATGTGATCGGGGTTGGTTTTTCTATTTTCCGGCTTGGCTCCCCGGTGGACCTGGCGACAAGTCAGTGCGGGTTTTGAATTTGTAGCCCGGACAGATGCGTAGCATCGCCTCCGGGAAATGTGCCGGATCTGAGGCATCGGTGTGGTGTCTTCCCGGAGGCGGCGCTTAACGCGCCTTGTCCGGGCTACCGTCTCTCAGACGGCTGCGAACGCGCTGCGTCGCCCCCGGAAAGATCCTAAGACACCGGCACTTTTTGCGTTCTGAACGCGCTCGGCGAGCAGCCCACTAAGCGGTTAAAAAAGCGAGCGAAATAGGCCGGGTCCTTAAAGCCCAACTGCCAGGCGATTTCGTTAACCGCGCTATCGGAAAACAACAGCAGCCGCTTGGCCTCGCGCAATTGCCTGTCGAAAATCAGTCGCTTTGGCGGGCGGTTGGCGAAGCGGCGGCATATATCGGTTAGCCTGGATTCGGTCAGATGCAGCTCGCTGGCGTAATCCGGTACCGTCCAGTGCAGGTGGTAGTGGCTATCGATCAGCTGGTTAAAACGCTGGAACAGCTTTAGCTCGCCGCGCATCCCGCTGGCGGCATGATCGTCAAGCTTTGCGTTGCGTAGCAGCAGAGTGAACACTGCCTGCGCCAGCAGCATCAGGGTGTGTTCGCGCCCCGGCAACTGCGCGGTCGATTCGCGTTCAATCAGCCGCCAGTAGTGCGCCAGCGCCGCCAGCTCTTCGGGCTTATCGGCCAGCGACAGGCAGATGCCCGGCAGGCCGAAGGCTTCCCGCGTGCCGGGGTAGAGCACCTCCAGCAGCGGCCAGACCAGATCCTCTCGTATCGTCAGCACGTGGCCGTCGCTATCGGACTCGGTGATAAACGCGTGCGGCACCGACGGCGGCGTCAGAACAAACAGCGGCGCCTGCACCGAGTAGCGACTCTCGTCGAGCTGCAGCTCAATCTGCCCGGTATCAAGAAAGTGCATCTGAAAGTACTGGTCGTGACGGTGCGCCTGCATATCGCGGCCAAAGAACTCCGCCATGCGGGCAAACGACTGATAATGCACATCTTCCGTTCCCAGACTCTCATCGTACTCTTTGTTGATATCGATATTGGCGATAGGGCTCTGGCACATAGCGGCTCCTTACGGCGTCGCGCGGGGACGCGATCCTTTCATCGGAATAGCCCAAACAATCACTGCGCCAATGACCAGCAGGGCGGCGACAAACCACAGGCCGCTGCTGAAGCTGCCGGTAATATCCTTCAGCCAGCCGATCATAAAAGGACTGAGCGCCGATCCAATATTGCCGGTGGCGTTGATCACCGCGATACCGATCGCTCTGGCGCGCAGGCTGATCGACTGATCCGGCGTGGTCCAGAAAATGGCCATTGCGCTAAACGATCCGGTGGAGGCCATCACGATCCCCAGCAGCTGGATCAGGTTGTGATCGGTGGCCGACGCCAGCAGCCAGCCCGCGGCGGCGAACAGAAACGGCAGGGCGGTATGGTGCTTACGTTCCTGGTGCTTATCAGAGTGGCGACTCCAGTAGATCATCCCCAATATGGTACAAATCTGCGGGATCGCCGCCAGCAGGCCAATAGTGATATTGCTGCTGCCTTCGTTAAAGCTTTTGAGGATCTGCGGCGTCCAGATGCTGATCGCGCTGAGCGTATTGGTCAGGCAGAAGTAGGCCAGGGTGTACATCAGCACGATCGGCGTGAACACTTCCCGCCACAGGCTACGCTGCTGCATGGCGTGATGGCTGAGCGCCCCTTCCGGCTGCACCAGCGTCAGGCGATCGTTATCCATCATCTCCTGCAGGCATTTTTTGTCCTCCGCCGTCAGCCATTTGGCCTTCGACGGCGAATCATCGAGCCAGAACCAGACCATAATGCCGAGCAGCACCGACGGGAAACCTTCCAGCAGGAACAGCCACTGCCAGCCATGCAGATTGAGCAGGCCGTCCATCGACAGAATATAGCCGGAGACGATAGAGCCCAGCGCGGTGGTCACCGGCATCGCTATCATAAACAGCGCGTTGGCGCGGGCGCGGAAGAAGGCCGGAAACCAGAAGGTCAGATACAGCAGGATGCCGGGCAGGAAACCAGCCTCGGTAATCCCCACCAGCATCCGCAGGATGTAGAGGCTGTTTGGCCCGGTGGCGAACATGGTGGCGGTAGAAGCGATCCCCCACAGCACCATAATGGTGGCAATCCAGCGGCGCGCGCCGACGATGCTGAGCATCACGTTGCTGGGGATGCCGAAAATCACGTAGGTGGCATAAAACAGGGTGGTGGCGAGGCCGAACATGGTGGCGTTGAGGCCCAGATCCTGCCCCATGGTCAGCCCGGCAAAGCCGATATTGATCCTGTCTAAAAACGAGAAGATAAACAGCACAAACAAAAATACGATCAGACGACGGAACAGCTTGTTGATAACCGACTGCTGCTGCGCCGTTAGCTGTTTATGCTGATTGGCAGGATCCTGCGCTTCCGGGAGTGCTGATGATGTGTCGCTCATTGTCCTTTCCTCTAATGGGAATTTTGTAGGGTACTGCTGTTTGCCCGGCGTTAATAAACGCCCGATTCCGCCGCTCTGGCGCTTATGCCAAACCGTTCTGCCAGCGCTTCGGCGCCGCGGGCCAGCAGGGTGGTATCGACGCCGACGGCGACAAACAGCGCGCCAAGCTCCAGATAGCGCTTCGCCAGCTGCTCATTGGCCATCAGGATCCCCGGCGCTTTGCCCGCTGCGCGAATCTGCGCGATGGCGTGTTCGATGGCGGCCTGCACTTCCGGGTGCTGGGGATTGCCGCCAAAGCCCATGTCGGCGCTAAGATCCGCCGGGCCGATAAACACGCCGTCCACGCCTTCAACGTCGAGGATCTGTGGCAGGTTTTTCAG
The DNA here is from genome assembly GCF_013705725.1 of Klebsiella sp. RHBSTW-00484. NCBI lineage: Bacteria > Pseudomonadati > Pseudomonadota > Gammaproteobacteria > Enterobacterales > Enterobacteriaceae > Klebsiella > Klebsiella sp. RHBSTW-00484. The sequence continues at coordinate 5,337,515 of NZ_CP055481.1, read as the reverse complement.
CGCTTCACGGGTTTCTATTTGCACCAGCACGCACATTGCGTCGTTGGCCTGATGGATGTAATCGGGGATGCGGTTCCAGCGCGAGGCGCGGGCCAGGGCGCTGCCGACGCCGCGAATGCCTGCGGGCGGATAGCGGGTGGCCTTCACCGCCAGCCGCGCTTCGTCGGCGTTCTGCACCATGGGTACCAGCAGGGTTTGCGCACCGACGTCCAGCAGTTGTTTAATCTGCACCGGGTCGTTCCACGACGGACGCACCACCGGCTGGCTGGGGTAGGGGGCGATAGCCTGAAGTTGGGTCAGTACCGTTTGCACGTTGTTCGGCGCATGTTCGCCGTCGATCAGCAGCCAGTCGAATCCGGCTCCGGCCAGCAGCTCGGCGCTGTAGCTGCTGGTGAGTCCCAGCCACAGGCCAATCTGTGGGCGGCCCGCTTTTAAGGCATCTTTAAAGGCGTTATTCATCATGTTCCCCTTAAACAAAGCGGCAGCTAATCGAGCCCATGTTGCCGTAGTCGACGTGGAAGGTGTCGCCCTTACGTGCCGGAACCGGACGGGTAAAGGAGCCGCCGAGAATAATCTGTCCGGCTTCCAGTTGAACGTCGTATGGTGCGAGCTTGTTTGCCAGCCAGGCCACGCCGTTGGCCGGATGATTGAGCACCCCTGCGGCGACGCCGGTCTCTTCAATCACGCCGTTACGATAGAGCAGGGCGGAGATCCAGCGCAGATCCAGCTCGTCGGGTTTAATCGGACGACCGCCGAGGATCACCCCGGCGTTGGCGGCGTTATCGGAGATGGTGTCGAAGACTTTGCGCGGGCGCTGGGTTTCCGGGTCGATGTTGTGGCAGCGGGCGTCGATAAGCTCCAGCGCCGGGATCACGTAGTCGGTCGCGTTGTAGACGTCGAACAGGGTACAGTTGGGGCCGCGCAGCGGTTTGGCCAGCACGAAGGCCAGTTCCACTTCGATGCGCGGGACGATAAAGCGGTCGGTGGGAATATCGCCGCCGTCGTGGAAAAACATATCGTCGAGCAGCGCGCCGTAGTCCGGTTCGCTGATTTGCGAGCTGGCCTGCATCGCTTTTGAGGTCAGGCCGATTTTGTGACCCTTAAGCACGCGGCCTTCGGCGATTTTCAGATTGACCCATTCGCGCTGTACGGCGTAGGCGTCTTCGATGGTGATCGTCGGGTAATCCAGTGAGACGGCGCGGATCTGTTCGCGCTGTTTTTCCGCCTGGTTCAGCCGTTGTGCGATCAGAGTATGGGTCTGTTTATCGAGCATAGTTGCTTCCTGTGGCATTGTTTTCCCCCTCTCCCCGTGGGAGAGGGCCGGGGTGAGGGCATCAGGCCGCAGAGATCCCCCCTCACCCTAACCCTCTCCCCAAAGGGGCGAGGGAACGGACCGAGCGCGCATTATTTAAACAGCGCGTGCACGTTGTTCTGCTTGTAATTCAGCGTCGGATGCAGCTCGGTGATTTCAAACGACAGCGCCAGATAGCGGCTCTCCATCAGCGCGGCGAAATGAGCTTTAATCAGCGCGAACAGCATATCGCCCACGTCCTGACGGCTTTCCTGGCTGCGTCCGGAGCCAATCTTCAGCGTCATATGCACGAAGGCGTAATCGTGCTGACCGTCGGCCATCTGCCAGGTATCCAGCCAGATGGCGCGACTGCGAATGCCGCCGATGGGAAAGATACCGGTCGCCGCCAGCGCTTCGTTCACTTTGCTGAACAGACCCGGTAAATCGGCCTGTTCGCGGATGTTATCGGTACATTCGGCGATAAAATGCGGCATTCTGCGTTCTCCTCAGGCGTGTTCCGGCAGCGGGAAGACGGCGTTGACCTGGCCGGTGCCGGAGCTGGCGAACAGTTCGGTAATAAACTCCACCTTGCCGTCGTACTTGTCCCAGCCGAGCAGGCCGAGCAGCATCACCGTGTCGTGCATGTTGCCCTCGCCGTAGCAGTAGTCGGCGTACTCCGGCAGCATGGTGCAGAACTCTTTGAACTTACCCTCTCGCCACAGCTTCACCACCCGTTCATCCATCTGATGATCGAACTCGCGGGTATAGCTGTTCATGCCCTCTTCGGCACGCTGATCATCGATAAAGCGGTGCGACAGGGAGCCGCTGGCCAGGACCGCCACGGTGCCGTCATATTTCTCGATAGCTTTGAGAATGGCCTCGCCCAGCTTGCGGCTGTCGGCGAAGTCGTGAACAGTGCAGAACGCGGAGATAGAGACCACTTTGAAATGCTTATCGGCGTTCATGTAGCGCATCGGTACCAGCGTGCCGTACTCCAGCTTCAGGCTCGGGATGTTGTGCGCTTTGGCGCGCACGCCCAGCTTGACCGCTTCGTCGGCGATAAGCTGGCCCAGCTCCGGGTTGCCGTCGTAGTCGTAGGTCATGTCGCGGATAAAATGCGGCAGCTCGTTGCTGGTATAGACGCCCTGAAAATGGTCGGCGCAGTTAATGTGGTAGGCGCTATTCACCAGCCAGTGAGTATCGAAAACGATAATCGTATCAACGCCCAGTTCACGACAGCGCTTGCTGATTTCTTTATGCCCATCAATGGCTCCCTGACGGCAGCCATGATTTTTACCCGGCAGTTCAGAAAGATACATTGACGGTACGTGAGTGGTTTTTGCTGCTAACGCTAACTTTCCCATATCAGACTCCCCATTTTGGGATCGGATGGTCGCCCATCGAGATGCAGACGTTTTTCATTTCAGCGAATACTTCAAAGCTGTATTCGCCGCCTTCGCGGCCGGTGCCGGAGGCCTTCACGCCGCCGAACGGCTGACGCAGGTCGCGGACGTTCTGGGTGTTGACGAACACCATTCCGGCTTCGATGCCGCGCGCCAGACGCAGCACTTTGCTGACGTCCTGGGTCCAGATATAAGAGGCGAGGCCGTATTCCACATCGTTGGCCAGGCGCAGACCATCCGCCTCGTCTTTAAACGGCAGCAGACAGGCTACCGGGCCAAAAATCTCTTCCTGGGCGACGCGCATGCGGTTGTCGACGTCCGCCAGCACCGTCGGGCGCAGGAAGTTACCACTTTTCAGATGCGCGGGCAGATCGGTCGGTTTATCCGGGCCGCCTGCCAGCAGAGTTGCCCCTTCTTCAATACCGATGCGGATATAGCCGGAAACCTTCTCCCAGTGCTGCTGGCTGATCAGGGCACCCACCTGGGTGTTCGGGTCGGCCGGGTCGCCGACGCGCAGGCGGTTCGCGCGTTCGGCAAAACGTTTGACGAACTCGGGATAGATGCTCTGCTGAATAAAAATGCGCGAGCCAGCGGTGCAGCGTTCGCCGTTGATCGAGAAGATGGTAAACAGCGCGGCGTCGAGTGCGCGCTCGATATCGGCATCTTCAAAAATCAGCACCGGAGATTTGCCGCCGAGCTCCATGGAGTACTTTTTCAACCCGGCGTTTTTCATGATGTTGCGCCCGGTGGCAGTCCCACCGGTAAACGACACCGCGCGGATGTCGTGGTGGCGCACCAGCGCATCGCCCGCCGTCGCGCCGTAGCCCTGAACCACGTTGAGCACGCCCGGCGGAATGCCCGCTTCCAGCGCCAGTTCGCCCAGACGGTCGGCGGTCAGCGGCGACAGCTCGGACATTTTCAGCACCGCGGTGTTGCCCAGTGCCAGGCACGGCGCGACCTTCCAGGTGGCGGTCATAAACGGCACGTTCCACGGCGATACCAGCGCGCACACGCCGACCGGCTGCACGAGGGTGTAGTTGAGCATCTTGTCGTCAACGGGGTAGGTCTTGCCGTTCATCTGCTGGCACACTTCGGCGAAAAATTCGAAGTTGTGCGACGCACGTGGGATCAGTACGTTTTTGGTCTGGTGGATCGGCAGGCCAGTGTCGGCGGTCTCCATGGCGGCGATCTCCGGCACGTTCTGGTCGATCAGAGAGCCAAGACGACGCATCAGACGCGCGCGCTCTTTCATCGGCAGATTGGCCCATTTCGGGAACGCCTCTTTCGCTGCCGCCACAGCCTGATTGACTTCGGCTTCGCCGCCGGAGGCCACTTCCGCCAGCACTTCGCCAGTCGCCGGGTTGGTGGTATGAAAATACTCGCTGCCAGCGACGTTTTTGCCGTTGATCCAGTGGTTAATCTTTTTCATTACAGCTTCTCCTCATACGCTTGCTGGCTGATGATGCGGTTGACCAGGCGGCCCACGCCTTCCACTTCGACGATCACTTCATCGCCCGGCACCACGTCCGACAGCCCTTTCGGCGTGCCGGTGGCAATCATGTCGCCCGGTTGCAGGGTCATAAACTCGCTGAGATAAGCGATCAGGAAGGGAATGCTGAAGATCAGATCGGCGGTGGTGCCCTGCTGGCGCAGTTCGCCGTTGACCCAGGTGCGCAGCGCCAGGTTATGTGGATCCGGGATCGACTCTTTCGCGACGATCCATGGGCCGATCGGCGTCAGGGTGTCGCGGCTTTTTACCCGCAGATTGGGGCGATAGTAGTTTTCCAGATAGTCGCGGATGGCGTAGTCATTGCAGACGGTATACCCGGCGACGTACTCCATGGCGTCGGCTTCGGCGACTTTACGCGCGGTTTTGCCGAGCACCACCACCAGTTCGGCTTCGTAGTGCATGTACTCGACGTTATCCGGGCGTACCGATTCCTGCTGGTGGCCGATAAAAGTGTTCGGCGCTTTGATAAACACTAGCGGTTCGGTGGGCGGCTTAAACTCCAGCTCGCTGGCGTGATCGGCGTAGTTCAGGCCCAGCGCGAACAGCGTGCCGTCGGCGGGCGGCAGCCAGCGAAAGTCGCCCTCGTTTAGCAGCCTGCCGTCAGCCAGCCGAACCTGGTCGTGTTCATCAATCTGAACATCGTGTTGTTGTCCCTGCCACTCAATGCGTGCTTGTTTCATGCCAGCTCTCCTTCAGCAACCACCGGGTTTTCTAGCGCCGGGAAACCCTCGGCGAGAATGCGCACGCGATCGCCGGGTTGCAACGTGACGCGGTTGTGCGGGGTGCCGATCAGAATGGCGTCGCCGGGGTTAAGGGTGGCGAATTCGCTCAGGGCGCTCAGCAGCTCGGCGGCGGAGCGCTGGAGGTCAGCGGTGTTCCAGCTGTCCGCTTCGCGACCGTTGATCTCGGTGATGATATTTAGATTATCGACGTTGTTGACCGGCGCGAGTTCGCCAATCGGACAAAAGCCGTCGCGGCATTTGGCCTTGATTGCCGGACGATAGAAGCTCTCTTCCGGCAGGCTGACGTCGTTAGCCAGCGCGTAGCCAGCAATATAAGCGGCGGCTTCTTCTGCGGCCACTTTGCGCGCGGTTTTGCCGACGACAAGCGCCACGGTCGCGCCGCTCTGTACGGTTTCGCCCTGCGGGTAAGGGATGTTCTCGCCGTTGCCGATCACGGTATTGCGCGGTTTGATAAACCAGACCGCAGTTTTCGGCGGCGTTTTGTAGGGGGCCTGTTGGAACGCTTCGCGCCAGGCATCAAGCTGGCTGCGATGGTTAAGCGCTACGGCGAAGATGGTACCTTTCATTCACCACTCCTTTGCTGCTGATTTCGGAATCGAAGATATTCATTAATATGTTAATGATCATCTTTTATGCTTTGCGGAAACGTTTGGCAAACAGAAGTGAATATTTTGTGATGTGATTAACAATAAATTTACACTTATGATTTTTATTCTTTATAAATCAATTGATAATGATTTTATCCTGTACCATCTGGTACTTTTCAAAGGCAGAAACCGGTTGCTTCCTGGCGTAATTAACGCTAATTATTAACTTATTAACAGAATGGTAGTTTTATTCAGAGGTATGTGATGCATGATTCGTTAACCATCGCGCTATTGCAGGCGCGGGAAGCGGCGATGGCCCATTTCAGGCCGATCGTTAAACGCCATAATCTTACCGAGCAGCAGTGGCGTATCGTGCGCATTCTTGCCGAAAATCCGTCGATGGATTTCCACGACCTGGCTTTTCGCGCCTGTATTTTACGCCCGAGCCTGACCGGTATTCTCACCCGCATGGAGCGAGACGGTTTGGTGTTGCGCCTAAAGCCGGTCAACGACCAGCGCAAGCTGTACGTTTCGCTAACGCCAGCGGGATTGAAGCTCTATGACAGCGCGCAGACCCAGGTAGAAGAGGCTTATCGCCTGATTGAAGCCGAGTTTACCGCAGAGAAAATGCAGCAACTGACCGCGCTGCTGGAGGAGTTTATTGCGCTGGGTAACGGGGTAAGAGGAGAGGAGGAGGAGTCGTAAGATGGCCTGGAGCTGTGAAAACGTGAAAATCCCCGGAGGAGGCGCAGCGCGCCGCCTCCGGGAAAGGCACCATTTAGAACAGCGAATCCAGGACCCGTAGCCCGGATAAGGCGACAGCCGCAATCCGGGGATTTATCGTCATTCAGAACAGCGTATTCAGCTCTTCCAGCACGTTGTATTGGTCATCCACCAGCAGCAGCGTTTTCCATTTATCAAACGTCAGGCACGGGTGCGAGGTACCAAACACCAGAATATCGCCGACCTGCACGTCGCTGCCCGGTGCAAGGTGCAGCATACAGTGCTGATCCATAATCCCCACGCTCGCGATCCCCTCGGCGGATAGCTGCGCACCGTGACGATAGAGGGCGATGGGCTGCGGCAGTCCGGCGTCGAAGGCGCAGTCGCGCTTGCCGAAGTTAACCACCGCGCGATCCGCTTCCGGCACCGACTGGACCATTGCCATCAGCTCCAGCGCCGAGGTTAAGTCGCCGCCCAGATCGCAGGCGATCGGATCCCGCGCCACCAGCTCCTGCTGTGCGGTAGCGTAGATCCCCAGGTCGTGGGTGATATAGCAGCCGGGGCGAATAACGATCCGGCAGTTCGCCGGTTTCTCCGCCGCCAGCCAGATGTTACACACCACGTCGTACCAAACGGTACCGGCTCCGGTCAGTACAAACTCGCCCTCCACCAGCGGTTCCATTCGACAGGCCAGTTCGGCGGCCTGGCGCAGCAGGGTTTCAACCTGTGGTTGCGGATCGTCGCCGTGCAAAACCCCTTCATACAGCTCAAGACCGCGCAGCTTCAGGCCAGGCAGCTCCGCCACCGCCTGCGCCAGTGCCAGCGCATCGTTGACGCTGCGACAGCCGCAGCGCCCGCCCGCCACGCCCAGCTCAATCAGCACATCCAGCGTTTGCCGCCGCTCGCTGAAAAACGCCGACAGCGTGCTGGCATTGGCAAGGCTATCCACGCAGCAGATAAAATCAGCCGCCCGATAATGCGCTTTCAGGCGCGATACCACCTGCATATTGGCCTTGCCGACCAGCTGATTGACCATCAACACGCGCTCAACGCCGCTGGCCATCGCCGCGCTGGCTTGCCAGGCGCTACCCACGCCAATTCCCCATGCGCCCGCCTGCTGCTGCGCCTGAAAAATCCACGGCGTCATCGTCGTTTTACCGTGCGGTGCCAACGAGACGCCGCGCGCATCGGCGTAGTGCTGCATCCAGGCGATGTTATTTTCCAACGCCGTTTTTTTCAGCAACGCGGCGGGGAGACAAACGTCCTCTGCCAGCAGGTTTGCCGGGGCGGACATCACGGCGGCTTTGTGCGAGATAAGCGTATCGAAATGGTATTTCATAACAATATCCTTTTAGGGTTTATGCTCGGATAAAAGTTGAGTATCAATTTTAACTTATTGATAAATATGAATTTAATGTTAGATCTTTATTGTTTATGAATAAAAGTATCATAAATTGATCTGGTTTTTGCGTGGTTTTCCACTGTTTTTCCGCCTTGTAAATGGTTAACTTGTCGGCAGAGTGGAAAGGGAGTAATTGCGATGAAAGTTGATTGGCTTTTCAAAAACGTCACGGTGATTGACGGCAGCGGCGGGCCGCAGTTTCGCGGCGACGTGGCGGTGAAAGGTGACCGGATTGTGGATATGGCTCCGGCGCTGAACCTGGCGGCGGAGCAGGTGGTTGAGGGGCTGGGGCGCGTGCTGGCCCCCGGGTTTATCGATGTGCATACCCATGATGATATCAACGTCATCCGTATGCCGGAGTATTTGCCCAAGCTGAGCCAGGGGGTAACGACGGTGATTGTCGGCAACTGCGGGATCAGCGCGGCGACGGCGACCATGCGCGGCGAGGTGCCGGACCCAATGAACCTGCTGGGCGAGGCAGAGCATTTTATTTATCCCACCGTCGAGGATTACGCCCACGCGGTGGAGGCGGCGAAGCCGTCATTGAACGTCGGCACGCTGATTGGCCATACCGCGCTGCGCAACAATCATATGGATGATTTGTTCCGCCCGGCGACGGAAAGCGAAATCGCCGGGATGCGTGTGCAACTGCGTGATGCGCTGCGTCAGGGAGCGCTAGGACTGAGCACCGGTCTGGCCTACGCCAGCGCGTTTCAGTCTACGACTGAAGAGGTGATGGCGCTGGCGGAAGAGCTGGCGGCGGAGAAGGGAATTTATACCACCCACCTGCGCTCAGAGTTTGAGCCGATTCTGGAGGCGCTCGACGAAGCGTTTCGCATTGGTCGCCACGGCAACGTGCCGGTGGTGGTTTCGCACCACAAGTGCGCCGGGGCGAAAAACTGGGGCCGCACTCAGGAGACGCTGGCCTTCTTTGATGAGATGCGCCAGCGCCAGGAGATCGCCTGCGACTGCTATCCCTATTCCGCCAGCTCCTCGACGCTGGATATGAAGCAGGTGACCGATGAGTTCGACATCGTTATCACCTGGTCGGAAGCGCAGCCGGAGCAGGCCGGTAAAACCCTCAAGCAAATTGCCGATGGCTGGCAGGTGAGCCTGCATGATGCGGCGGCGCGGCTGATGCCCGCGGGCGCAATCTACTACAACATGGACGAGCAGGACGTGCGGCGGGTGCTGCGTTATCCGGTCAGCATGATCGGCTCCGATGGCCTGCCGAACGACCCGATGCCGCATCCACGGCTGTGGGGGGCTTTCCCTCGGGTACTGGGCCATTACAGTCGCGATGAACAGCTGTTTCCGCTGACTACCGCCATTCACAAAATGACCGGACTCTCGGCGGCACGCTTTCAGCTTGCGGATCGTGGGCTGGTGAAAGTGGGCTACTTCGCCGATCTGGTGCTGTTTGACCCGCAGACGGTGCGCGATGTCGCCAGTTTCTCCGACCCGAAACAACCGGCGGACGGCATAGAAGCGGTGATGGTCAACGGCGTGATGAGCTACGGCAGCGATAAAAAAATTACCGGGCGCGCAGGGCGTTTCCTGCGCCGCCAGATGGACTAAGGAGTGAAAGATGAGCATTAAACGTTATGGTGTGGAAGGCGGAACCGGCACCGGCGGGCAGCATCTGCCGTTTGCCCGCGCGGTGGAAGCGGGGGGCTGGCTGTACGTTTCCGGTCAGACGCCGATGAAAAATGGCGAAGTGGTGGAAGGGGGGATTGTCGACCAGTCGCGTCTGGCGATTCAGAACTGTGTGGATATCATGACCGAAGCGGGCTATACCCTCGCCGATGTGGTGCATGTCAAAGTGATCCTCACCGATTCGCGCTATTTCCAGTCCTTCAACAAAGTGTTCCGCGAGTTCTTTGGCGATAACCCGCCAGCCCGTATTTGCTGCGTGGCGGACCTGGTGGTGGATTGCAAAGTTGAAGTGGATGTGACCTGTTATAACGCGGCTCGCGTATAAATAATTGTATTAATTAGAAATATAAACAGGATTTTTGAGCGCTGAAATAATTCAGCGCTCCGTAACCTCTTACCTTTTACAAACTCAACTGGCAGGATGTGAATTATGAATAGTCATATCTTTTTAGTCGGCTTTATTATTTACGCGTTGGCGATGATTTGGCTTGGCTGGTATGTTTCGCGTAATCAAAAAAGCGGTGATGATTTTTTACTCGGCGGTCGTTCCTTACCGCTGTTTCTGACCCTGGGATCGACCGTGGCGACCATGGTGGGTACCGGCTCAAGCATGGGTGCGGTGGGCTTCGGCTACAGCAACGGCTGGGCCGGGATGTTGTACGGCGTCGGCGGGGCGATAGGTATTCTACTGGTGGCCTGGCTTTTCGCGCCGGTCCGTAAACTCCGTTTTATGACCATGAGCGAGGAGCTTTCTTATTACACCGGAGGCAGCCATTTAATTAAAAACGTCGTCGGGATAATGATATTTATTGCCTCCATTGGTTGGCTGGGCGCACATATTCTTGGCGGCAGCATGTATTTGTCATGGGCGACGGGGATAAACCTGACGCTGGCAAAAGTGATTATTTCGTTAGCTTTCGCGATTTATGTGATTATCGGCGGTTATTCCGCAGTGGTCTGGACGGATACCATTCAGGCATTAATTCTGTTCTTCGGCTTTATTCTGATGGCGATTCTGGCCGTGGTGCACGTGGGCGGCTGGGACGCCATTGTCCAGGCCATGGACCCGAAAGCCATGAGCCTGTTTGCGATTGATAAGCTGGGTGCTATTCCGGCCTTATCGCTGGCGATGGTGATTTGCGTCGGCGTGCTGGCGACGCCATCTTATCGTCAACGCATCTACTCGGGTAAAGATGTCTCTTCGGTGCGCCGTTCTTTTGTTTATACCGGCGTGCTGTACCTGTTTTTCTCGGTGCTGCCGGCGATTATCGGCATGGCGGCATGGACGATGAACCCGAACCTGGAGAACAGCAACTACGCCTTCCTGTTCGCCACCAGCTTTTTACCTGCGACTCTCGGCCTGGTGGTGCTGATTGCCGGGCTTTCCGCCACCATGTCGTCGGCCAGTTCCGATGCGATAGCCGCCGTCGCCATCATGATGCGCGATGTGTATACCCTGGCGACCGGGAAAATGCCCCCGGCGCATAAAGCCATTACGCTGTCGCGCTGGATGCTGGTTTTTGTGATTGGCCTGGCGATGATCTTCGCCCTGACGTCCAACGATATCATTAGCTACATCACCAAAATGATCTCGATGCTGATGTCCGGCCTGTTCGTCTGTTCCATTCTCGGTCACTTCTGGCTGCGGTTTAACTGGCAGGGTGCGCTAACGGCGCTGCTCAGCGGCATGCTGGTCTCGATAGTCATTCTGGTTAAGGCTGACTGGCTGGCGTATTGGGGAAATCCGTGCATTCCCTCGGTTCTCGGTAGCCTTATCTCCTCCGTGTTTGTCACCCTGATGACGCCAGCGAGCAAAATCAGCCGTCAGCAAGCGCTGGAAATGATTACCCAGGAGCGGGAAGGCCAGGCGATTCCTGCTAAAACGGCGGTGGCGCAGACTTCAGGAGAGGCGCAATGAATAACTATATTGCCGTCGACTGGGGCTCCACTCAACTGCGCGGCTGGTTGATTCGTAACGGCCAGTGCGTCGAGATAAAGCAACTGCCGCTGGGCGTGACTCGCCTCAATGGACAGCTGCCTGCGGAGGTATTCCAGCAACACCTGGCGCCCTGGCGCGGTGCCGAGAAGCTGCCGGTAGTGATGGCCGGGATGATCGGCAGCGACGCGGGCTGGCAATCGGTGCCGTATCTGCCTTGTCCGGCAGCAATTGATGCTCCGGGACAACAGCTGTTTGCCGTTGCCGAAGGGGTGTGGATTATTCCCGGTCTCAAGGTGGAGCAGGCTGGGGAGTACAACGTGATGCGCGGGGAAGAGACTCAGTTGCTGGGCGCGTGGCAACTGGCCCCGGCGGAGTGTTACGTGATGCCGGGCACCCACTGTAAATGGGTGCAAGTAGAGCGCGGCGTGGTGCGCCACTTTGCTACCGCGATGACCGGCGAGCTGCATCATGTGCTGATGACGCAATCGTTGCTCGGCAAGGGGCTGGCGGCCCAGTTGCCGGACGATGCCGCTTTTGAACTGGGACTGGAAAAGGGGCTGGCGCAGCCCTCGTTAATTAGCGAACTGTTTGTCGCCAGAGCGGCGCGGGTATTGGGGGCGCTGGCGGCGACATCGGTCAGTGACTATCTCTCCGGGCTGCTGATTGGCGCTGAGGTCGCAACTCTGGGTCAGCGTTACCGTACATCAACCGTCACCCTGGTGGGGGACCCGGCGCTGAATGCCCGCTACCGTCGAGCGATGATGGCGTGCGGGATGACGGTCAACAGCTGTAGCGGCGACGAGGCATTGCTGAGCGGTATGGCGAGGATAATGAATGGACAAGCTTAAACTGGTGGCGATTTTGCGCGGCATTCGCCCCGCAGAAGCGGCAGAGCATATTGATACGCTGATTGGCGCAGGGTTTCGCTATATCGAAATCCCGCTCAATTCGCCGGACTGGCAGCAGAGTATTGCGCAGATGGTGGCGCAGTTTGGCGAGCAGGCGGTGATTGGCGCAGGGACGGTACTGAAGGTTGAGCAGGTCGATTTTCTGGCCGATGCCGGGGCGAAGCTTATCGTCACGCCGAATACCCAGCCTGCGGTTATCCGCCAGGCGGTGGCGCGCGGGATGCTGGTCTGCGCCGGGTGCGCGACGGCGACGGAGGCGTTTAGCGCGCTGGATGCCGGAGCGCAGTGGCTGAAGATTTTTCCCTCTTCCGCTTTTGGTCCGGACTATATTCGTGCGCTGAAAGCAGTGCTGCCGCCGGAAGTGCCGGTGCTGGCGGTAGGCGGCGTGACGCCGGAGAATCTGACGACCTGGGTGCAGGCCGGGTGTGCCGGAGCCGGGTTGGGGAGCGATCTTTATCGCGCCGGACAAGGGGTGGAACGTACCCGCCAGCAGGCGGGGAGGTTTATCGCCGCTAGCGCGGTTTAGTCACCAAGCGGCTGGCGGTCGACGCCGCCGCGGTGGCTATCGAGCGCCAGCTTAATACGCCGCAGTCGGCCTTTGGCCTGGGTTTTATTGGCCATCGCCAGTTCGGTGGCCAGCACATCAACCATCGCCAGCATCGCATAGCGTGAGGTGCTGGGCTTGAAGATATAGTCGTTTTCGCGCACTAGCAGCGGTAGCACCAGATCCGCCTGCTCCGCCAGCGGCGTTCCGGCGGGGGTAATCGCGATCACCTTCGCACCGTACTGGCTGGCAATCGCCGCGCTTTCAATGATTTCCTGGGTATAGCCGCCTAATGACAGCACGATAACCACGTCTTTTGGCGTCACCGCCGAGCTCATCATGCGCACCAGCAGGCCGTCGTTCTGGCTGACTACCGGCAGGCCAAGGCGAAACAGACGATACTGAATTTCCTGGGCGCAGATGGTGGAGCCGCCGCCCATGCCGAGGGCCAGAATCTGCCGCGCGTCGCTCAGCCAACTGACCGCGCGCTTTAGCGCCTCAATATCCAGCGCCCGGCGGTTGGTTTCCAGCACGCCGATAATCGATTCATAGATCCCCTGCACGCCTTCGAGGTCCGGGACATCGAGAATAAACCGCTGCCCGACCGCCAGAGATTGCGCTAGCTTCATCTTCAGTTCGCGAACATCTTTGCAGCCCAGCGCCCGGGCGAAGCGGGTGACCGAGGCCTGGCTGGTGTTGGTCAGCCGCGCCATCTCGGCGATAGGCAGTTCCGCCGCCGCCGCGACATCATCGAGAATAAATTGCGCGATGCGCTTTTCGGTCGCCGTCAGCTCAACAAAGCGATCGGTAATGCAGGAAATGATATCGATTGACCAGGACATACGGGTATCAGCGGGTAAGTTTTGAATGATACTTTGTACCATATTCAGACACTGAAAGCAGCGCCGGAGGTCACAGCGCCAGCCGCATGGTGCAGCGCGTTTCTGGTGCCAGTCCATGTTCCGTTTCAAGCTTCCTTTTTGCCGCCAGCCCTGACGGCAGCGTCAGCTCGTCCAGCATCGAAAAGCCCAGACGGGTATAAAACGGAGTGTTCCACGGCACTTCGCGAAAAGTGGTGAGCGTGACCGCTGGATATTCCGCTCTTCGGGCATTCTCAATCACCTGCTCCAGCATCATGCGGCCAATGCCTCGTCCTTGCCACGCCTGATGGACGGCAATCTCGACGATAAACAGCGCATCATCCAGTGGTTCGGTGAGCAGAAAGCCTATCGGTTGCTCATCGGCCACAGCCAACAGGCTGTGTTCGGTTTCAAGAAACAGCCGGTGGCGATCGGCGCTTATCACCTCGCTTTGCGCCAGCCAGGCCAGCGTCGGGATTTGGCGAAAAGCCTGGGCGGCAGAGCGCTCAATAGCGGGCAGGAGAGGGATATCGCTCTCCTGAGTCAGGCGTAATGTGGTGGTGGCGGTTATAGTGGTAGTTTTCATCACCTCAGCATAGCAGCCTTCGGGAGAAAAACATGGAGCTTACCGCCGTTCCGGCTACCCAGTTCAGTATCGAGCAACTGGCGACTATCCTTAGCGACTGTTTTGAGGATTACCTGGTTCCCGTCGTGCTGTCGGTGGAGGTTTTTGTCCAGCGCTTCAGCGCCGAAGGGCTGAGCCTGCTGGATTCCCGCGTCTGGCTGGATGGCGATGTACCCGCAGCGATGGCCGTTGTCGCCCGACGTGGCGATGAAGCCCGGTTAGCGGCTTTCGGGATGCGGTCCGGGTATCGCGGTAAAGGGCTTGGGCGTCGGTTAATGACGCCGCTGATTGCCTCTTTGCAGGTTCAGGGAGTGCGGCGGATGTGGCTGGAGGTGATCCGTGAAAATCACGCTGCGATGGCGCTGTATCAATCGCTGGGCTTTGAGGTGCGGCACGGGCTGTGTGGCTATTTAAGTTCACAGGTCGGAAGTGATGAGCTGCCCGTGTTGCAAGATTGTGATGTGCTGGCCCTGACGCGCAGGGCCGGCGCAGAGGTTAACGGTCAGCTGCCGTGGCTGATGGACCCGCTCACTTTCAGCACCCTGCCATGCCGGGCGTTCACCCTCAATCAGCGGGCCTTTGCCGTGCTGGCGACGTTAACCAGCAGGCCGCAGATCCAGTTTTTGTGGGTTGAACCCGCCGCCCGCGGGCGCGGGCTGGGACGGGAAATGCTGATTGCTCTTGCCCGCCAGTTTCCGGGGCTCGGCACGTCGGTGACCATCCCGGAAACCTTTACCCCGCTGTTTAAAGCCGCAGGCTATGCGCCATTGGCCTTAAAGCAGTATGAGATGAGCGTGGAATTTAGCGCCCTGTCGTCAGCAGGGCGGTAAGGTTTAGCTGTTACGCGGGTCGCTAATCGGCTGGCGAACCAGGAAAATATAGGCCAGCGCGCCGAGGGCGGTGACGCAGCCGCAGATAATCAGCGCCAGCTGGAATGAGTGGGTGGTATCGACGATAAACCCGGTCACTACAGGGGCAAAGGACGCGCAGATAAAGCTGGCGAAGTTTTGAATGCTGCCGACGGAAGCGGTCATTCGTGAGGCCACCGCGACGTGAATCAATCCCCAGCAGGAGGTTCCGGCAAAGTGAATACAGAACAACGCCATACCGATTAACAGCACCGCGACGATTGATGTTGTCGCCTGGGGTACGACGAGCGTAAACGCGGCGGAACAGAACATACCGGCAATGATACAAATTTTGCGGCTCTTAATCGGGGCCATGCCGCCTTTAACCAGCCAGTCGGTCACGTAGCCGTTGATTAACATGCCTGCGGCACCGAACAGGAACGGGATCGCGGCCATAAAACCGGTACTTTTCAGATCGAGATTATACGCCGTTTGCAGATAGCCCGGCAGCCAGGCCAGATACAGCCACGCGGTATAGTTGATGCCGCTGAAGCCCAGCATCATTCCCCACATGGTTTTGTTTTTGAACAGGCTGCGCCATTCGGCGAAACTTAATGGATCGCGGCGAGCGTTGACGCTTCCGGCATTCAGGTACGCCTGCTCGTCGGCGGTGAGATTGATATCTTCCCGGTTGCGATAGAGCATATACCAGCCGATAGCGACGAAAATTCCCAGCAGACCGATGGTAATAAACATCCAACGCCAGCCCATCACCAGCATCATTGCGGCGAGGATCGGCGGGCTAATGGCGACGCCAATGGTTGAGGCGGCGTTAAAGAAGCCCATCGGACGCCCGCGCTCTTTAATATTAAACCAGTCGTTGATCACCTTGACGCCGCAAGGGTTCATCGGCGCTTCGCCGATCCCCATGCCGATGCGCACCAGGACGAACTGGGTAAAGCTGTGCACCATCCCCGAAACGGCCTGAAACAGTGACCAGAAAAACATCCCCAGCCCTAGCATGATACGGGGGCCTTTACGGTCCAGCAGCGGCCCGCAGGGGAGCTGTGCGATACCGTAGGCCAGAGAGAAGACCGACAGCAGCGCCCCTATTTCGGTGGCGCTTAATCCCAGCTCCTCGCGAATGGTTAGGTTAGCGACGGATAATGAGCTTCGGTCAAGGTAGTTAATGACCGCCGCCAGAAATAACAGAATCATTGCCGTGGTCTGAATTTTCTTAATGCGAGCGCTACGCTGCAATGTATTATTTAACGGAACTGAAACCGTCTCCGCTTTCCCTTTTTCAAAGGTGGTTTGCGGGTCGATAGCTATATTTTTGGGTTCCACGCCGGACTCCTGGCTATTCTATTTGAACGACAAGTGACATTGAGCAGTTTTAAACACCACCCACACATTTAACAGTAAAGTAAGTCGACTTGTTATCAGCATAAATAACCTTTTTTCTCACATTGGATTACGTTTTTAGATTTGTGCTCCTGATAATCATTTGCTGTTTTTAATCGGTACTTAATAAAGCAGGGATTCATTTTGCTTGAGCGAGTTAATCATGGATTGTTTTGCGGAGTTCAGGTGGTTACGCAGCGCCAGGTTGGCGTCCAGGTCGCTGCGGCAGATGAGCGCGCTCAGGATGGTCATGTGTTCATCAATGGCGATGATATTGCGCTGCTTAAGGTCGCTCTCATCCCACTGATAGTGGAAGTGGAAGATAACGGAGATAATCTCAAGTGATTGATTAAAAAATATATTGTCAGCGGCGGAAAGCAGTAGTGTGTGAAAATCTCGATCGAGCTGCGAGAACATGCGAAAGCTGTCGCCGATGCTGTCCCGCAGCGCCCGATGGCGCTCAAGCAGGGTTTTCGCCTGTAGCCAGCGGGCATCGTTATCCGGCAGGTTGAGGAAGTGCTGGAGCGCGTGGGTTTCCAGCATTTCGCGCAGTTCAAACAGCTGCTCCGCCCAGGATTGCTCAAATTTCTTCATATTCCACTGGCCGCGTTTTTCGCTTTCAATCAGGTTGTAGCGGCTGAACTTCAATAAAAATTCTCTTACCACCACCGGGCTGACGCCCGCCGCCCGCGCCAGCTGTAGCTCGGAAAACATCTCTCCGGCGCGCAGCTGGCGCTGATTGATCATGGTGAAAAATGCCTGCTCGAAGAGGCGATTCTGCTCGGACAGCGAGGCGCTGGAGCCGTCGAAGCCGTCATGCACTTCGGGCAGGCGGAGGATCAGGTAATCCTGATTGACCTGACTCAGCACGCCGCGCTCGCATAAGTGGCTGAGGATATGGCGCACGGTGGTGCGGCTGATGTTGTACATCTCCGCCAGCGCGCTTTGCGAGGGCAGCGGCGAGGGGATAAAGCCGCGCGCCATATCGTTAATGACCTGGTTAATCACGTTATGACGAAGGTTTTGTGAACGGCTCATAGGTAATGACTCCAACTTAATGATAGTGTTTTATGTTCAGATAATGCCCGATGACCTTGTCATGCAGCTCCACCGATTTTGAGAACGACAGTGACTTCCGTCCCAGCCTTGCCAGATGTTGTCTCAGATTCAGGTTATGTCGCTCAATGCGCTGAGTGTAACGCTTGCTGATAACGTGCAGCTTTCCCTTCAGGCGGGATTCATACAGCGGCCAGCCATCCGTCATCCATACCACGACCTCAAAGGCCGACAGCAGGCTCAGAAGACGCTCCAGTGTGGCCAGAGTGCGTTCACCGAATACGTGCGCCACAACCGTCTTCCGGAGCCTGTCATACGCGTAAAACAGCCAGCGCTGGCGCGATTTAGCCCCGACGTATCCCCACTGTTCGTCCATTTCCGCGCAGACGATGACGTCACTGCCCGGCTGTATGCGCGAGGTTACCGACTGCGGCCTGAGTTTTTTAAATGGCGGAAAATCGTGTTGAGGCCAACGCCCATAATGCGGGCGGTTGCCCGGCATCCAACGCCATTCATGGCCATATCAATGATTTTCTGGTGCGTACCGGGTTGAGAAGCGGTGTAAGTGAACTGCAGTTGCCATGTTTTACGGCAGTGAGAGCAGAGATAGCGCTGATGTCCGGCGGTGCTTTTGCCGTTACGCACCACCCCGTCAGTAGCTGAACAGGAGGGACAGCTGATAGAAACAGAAGCCACTGGAGCACCTCAAAAACACCATCATACACTAAATCAGTAAGTTGGCAGCATCACCCGGCTCATACATAGACTCCCTGTTTTTTAGATATTAAAACCGGATTTAAAACGGTTTTGTGCGCGAGGTTTCACAATTTTCGTAATGACTTTATCCTGGATTCTGTTTTTCATCGATATCTAAGCCAACAAATACGGAGGCAATAATTATGACGTCGATGAATGCATTAGTGTGTCAGGAACCCAAAAAACTTAACTGGGAAAAACGCCAGATTCCCATTCCTGGCAATGATGAAGTTTTGATTAAAATAAAAGCGGTGGGGATTTGCGGGACGGATATTCATGCGTGGGGCGGTAATCAACCCTTTTTTAGCTACCCGCGAGTACTTGGCCATGAAATATGCGGCGAGATAATTGGCCTCGGTAAAAATATTCTTAATCTGAAGAGCGGACAGCAGGTTGCGGTTATTCCTTACGTGGCCTGTCGTCAGTGTCCGGCCTGCCTGAGCGGGCGGACAAACTGCTGCGAGAAGATTTCAGTCATCGGCGTGCATCGGGACGGTGGATTTAGCGAGTATCTCTGTGTGCCGGTGAAGAACCTGCTGGTGGTTGATGGCGTTGATCCTGAGGCGGTAGCGCTGATTGAACCTTTCGCCATTAGTGCTCACGCGGTGCGTCGCGCGGCTATTCAGCCCGGAGAGCAGGTGCTGGTGGTTGGGGCGGGACCGATTGGCCTGGGTGCGGCGGCAATTGCCAAAGCCGACGGTGCGCAGGTAGTGGTGGCGGATACCAGCCCGGCGCGACGCGATCATGTGGCGCAGCATCTTGGCCTGACCACCCTTGACCCCTCCGATCCGCAGTTTACCGACCAGTTGTGTGAGACGTTTGGCGGCTCTCTGGCGCAAAAAGTGATCGACGCGACGGGGAACCAGCATGCGATGAATAACACCGTGAATTTAATTCGCCACGGCGGCAGCATTGTTTTCGTCGGCCTGTTTAAAGGTGAACTGCAGTTCTCGGACCCGGAGTTTCATAAGAAAGAGACGACCATGATGGGGAGCCGTAACGCGACGGAAGAGGATTTTGCCAAAGTCGGACGGCTGATGGCCGAAGGGAAAGTGACCGCCAGAATGATGCTGACCCATCGTTACGATTTCAAATCGTTGGCTGAAATCTATGAAAGCGAAGTGATTAACAATCGCCAGCTGATCAAAGGCATCATTCATTTTTAGCAGGGAAGGCCATGAAAACATTAAACAGAAAAGAGTTTCCGGGGGCTCAGTACCCGACGCGGGTGATTCAGTTCGGCGAGGGCAATTTCCTGCGGGCATTCGTCGACTGGCAGCTGGATCTGCTGAATGAGCATACCGATCTGGCCGCCGGGGTAACTATTGTTCGCCCGATCAACACCGAGTTTCCGCCATCGCTCAATACCCAGGACGGGCTTTACACCACGGTGATCCGCGGACTGGATGAACGCGGCGAGGCGGTGAGCGAGGCGCGGGTTATTCGCTCCGTTAATAACGAGATCAACCCCTGGCAGGATTTTGCCGACTATCTCGCGCTGGCCCGTAACCCGGAAATTGAGTTCGTGTTTTCGAACACCACCGAAGCGGGCATTAGCTACCATGCCGGAGACCGGCCTGACGATATGCCGCCGGTGAGCTTCCCGGCGAAGCTGACCCAGCTTCTGCTCGAACGGTTCCGCCATTTCGACGGCGCAGCGGATAAGGGGTGGATGATGATTCCCTGCGAGCTGATTGATTATAACGGCGAGGCGCTGAAGGCGCTGGTGCTGCGCTATGCCCAAGAGTGGCAGCTGCCTGCGGCTTTTAGCGACTGGATTGAAACGGCCAATACCTTCTGTTCCACGTTGGTTGACCGCATCGTGACCGGCTACCCGCGTGATGAAGCGCAAACGCTGGAAGCGGAGCTGGGCTATCACGATGCGTTCCTTGATACCGCCGAATACTTCTGGCTGTTTGTGATTCAGGGCCCGCAGACGCTGGCGAAGAAACTGTGCCTTGACCGCTGTCCGCTCAATATTCGCATCGTCGACGATATTCGCCCCTACAAAGAGCGCAAAGTCGCCATTCTCAACGGTGCGCATACCGCGCTGGTCCCCGTCGCGTGGTTGTGCGGCGTGGATACGGTTGGCGAAGCGATGCGGGACGAGGCCATTCGCCGCTATGTGGAGCAAACCATCGGCGAAGAGATTATTCCGGCGCTTGATTTGCCAGCCGATGAGCTACAGCAGTTTGCCGATGCGGTGACCGGGCGCTTTCTCAATCCGTACATTCGCCATCAGCTTTTGTCTATTGCGCTTAACGGTATGACTAAATTCCGTACCCGGATCCTGCCGCAGCTGCTGACGAATATTCGCCAGCATGGCACGATTCCGCCGCGCCTGACGTTCGCCCTGGCGGCGCTGATCGCCTTTTATCGCGGCCAGCGTGACGGGAAGACGTATCCACTACAGGATGATGACGTCTGGTTAACCCGCTTTGCTGAAGGCTGGACGCAAGTGGCGCGCGGTCGCCCGCTGCAAGATCTGGTGGTGGAGGTTTTGCAGGATAAAGCGCACTGGGGTGAGGATCTGACGGCAATCCCTAGACTGGCCGAACAGGTTACGCGGTACCTGGAAGTGATGTTGAGCGCAGGAATGCGCGAGGCCCTGGCACGGCTGTAGTCGGTTTGTTGTGCGGCGTCCGCGGATTTGGACGCCGTTTTTTTTGTGCTCTGAACCGCAAAAAATGAATTAAGCGCCAATGATTAGTGGATTTCCCGCATCATAAGAGCCTATCCCATTAGGGCTATTTTGCTTGCCATTTTGAACCTGGGCAGTGCTCAGAATCCTCACGTACTACGTGTACGCTCCGGTTCTTCCGCGCTGGCCGTGTTCAAACTGCCTGCGCCAATAACGCCTACTGGGAGAGGCTCTAAGTGCCTGCGATGGCGATGATGGGGGATGCATGCGTAAAACAGAACTGTTGGCTTTTCTGCAAAATCAGACGGATTTTTTTGATCCGGATAACCTGAGCGAAGTCTTCACGGCCAGCTATCTGGCTCAGCGTTTTGCGATGCAAAGAAATACCGCCAGCCACTATCTGAACCAGCTGGTTACCCAGGATGTGCTGGTGAAGATCAACACTCGGCCGGTCTATTTTCTGCATAAAAAAGCCTTTCGCCAGCAGTTCTTCCCCCTTTCCCGCAGCGAGTACGCCAGCATGGCGGAGCTGCTTGCTGAAAGCGACCGGCAGCCGGAGCAGGCGGATCATTTTTCACTACTGACCGGCCATGATGGCAGCCTGCGTAAGCCCATTGAGCAGATGAAAACCGCGCTGTTTTATCCCAACGGCGGGCTGCCGCTACTGATTACCGGCGACAGCGGCACCGGCAAAAGCTATATGGCGGAGCTGATGCACGAGTTCGCTATCGCTCAGGGATTGCTGGAGCCGGATGCGCCGTTTATCAGCTTTAACTGCGCCCAGTATGCCAGCAACCCGGAGCTACTGGCCGCCAACTTGTTTGGCTACGTCAAAGGCGCGTTTACCGGCGCGCAGAGCGATAAAGCCGGGGCGTTTGAGGCGGCAAACGGCGGTATGCTGTTTCTTGATGAAGTCCATCGCCTGGATGCGCAGGGGCAGGAGAAGCTTTTCACCTGGCTGGACCGCAAGGAGATCTACCGGGTGGGGGAAACGGCGCAGGGGTTGCCGATTTCGCTGCGGCTGGTATTTGCCACCACCGAAGATATTCATAGCACCTTTCTGACCACTTTTATTCGCCGCATTCCAATCCTCGTCAGCCTGCCGGATTTGCAAAACCGCAGTCGTCACGAGAAAGAAGCGTTAACGTTGCAGTTTTTCTGGCAGGAGGCGCGCACGCTCGCCGCCCGGCTGCAGCTGACACCGCGGCTTTTACAGGTGCTGGCTCACTATGTTTATCGCGGCAACGTGGGTGAACTGAAGAACGTGATTAAGTACGCGGTGGCGTCGGCATGGGCTAAATGCCCCGGTAGCGAGGTGCTTAACGTCACTTTGCATGACCTGCCGGAAAATATCATGGCCGCAACGCCTGCGCTGAGTGAACCGATGGGCCAGGAGGAGCCGCTGCTCGTCGAACCGCAGACCAGCCTGGTCTGGCTACTGCGCGCGCGCGACCCGGTGCAGGGGCTGATTTACGATACGCAATGCCGCGTTCTGGCGCTGTACGAGGCGGTGCTGAGTAAAAAAACGCACTGGGAAGAGGCGCAAAAAAGCATGGGCGAGGAGATTGAAACCCTCTTCGATCGGCTAATTTTCGATAATCACGATGCCAACAGCTCGCATATGCTGCTGCTGATCACCCACCAGGTGCGGGAAGAGTTTTATCGCCTTGAAAAGCGTTTCAATATCCAGTTTAACGGCAACTGTATCTACGCCCTGAGCCACTACCTGATACATCGTTCCCGCCAGGCGCAATCCCGGATGAGCAGCGAGAAAAGCCGCCAACTGGAGGACTTTCTGGCGCAGAAATTCCCGCTGCTGTATCGCTTTTGCGAAGAGATCCTCGCCGCGCTGGCGCTGAAGTTGGATATCGAGCCCCGGCGCATTGACCTGCTGTTATTGGTGCTGTGGCTGCAAAAAACCGGCGCAATCAGCCAGCAGCAGGTGACTCGCGCAATAATTGTGGCCCACGGCTACGCCACCGCCAGCAGTATCGCTAACGTGGCGAACCGGCTGTTGAAAAGCCAGCTGTTTGAGTCATTTGATATGCCGCTCGACGTCACGCCGGAGGCTATCGCCGACCAGGTGATAAGCTACATTGAGAGCCACGCGCTGGCCTCCGGGCTAATCATTCTGGTCGATATGGGTTCGCTGAAGGCGATTCATAGCCACTTTAACCGCCGCCTGACCACCCCGATGGCGATTATTAATAACGTCTCGACCGGGATGGCGATGTACGTTGGCGAGCGCATTTTACAGGGTGATATGCTGGAGGATATCGTCCGTGAGATTGGCGATGACCTCGCGGTTGAGCATCAGCTCTACTACCCGCAAACCGACAAACCTCGGGCAATTCTTACCACCTGCGCCACCGGTCTGGGGGCCGCAGCCAATCTGTCGGCGCTGTTAAAAGCCAGCATTCCTGAATCCCTCGGCATTGATATTGTGGCCTGTGATGTGGAAACTCTCGCCGATCCCGCACGGCGGGAGTCGATGCTGAGCCGCTACGAGGTGCTGGCGATCGTTGGCACCCTGGATCCGCATCTGGCCGAACTGCCGTGGATCTCGCTCGATTCGCTGATTTCTGGCGAAGGAAGCCGGCCGCTGATGCGTATCTTCGGCGAACTGGCGACAGCTGAGCAGGTCAGCGAAATCAATAACCTGATCCTGAAGAATTTCTCGCTGCGCAGGGTGATCGAGTCGGTGACGATCCTCGATACCGGGAAGGTGATCAATCAGGTCGAGCAGTTTTTACTGCGCTATGAGCATCTGGCCGGTTGCGATGTGCCCAACGATCGTAAGGTGGCGCTGTATGTGCATATTAGCTGTCTGATTGAGCGGTTAATTCGCAACGCTTCACCGACCCATTACTCGGGAAGGCAGTGTCCGCAGAGTGAGCTGGTTATTCTGCGTGAGGCCTTTAGTGTCATAGAGAGTGGATATAGTGTCAAAATCCCCCCGGTTGAGCTGTATTACATTCACGATATCCTGACGCGGGAAACGGAATTTATTCAGGAAGATCAAGAGTTTTAATTCCTTTCGTCTGTTCGTCCTTACGCTAACCTGCGCGCCACTGTTTCTGGCACGCCGGTTGCAATTAAGAAAGCAGTGGAATGCGCTTTCGAGGTAAGGATGAAACGACACTATATTTTTGCCAGCCATGGCACCTTTGCTAACGGTCTGTTGAATTCCGTGGAGCTGATCCTCGGTAAACAGCCGGATATTCATACCCTGTGCGCCTATGTGGAGGAGGAGGTCGATCTGACGCAGCAGGTGGAGACGCTGCTGGCGCGTTTTCCCGCCGAGGATGAACTGATTGTGATTACGGATATCTTCGCCGGTAGCGTCAATAATGAGTTTGTGCGCTTTTTATCGCGCCCAAACTTTCATTTATTGTCCGGTTTAAATCTGCCATTAATTATTGACCTGCTTATTTCGGCAGGGGAAGAAAATACCGAAAAGCTAATTTCTGAAGCATTAATAAGCGCCAAAGAGAGCATTCAGTACTGCAATCAGACGATTGCCAGTGCGATGACCACTGATAAAGACTTCTGAAATGAGGGAACACTATGATTACGCTTTTAAGGGTAGACCATCGATTACTTCACGGACAGGTAGCCTTTTCCTGGACGCAATATGTCGGTGCCGATTGTATTTTGATCGCTAACGATAATGTCCCTAACGATGAACTACGTAAAACGACGATTAAGCTCGCTAAGCCGCCGTCGGTAAAACTGGTAATTAAAAATATTGATGACTCCATTGAGGCAATTAAAAGCGGCGTTACCGATAAATATAATTTATTTATTGTTGTTGAATCGGTGGACGATGCCTGGCGTATTGCCAATGCGGTGGGAAATATCAAGAGCATTAATCTTGGCGGGATTAAAGCGAAAGAGGGCAGCAAGAATATCTCTAAGGCAATTAATTTACTGCCAAAAGAAATAGAACAGCTGCAACAACTGGTTGGGAATGGCGTTGAGGTTGAAATTCGCCAGGTCCCTAACGATCGCAAACAGCTTTTTGCGGAATGTGTTTAATTCCGGAGGACAGATTATGGTAGAGGCTCTGTTACTCGGTCTGGTGGCGTTTATTGCGCAATCAGAATACGCATTGGGGACGTCGCTGATTTCACGGCCTATCGTCACCGGGCTGCTGACCGGGCTGGTGCTCGGGGATGTGCAGACCGGCGTGATCATGGGCGCGACGCTGGAGCTAGCGTTTATTGGATCCTTCTCCGTCGGCGCGTCGATCCCGCCTGATGTGGTCACCGGCGGCATTCTTGGGGTGGCGTTCGCCATTACCTCCGGCGCGGGAACGGAAACGGCGCTGCTGCTAGGCCTGCCGATTGCCACCCTGACGTTGATCCTGAAAAACGTCTATCTGGGGATGTTTATTCCGATGCTCAGCCAGAAGGCCGACGGCTACGCAGAACAGGCGGATACGCGCGGCATTGAACGAATGCATCTGATTGCCGGATTTGGGTTGTCGTTGATGCTGGCGACGGTGGTGACCGTGTCGTTCCTGGTCGGCAGCAATGCGGTGAAATCCCTGCTCGATACGATCCCGGAATTTATCAAACACGGCCTGAGCGTGGCGACCGGAATTATCCCAGCGTTGGGCTTCGCGATGCTCGCCAGATTACTGATTAATAAGAAGGTCGCGCCGTACTTTTTCCTCGGCTTTGTGCTGATGGCCTACCTGAAAATCCCGGTGACCGGTATCGCCATTCTCGGCGCTATCGTGGCGGTAGTGATGGTTAACGTCACCGCGTTTAGCTCACCTCGTACGACGACAGAACAAGGAGTCAGCGATGACGACGAAGATGATTTCTGAAGAGACCCTGCAGCCGCAGGAGCAGGAAGAGACGAGCATTACGCCGCGTGATTTACGCCGGGTATTCTGGCGCTCCTTCCAGATGGAGTTCTCCTGGAACTATGAGCGGCAGATGAACCTCGCCTTTGTTTACGCGCTGATTCCGGTGCTGAAAAAGCTCTATCCGCGCAAAGAGGAGCTGGCTGGAGCATTAAAACGGCATCTGGTTTTCTTTAATACCACGCCGCATATCGTCACCCTGCTGCTGGGGATCACCACGGCGATGGAGGAGAAAAATAGCCAGCAGAAAAACATGGATGCCAACGCGATTGATAACGTCAAGGCGTCGCTGATGGGGCCGCTGGCCGGACTGGGTGACTCCTTCTTCTGGGGCACGCTGCGCCTGATCGCCACAGGGATCGGCACCAGCCTGGCGCTGAAGGGCAACATTCTTGGGCCGATTCTGTTTCTGCTGGTGTTTAACGTGCCGCATATCCTGGTGCGCTGGCTGTTTACACGTTGGGGCTATGTGCTGGGCACCGGGGTACTGCAGCGGATCCAGAAGAGCGGAATGATGGAGAGCCTGACCTACGGGGCGTCGATTATCGGTCTGATGGTGGTGGGGGCGATGACCGCCTCAATGATTGATATCACCATCCCCATCTCCTTCGGCGCCGGGGAGGCGAAGACCCAGGTGCAGGACATTATCAACGACATTATGCCCTGTATGCTGCCGTTGGTGAGCTTCGGCATTGTCTACTGGCTGCTGGGGCGCAAGGTTAAGCCGCTCTCGATCATCGGCGGTATGGCGCTGGTGGGTATTGCGGGCTCGTGGATTGGATTGTTTTAACGGGAGTGAGCTATGAAACCAACGATGATGACTTACATCAGTGAAGAATCCGCCTGCCTGACGCAGATCCTTCGCGACTACCGGCAAAAGCTGGCGGCGATTGACACCTTTGCTCGCCAGCACCCGGTGCGCCGTATTCTACTGCTGGCGACCGGATCATCGCTAAATGCCGCCCTTTGTGCGCGCTATTTCTTTGAACAACGCTTTGGCGTACTGGTGGAGATTAAAGAGCCGTACAACTTTACCCACTATGAGTCCATCGACCCGCATACCGACCTGGTGGTGGCGATTTCGCAGAGCGGAAAAAGCGCCTCGACGCTGGAGGCGATGCGTAAAGTGCAGGCGGCGAATCTACCGGTTTTTGCTCTGACCTCAGACCCGCAAAGCCCGATAGCTCAGGCCTGTGACGGGGTGCTGGATATCAATACTGGCATCGAGAGCGTGGGGTTTGTCACCCGCGGATTTAGCGCCACGGTGCTGAATTTGCTGCTGATGGCGCTGATAATTGCCCGCAGCCAGGGGAAAGCTAGCGAGGCTGAGGAGCAGCGCTATCTTGCCGAATTGCAGCGTCTGGCGGCGGCGATCCCGGATGTGATTGTCCGCACTTCGCGTTTTATCGACTTGCATGGTGAAACGCTGCGCGGCGGCGAGCGCTTCGTCGCCACCGGCTATGGCGCGCTGGTTGGGGTGGCGAAGGAGTTCGAAACCAAATTTACCGAGACGGTGCGCGCGCCTTCCAGCGGTTTTGAGCTGGAAGCGTATATGCACGGCCCTTATCTGGAGGCCAATGCCCGCCATGTGATGCTGTTTATTGAAGACGCGCCGGATGAGCGCACCCGCGCGCTGCGCGATTATATGGCGCCGTCCATTGCCCAGGCCTTTACGTTGACGCTGAGCGGTGAGGAAGATGAGCAAACGCTGGCACTAAATTGCCCGTGTGAACATCACCTGGCGCCGCTGCTGCTGATTGTGCCTGTCCAAATGCTCGCCTGGCATACCGCCGGACTCAAGGGCATCGATCTTGCAATACGTATTTTTGACGATTTTGACCGCGTATTAAAAAGTAAAATCTGATTATTCAGGAGAAAACTATGTTGGGTTTTAATCAGGACGAGTACTTAACCAGTGCTCGCGAGATAATCTCTGCGCGCCAACAGGCAGAAAACGTCGCCGACGATATTTATCACAGTGGCTGTAGTGCATTATTTTTTGTTTCCGTGGGCGGTTCTTTAGCCCCGATGATGGCCATTAATGAATTTGCTAAAGAATTAACCGGGCTGCCGGTTTATCTTGAGCAGGCGGCGGAATTAATTCATCACGGGCATAAAAAATTAAATAAAGATGCGGTTGTCGTGACGTTATCGAAGTCGGGCGATACCAAAGAGTCGGTAGCGATTGCCGAATGGTGTAAGGCGCAGGGAATTCGCGTCGTGGCAATTACCCGTAATGCTGATTCGCCATTGGCCGATGCCGCCAGCTGGCATATTCCGATGTGCCACAAGAACGGCGTGGAATATGAATATATGCTGCTGTACTGGTTATTCTTCCGCGTGATTTATCGTCACGGCGAGTTTGCTGATTATGACCGTTTTGCCAGCCAGCTGGAATTGCTGCCGGAAAATCTGCTGCAGGCCAAACGCCAGTTCGATCCGCAGGCGGATAAAATCGCTGCGCAATATTATGACCGCGATTACATGATGTGGATTGGCGGGGCGGAGATGTGGGGGGAAGTCTACCTGTTCTCGATGTGTATTCTCGAAGAGATGCAGTGGAAGCGAACCAAGTCGGTGAGTTCGGCTGAGTTTTTCCACGGCACCCTGGAGCTGCTGGAAAAAGAAGTACCGCTGTTCCTGGTGAAAGGCGAGGGCAAATGCCGGGCGCTGGACGAGCGCGTCGAACGCTTTGCACAGAAGATAACCGACCACCTGGTGGTTATCGACCCGCGCGATTATCCGCTGAACGGCATTGATGACGCTTTCCGCTGGATTATGGCGCCGTGCGTGGTGTCTACACTGCTGGTGGACAGGCTGGCGGCCCACTTTGAACATCATACCGGCCACGACCTGAATATCCGCCGTTATTACCGGCAGTTTGATTACTAAATCCTGTCTATGGCGGTCAGCTTGCTGGCCGCTACGCTATTCTCCGAGGCGCTTCCCAGAAAATCATCGCCAAATCCAGCCGGGTAAAAACCGGTGGTAGAGTCCGGCTTTCCTTCTCTTTCTGGCAAGCGGATGGCCATGAAAAAACGTATTACTTCAACGCCTCACGATGCGGTATTCAAGCGATTTCTTCGCCACCCGGAGACGGCGAATGATTTCCTCACGCTCTATCTTCCTGAAGAGATCCGTCAGCAGTGTGATTTTGCGACGCTGCGGTTGGAGCCAGCGAGTTTCGTCGATGAAGATCTGCGCGCCTGGTATTCGGATGTGTTGTGGTCAGTACAAACCACCTCTGGTCTGGGATACGTCTATGTGGTGATAGAACACCAGAGCTCACCGGATAATCATATGGCTTTTCGTCTGATGCGCTACGCTATCGCCGCGATGCAGCGGCATTTGGATGCTGAGCATAAAGAGCTGCCGCTGGTGGTGCCGATGCTCTTTTATCATGGCGTGACCAGCCCCTATCCCTTCTCCCTGAACTGGCTGGATGAGTTTGCTTCCCCGGAGATGGCGAAGAAGCTGTATGGCTGCCAGTTTCCGCTGGTTGATGTCACGGTGATGCCGGATGATGAAATTGTCCAGCATCGTCGGGTTGCTCTACTTGAGCTAATGCAAAAGCATATTCGCCAGCGCGATCTCACTGGGATCACAGAGTCGTTGGCGGCCCTTGTGATGCTGGGATACACTAACCGCAAGCAGTTGAGAATGCTGTTTCACTATATGCTGCAGTACGGCAATACCACTGATCCGAGTGCGTTTGTCCGCCAGTTGGCTCGTCGTCTGCCACAGTATGAGGAGAGGTTGATGTCTATCGCTCAACAACTTAAGCAAGAAGGCCGGGAAGAAGGACACCTGGAGGGCTTAGAGGAAGGGAGCCGACGCGAGGCGCTGCGCATTGCCAGCAGTATGCTGCAAGACGGCTTAGATAAAGAGACGGTGCAGCGGATCACTGGGCTTTCGGCGGATGAGCTAAAGCCGCTGCATTGTTGATGTCCTGACCCTAAAACAATAGCCCGGCTTAAAAACCGCCGGGCGCGCTTGTTTTATCCTTCGCTTTTCACCACTTTGATTTCAACCATGCCGATACCCAGCTGGCGTGGGGAGTGGCCGAGAATATTGCCCTCGTTGGTTGACTGCGGATCCGGTGGCGCAATAGTTAAGGTATTGCTGCGCGACGGATTATCAAAGTGCAGGGTAGTTGTGGTGACATCATTGGCCAAAGTGAGCGTTTGCTCGCTATCGCCGACGCGTACCGGAATCGGTTTATTGGCATTCGGTCCGTAGGCTTTGGCGGTAATGACCAGGTCGAATTTCTCCGGCAGCGGCTCTTTATATTCAATTTTCACTTCATTGCCGAGCTGCGCGTTGGACCAACGTCCCCATGATTCCGGGCGGGAAATACCGCTGAATTGTTTTACTTCCTCAGGCGCACCGGCGACGTTGAAGACAAAGCTGTCGGCCTTGTAACGGATGTTGTTATCGACAATTTTCAAGGTATCGACATTGCCTTTATAGCGCTCCATATCGATAAGGGTATCTTTGAACGCCGTCTTGCCTTGCCACTGGGCTTTGTCTACGCGCTGGACTTGCTGTTCGCCGCCCAACTGGCCCTGCGATACGCACCAGTCGGTGGAGAGCGCCAGCTCCGGCGACCATAGCTGGCCCATCTTGTAGCAGCGGTCGACCCACACAAAGTTATCGCGCGGGGCGAAATCGGCCAGCTGGAAGCGCAGCGGGGCGGAGTATTCGCTTTCCGGCAGCGGCTCAACGCGTTTGTCGGAGATCCGCAGCAGCAGCGGCAGGCGGAAATGGCTACCGGAGAAGGAGATCATATTCTTCTGCGAATCGACGGTGAAATTCTTCATCTCTTTGGGGAAGTTCCACAGGCGGATGACGTCGGGCTTCCACGCCAGTACTTTCTCTTTCATATTGAGGAAAATCGCCGAAAGCGACTCTGCGGACAGGCTGCTGCGCCCGAGGCCAATAAAGTTATCGCCGCCGAGGATATCCAGCACCGTCGCGCCGTTGTCCATGGTATTACGCTTAACCGCCAGCGTATCCTGCTGGGGTTCATCACCGCGCAGGACGAAAAACAGGTTGCTGCGATCCTGTTTATTCAGATAATCCCAGGCGCTATTTTTCATTGCCAGGTGATCGGAAGAAACCACGATGACCGTATTTTTGAACCACGGCGAGGCTTTAATTTTCTCAATGAGCGCTGCGATATGCTCCTGACTGCAGGAAACGGCGCTGAACGAAAGGTTCTTTTTGCCGTCCATGTCGTAGCTTTTGCGCTGGCAGGTACGGGAGATAAAGCCATCCGGATGATGAGTGTCGACCGTCAGAGCAAACAGCGAAAAGCGCTTCCCGGATTGCGAAAGCTCTTCGAATTTTTTCCACGTTTCATCAAGGACGGTGTCGTCGTAGAAACCCCAGTCGTTACGGTAAGTTGGATCGGCAACCGTTGATTTCAGCTCTTCCGCCCCGTACAGGTGATCGAAGCCGTGAGATTTCAGGAACACATCTTTTCCGGCGAAGCGCAGGTTCGCTCCCTGGACGAAGTAGTTTTCGTAACCGGAGTTTTTCAGGATATCGCCCAGGCAGATATTCTGCGGGAAAAAGCTGGAGACCGAAGCGGAGGCGTTACCTTCGAATGGTGCAAACAGTGGGATCCCGCACTGGGAAGCAACCATTCCGGCAATGGTGTAGTCGGTACCCGGAAGCTGAGCGGTATTGCTAAAGTCCAGCCCCTCGTTTTTGAGTTTGCCAAGCTCTGGCGTCAGGCTCGGGAACGCATCGTTATCAAAATAAGTACGCTCAAGGCTTTCACCGTAGATATACACCAGGTTTAGTTTTGGGTTAGCAATGCTCTTCGCGGGTTCTTTATAGTAAGCCACGAAATCCGGATCGCCATCGCGCGACTGGGATTTGACCAGCTCGCTAATCTGGCGGAAGGCCGGACTGGCATCCACTGACGCCAGCGCCAGAACCAGTGCCACCAGACTATAACCAAAATGATGAGGATGATGACGGCGACGGCGAAGCACCCAGCCGAGCGCGCCGAATACCGCGACCAGCGCCACGACCAGACCAACGCCCGGCAGAATATATTTACTCACGCCTGCGCCCGTCAGGCTGTTGGTCAACGTATAGAGTACCGCGTCATTAATACCGTCACCGGTGAAGTAATCGCTGGCGTAGAGGGTAATGTTGAGAATAACGAACAGGCCCAGCACCGTGAGCGTAGCGGCGAACCACCAGGTATTACGACCAGCTTTTAATGCGTAAATCATCACCGAAGCAAGAAACAAGGCGATGGATAACAACTCTGACACAGCTCACCCTCATTAACGCCAGTTGACGGCTGGCCGAATAGATCACTTTCCACGCTACACTGTAATTGCAGCGCCATATCGCCGCAATTGTATCGTCATGAAATTGTGCTGTGGTTCAGAATTGGTTTAGAAATCGCCGTTTTTGAGCAGCCTCACATCTTGTCTGCAAGGGGCCTAAGGGCGAGAGATGTTAAAAAATCAGCGTTGCGACCGCGCTGGCGGAGATAAAGCGCCAAACGCGGCATTTGATGAAGATATCAGGAGAGGAAGCTAACGCCTTGTTTTAATACCAGGTCGCAGGCTTTGGTTTTCACTTTCTCCGCCAGCGGGCTGCTGCCGAGGGTGTTCAGATTCAACTGCTGGCCGTCTTTATTACTCAACAGCCCCTGAAGACCATTGAGGTAGCTGGTATCCTCTTTTTGTTTCTCTGGCGTGCTGAGACCCAGTTTATCCAGAACCTGATTTTTGACGTTTTCAGTATTCGTCACCGAGGCCAGCTTCTGTTTCGCGCAGTAAGACATAATCCCGGCGGCATTATTCATGCTGCTGGAGGTTAGCGACTGGCTGCCACCGTTCAACAGGCTGGTGAGCGATGAGAGCGACATGCCGCCGTTTTGCTGGCTACCGCTCTGGCTGCTGAGCTGGTTAGCGGCGCTGGAGAGAGAATCCTGCCAGGAGGTGGCTTGTGCGCCAAAAATCATTAAAGCACCCGCCGCCACTACCGTGCGGAACATCATTTTGGTAGATTTCATAAGATACTCTTAACCGTAACGGAATAATGTTCTCAGTATAACGCTGGCGGGATTAAGAAATATCTCAATACTCTTTTCCGGTCACGCGATCGCGGTAGCTATCCCAGTTAAAATTGACCCATAGGCTATTTCCCAGGCGCATACGATCCATGACACGTTCGCCGAGTAGCTTATTCATTTCTTCCATGGTGCTGTTGGTTAGCATGCCGGTAGGACGCTTCGACGAGGAGCGGCGATCGACAATCTGGTTAATGATGACTTTCTCGTAGCGTGACTCTGTTTGCATACCGATTTCGTCTATTACCAGTAAATCGACCTTGCTCAGGTCGGTGAGAAGCTGCTCTTCGCTGGTTTCCCGATTGCCGAAAGTATCTTTCATCGCCGACATAATATCGGCGACGGTAATGATCAACACCGACTTACCCCGCAGCAGCAGCTCATTGCAGATGGCGGCGGCCAGGTGATTTTTACCGGTGCCAGGCTTGCCTGAGAAAATAAAGCTGGCGATATTGCCGTCGAACTCTTCGACGTACTGGCGTGCTCGGGAAAGCGCGATCATCTGGCCTTCACATTCCACCCGGTAGTTATCCAGAGAGCAGTTCTGGTGCAGTGGGCGGATACCGGAGCGGTTAAACGTTCGCTGCATTTTCATGGCGCGGTTTTCACGCTCCAGTGCTTCCGAACGCAGCTTGCCTTGTTCTTTTTGCCATGCCAGTAGCTCTTCACCTGTCTTAAACGCGGGTTCGACATGGGCTGGCATCATTTTTTGCAGGCGCTTCATTAAATCGCCGACATTTTTCATGCTCATCCTCGGAATCCTCGTGGAATATGGTTATCAGGTTCGCTAATCGCGTTGACGTCGCGTCGCGGCTGGCCGCCGTTGCTGGCTCTGCCAATCTGCACGCTGCGCGCTAGCTTCTGCTGCCACTGGACATGATGAAAGACTTTACCTTCCGCCTGCCAGTAGGTGACAAACGCGGCGAGTTCTTCCTGCGTGACCGGCTGGCTCAGGGCGATACCCCAGAGCGCGGCCAGGCGCTGAAAGTCTGCATCCGGCTGCCAGTCGGCGTACATCGGGAATTTTCCCATCGGTACCGCAACGGGGGCCGCCGTTGGCTCATCAAAAAACTGCGCGTCCAGGGCAATATCGCTATTGGGGCGCGAGAGTTTTGCTTCCAGCTCCAGCAACTGCGCCAGACGTTCTGGGGTTAACGCATAAAACGCGGGCGCGTTATTGGCAAATACGGCAACGGCGCCGCTGGCCGATTTCGCCAGTACCGCTGCGGGGTCCTGCATGAAGTCATCCAGACCGCTAAAATCGGTAGTTAAAATTCGCGAAGACATAAATCAATCTCAACTCTGAACAACTAAAGGGGGGAACAATCACATAGTAGCATAGAGGGCGCTTAGGAAGGAGCGCCGCAGGTGACCCCGCGGCGCGGTCGTCTATACGCGCGGGCGCTTGCGATACAGCCAAAGCCCTGGAATAGAAAGACCGATGGATAACGCGCCAACAATAGATGATGCCTTAAGAAAGTTACTCAGCAGCATAATCATCATCTCTTCTGAGTAGCCGAAATGGCTGATTTTTACCGCCGAAATCATCGCGGTATAGGCGGATATTCCTGGAAACATGGGAATAACGGCTGCGACGGTGAAAATTTTCGGGTGCGCCAGATACCAGCGAGACCACTGAATTCCGATGCAACCAACCAGCAGGGCGGCCATGAACGTCGCCCATTCGATATTAAAACCTGCCGTCATCATCACCATGCGCGAGCCGTGGCCGATAGCGCCTAACAAAGCGCACCAGCGTAGCGCGCGCTGCGGGACGTTAAATACCATAGCGAAGCCAACGGCGGGAATAGCGGCAAGGGCCATATCCTGCAGCAGGGCGAAGAGATACATGATTATGCCCATCCGCGCAGCCCCCACATCGTCATTGCCATTACCACGCCAATACAGGTGGCGAGGGTGAGCAGGCTGGCGATAGCCCAGCGAGCCATTCCGGTATTGATATGCCCTTTAAACATGTCGGCAACGGAGTTGATTAGCGGGAAGCCTGGTACCAGCAGGAGTACGCTGGCGGCCATGGCTACCGTCGGCGTCGTGGCGAATACAGGCAGGCGTAACATGAGCCCAGAAATCGTTGTCGCCACAAAGGCGGTAAGGCAGAAGTTAATCTGCGGATGCATTGAGCGATGGGTTAACAATTGGCGAATATACATTGCTACTGAACTGGCGCAAAAAGTGACGAGAGCACCATCCCAGCCGCCGTTATTGAGTTTGCAGAAGCAGGCACAGGAGAGGCCAACCATGACAACCAGCAGCCAGCGCGGATAGCGCAGCGGTTTGATTTGAGCAAAGCGTTTTTCAACATCCTTATAATCCAGTAGCTTATGCTCCGCCATGATGACGATATGCTGAACTTCCGTAACGACGTGCATGTTGATGCCGCGATCGGTATTTTTCCGCGTTGACGTCAGGCATTCGCCATCCTTTATTGTTGTGAGCACGATCGCGTTAGAGGAAATCGCGCTTTCAACGCTATCCATACCCAAGGCCCGGCCCAAACGTGTTGAAAGCTCTTCAACCAGTGCGCTCTCTGCGCCGTGTTGTAATAAGAAAAGACCACATTGAATGCACAATCGCGTGATTGCGCGCTGAGTTGCCCTGTCTGCTTGCATAAATACCTGCTGTCCGTGATGCCCGATGCCGTAGTGTCTGTCGATACTTTTACCTGAAGTCTTGCTTTATCTGAGCGGTCAGGATCAAACAATATGTAAAAAATCACCCGCCCTGCTGACCTCCTGGAATTTGATCCCTGCCGCATTTTCGTAAAATTGGTGAAAAGTGCAATTTTTGTACTCATTCTTCCCTTCTTTTTCCCCTCAGACTTATCAAAAATGCAAGTTGGAACTTTTAATAAACAAAAAACAAACAAATAATTAACCATGCTGAGGTGACCCTATGAGAACACAGATTGCGATTATCGGAGCGGGTCCTTCCGGACTGCTGTTAGGGCAGTTATTACATCGCGCCGGGATCCAAACCGTCATCCTCGAACGGCAAACGCCAGAGTACGTGCTGGGGCGGATCCGCGCGGGGATTCTGGAAAGTGGAACGGTGGATTTGCTGCGTGAAGCAGGGGCTGCCCGGCGGATGGATGCGGAAGGGCTGGTACATCATGGGGTTGAGTTTTTGTTTGACGGCAAGCGCGTGCCGGTTGCACTGACGGAGCTTACTCAAGGTAAAAGCGTGATGGTTTACGGTCAGACCGAAGTGACGCGGGATTTAATGGCGGCGCGGGCGGAATGCGGAGCACCGATTATTTATGGCGTCAGCGATGTCACGATTAATGATGCGAAAAGTGACCGGCCGTCCGTCTCTTTTGTCAGCAACGGCGAAAAACATCTGCTGGAGTGCGATTTTATTGCCGGTTGTGACGGATTTCACGGCGTTTCCCGACAAAGTATCCCGTCAGGGGTTCTTAAAGAGTATGAAAGCGTCTGGCCGTTTGGCTGGCTGGGTTTGCTGGCCGATACGCCACCAGTTAACCCAGAGCTGATTTATGCCCATCATGAGCGCGGCTTTGTACTGTGTAGTCAGCGCTCACTAACTCGAAGCCGCTACTATTTACAGGTACCGCTAAGCGAAAAGGTTGATGACTGGGCTGATGAACGTTTCTGGGAAGAGTTGAAGCTGCGCTTGCCCGATGAGCTGGCTACCAGGTTAGTGACTGGTCACTCACTTGAGAAGAGTATTGCACCGCTACGCAGTTATGTGGTGGAACCCATGCAATATGGGAGGCTATTTCTGGTAGGGGACGCGGCGCATATCGTTCCGCCTACCGGGGCGAAAGGATTGAATCTGGCAGCATCTGATGTGAACTATTTGTGGCGAATCCTACGCGAATATTACCACCATGGTCGCGCTGACCTGTTGGCAAGCTACTCCCGCTTCGCCCTGGACCGCGTGTGGAAAGGCGAGCGATTCAGCTGGTTTATGACTCGCCTGTTGCATGATTTCCCGCAACAAAGCGAGTTTGATAGAAAAATGCAGGCGGCAGATCGTCGCTATTATCTTGAGTCTCGTGCTGGA
Organism: Klebsiella sp. RHBSTW-00484; assembly: GCF_013705725.1. Lineage (NCBI taxonomy): Bacteria > Pseudomonadati > Pseudomonadota > Gammaproteobacteria > Enterobacterales > Enterobacteriaceae > Klebsiella > Klebsiella sp. RHBSTW-00484. Next base: position 5,300,603 of record NZ_CP055481.1, on the reverse strand, counting down.
CTCACCACTATCGCTGAAAACTACGTCGGTCTGCCGATGGAGCGCGTGGCATAAACGAAAAGAGCAGGAGGCGTCATGCAGGCAGCGAAAACCGTTCCCGTTTTTAAACTGTATGGCGAAGATCGCGGCTGGCCAACTCCCGACCTCCTGCACTGCGAATCGATACTTCAGCGTAGTCGTCTGTATGAATGGCATATCCGCGTGCATCAGCATGCTGAGCTGGTGCAACTGCTTTATCTGCATAAAGGGCGGGCAGAAATCGAAATCGAAGGGGCAACCACGGTGATGACTGAAGCCTGCATTCAGGTTGTTCCAGCGCTTTGTATTCACGGGTTCCGGTTTTCTCCGGGCACGGAAGGATACGTTTTGTCACTGGCGCTACCGCTGCTCAGACGTTTTGAAAACCAGTTTGGTCGTCAGTTGGATGTACTCGGCCAGCCACAATGCGTGTCGGTGAAAGAGTCCCGGGGCCATATCCGGGCGCTGTTTACTGCTTTACGGGAAGAGTACAGCGAGGATCATGATGCGCGCGAAATGATGCTGCATTCGTTGCTGGGTGCATTATTGGTATGGTTGAACAGACAGTATCTCCCAGCGCGGATCGCGGAGGACAAAGCTGAACGTAAGCGTAGCGTTATGCGCCATTTCTCTCGCCTCATTGAAAGCCATTATCGCGAACATATGCCTTTAATAGAGTATTCCAGGCTGGTGGGGCTCTCTGCGACTCACCTGAATTATTTGTGCCGTGAATTTTACGGCTGCAGCGCGCTGGGGGTTTTACATCAAAGGTTGATGCTTGAGGCGCGCCGTAACCTGCAATACACCAGCATGACTATTGCGCAACTTTCTGATTATTTAGGATTTACTGATGCCGCTTATTTCTCCCGTTTTTTTCGGCGCTATAACGGTGAATCGCCTAAAGCATTTAGGGAAGGTGCGAACAAGTTCCTGATATGAGATCATCATATTCATCCGGAGCGCATCCCAGAGGGACATCATGAGCCATCAACTCACCTTCGCCGATAGTGAATTCAGCACTAAGCGCCGTCAGACCCGAAAAGAGATTTTCCTCTCCCGCATGGAGCAGATTCTGCCATGGCAGAATATGACCGCTGTCATCGAGCCGTTTTATCCCAAGGCGGGCAATGGCCGACGGCCCTATCCGCTGGAGACCATGCTGCGTATTCACTGCATGCAGCATTGGTACAACCTGAGCGACGGTGCCATGGAAGATGCCCTGTACGAAATCGCCTCCATGCGCCTGTTTGCCCGATTATCCCTGGATAGCGCCCTGCCGGATCGCACCACCATCATGAATTTCCGCCACCTGCTCGAGCAGCATCAACTGGCCCGTCAATTGTTCAAGACCATCAATCGCTGGCTGGCCGAAGCAGGCGTCATGATGACCCAAGGCACTTTGGTGGATGCCACCATCATTGAGGCACCCAGCTCTACCAAGAACAAAGAGCAGCAACGCGATCCGGAGATGCATCAGACCAAGAAAGGCAATCAGTGGCACTTTGGCATGAAGGCCCACATTGGTGTCGATGCCAAGAGTGGCCTGACCCACAGCCTAGTCACCACCGCGGCCAACGAGCATGACCTCAATCAGCTGGGTAATCTGCTTCATGGAGAGGAGCAATTTGTCTCAGCCGATGCCGGCTACCAAGGAGCGCCACAGCGCGAGGAGCTGGCCGAGGTGGATGTGGACTGGCTGATCGCCGAGCGTCCCGGCAGGGTAAAAACCTTGAAGCAGCATCCGCGCAAGAACAAAACGGCCATCAACATCGAATACATGAAAGCCAGCATCCGTGCCAGGGTGGAGCACCCGTTTCGCATCATCAAGCGGCAGTTCGGCTTCGTGAAAGCCAGATACAAGGGGCTGCTGAAAAACGATAACCAACTGGCGATGTTATTCACCCTGGCCAACCTGTTTCGGGTGGACCAAATGATACGTCAGTGGGAGAGATCTCAGTAAAAACCGGAAATAACGCCAGAAATGGTGGAAAAAATAGCCTAAATAGGCTGATTCGATGTGTTTGCGGGAAAAAAATCGGCCCAGATCCGCGAAATTTTAATCAGCGAGTCAGCTTGGGAAGAAATGACCTGCTTATTCGCACCTTCCTTAGGAAAAATATAAAATAAAAAAATCTTTATTTAATTTATCTTAAGTTAGTGTAACTAACGACGGTTTTAATCATTTCTAATTTATTGCTGACAACCACCTGTGTTAATGTTAATCATTGGCATGGATAACAGCAATATGTTGCTCACCATAATATTACATTGGCTTTAGAGCGTGACGTCAACACGCTTGCCAGGGACGATAAAGATTCATTTTGGTAAAATAATTAAGATGGATACTCAACTATCTATCAGATTATTTTTTTGCCGCGCGTGAGTCTTCGACAGGAAGCGGAGGGTTTATGTTACCAGGACAGGGTAAGTTCGGCATCATTATCAGCAGGATACCGGTCATGCAGTCCGGATTGAAAGCAATCGTTGGGGAGCATCTCCCTGATTATGAACTGAGTTTTTGTCGTTCTCAGGACGAGTTAACCCTACTTCAATTACGTCGCGCAGTGTTGGTCATCGCCGATTTATCTGGCGAAATTGAGCAGCCAAGAAATATGTGTGAGCACTACTATTCTTTAATGACTCAGTACAGGGATATACACTGGGTCTTTATGGTTGGAAGCGCCTGCTTCCCATTAGCTGTTGAGTTATTAATGCGGCCTGAAAGCACATTAATATCTGATAGCGAACCAGTGAAGCGTTTAATTGAAGTCGTTCGTGCTGGTGGCCTTGCCGCCGAGAGAATTAGTCAGACCTTATTCTCACCAGAGATGGCGAATATTGGCGAAGAGCAGCAAAAGTTGGTCATTCTGACGCTTTCTGAGCGTAAGGTCCTGAGGCTCCTTGCAAAAGGGTGGGGAATTAATCAAATTGCTGCGTTATTGAAAAAAAGTAATAAAACCATAAGCGCGCAAAAAAATAGTGCGATGCGCCGTTTGTCTTTGCGCAGTAATGCAGAGATGTATGCCTGGATTAATAGTGCACAGGGAATGATGGAGCTGAATATTTATTCGGCCTATGGAGACCAATCGGAATGGAAAAAGATCTCACAACACGATATGTCGCTGTCGTAGAAAAATGCGCGATGACTGAAGTGGCTCTTCGCCACATATTAACTCGTGAAAGCGGCAAGAATTATAGTGTCTGCTTCTTTAAAGATACTCAGGCATTAAAGCGAGAACTTAAATCTAAAGATTTTACTGCGATTATTTTTTCACTTTCTGGTAATCGCAGATCCCGACTGGAGAGCTTACTTTTTCTCCACGAAATTGCGCGTTATTGCCCTGAAATGCAGAGAATTGTTTTAGCTACTGATGAAGCGGAAATGCGACTGATTAGCCACCTTACGCCTTCCCGTTTGCATGGTATTTTTAATAAATCAGCTTGCCGTATACAGTTGCAGGAACGCTTACTTCAGCTTCTTGATCATAGTCATCAGGTGAATGAGAGCGCAGTAAACCAAAAGCAGGGTTTATGTAACCAAATTCTGAGCCCGACGGAACATACCATTCTGCGCTATATGTCTTACGGCTATTCGTTGCCTGAGATTGCGACACAGCTGGAGCGAAACATCAAAACTATTCGCGCTCATAAATTTAACGCTATGACCAAGCTTGGCGTCAGTTCAGATATGGGACTCCTGAGCGCAGCAGATATTCTGATGCGCTTGTCAGCGAATAACGATGATACCAGAGGTATGCGGCTTGCCCTGTAGCGTTAGTCGTTTATTAAAGACAAACGTCAATCCAGGTTGCATCAGTCAACCGCGCCATTCGTTCGGGTGAAATACGAACGGCGCTATGGATTGACCCTGCTGCTGGTAGAACTTCCGGGTACTGTTTCAGCGAAATGTCACAGTAAACCGCCAGTGGAATTTCCAGGCCAAATGGGCAAACCCCGCCAACGGGGTGTCCGGTTAACGTAACTACCTCATCACTACTCAGCATACGTGCTTTCGCACCGAACACTTCCTTCAGCTTTTTGTTATCCAGACGCGCATCGCCCTTTGCGACAACAAGTACAACCCGTTCTTTTACTTTTAAAGACAGGGTTTTCGCTATTTGCCCGGGCTCAACATTATGCGCTGCAGCAGCTAGTGCCACCGTAGCCGTACTCTGATTAAGTTCGATGATTTCGATATCGGGGGCGTGGTCAGCAAAAAATTGCCGCACGGACTGCAGACTCATTGCGATCTCCTGATGAGTGTCTGTTAAAAATCTGTAATAAGCTTCGCAAAGTGTAAATATTGTTGGTAGACAATCAAGAATCTTTCTAATTCCTGGATCTTCTTCACAATCGCCGCAACCGGTTACTGTAACCGGTTGCAGTTATCCGTCATGCGATGAATACTGAAATAGTAACTTCCCTGCGTCATCTATAACAAAGAGCCGTGTATGAGTCGTACCTATTTGAGCAGTATAGCCAGTGGGTTATCCGCCGTGCTAATCCACTCACCTAATTAGGTTTACCACAACGGCAAGATAATCATTGTTGGGCCTGTTTCTATAGCCTGTCAGGAGGGCTGCTATGTCTGCTAACCATGCTGCATTTAATCTGATATTCCGCTTTGTAGAAAATTACATCAGCCCGGTCGCCGGACGCATTTCGTCTCAGCGCCATGTTATGGCTATTCGCGACGGCTTTATCTCTGCAATGCCGTTTATGATCGTTGGCTCCTTTCTCCTGGTATTTGCTTATCCGCCGTTTTCGCCGGATACCACATTGGGATTTGCTCGCGCGTGGCTGGATTTAGCAAAAGAATTTGAAGGGCGAATTTTGACGCCGTTCGATATGACGATGGGCATCATGTCTATCTACATTTGTGCCGCCATTGCCTACAACCTCGGTAAACACTACGAAAAAACGAATCAGCTCGACCCTTTCATGTGCGCGATGCTGTCGATTATGGCTTTCCTGCTCGTAGCGGCACCGAAGACGAACGGCAATTTGCCGGTTGATAGTCTGGGCGGGACGGGGATTTTTACCGCGATTCTGGTGGCTGTTTATTGCGTTGAAATGATGCGCTTCCTTAAGGCGCATAATATTGGTATTCGCCTGCCAGATCAGGTGCCGCCAATGATCAAAAACTCTTTTGATCTATTGATTCCGGTATTGGTCGTAGTCCTAACGCTCTATCCCCTGAGCCTGTTTATCCAGCATCATTTCGATATGCTGATCCCGCAGGCTATCATGGCCATCTTTAAGCCGCTGGTTTCTGCGGCGGATTCATTACCGGCGATTTTACTGGCGGTGCTGGTTGGTCATTTGTTGTGGTTCGCGGGTATCCACGGTGCGGCTATTGTTTCCGGTATGCTGCAGATGTTCTGGCTGACTAACCTTGGGATGAACCAGCAGGCTTTGGCTCAGGGCGCACCGTTGCCACATATCTTTATGGAGGCGTTCTGGACATTCTTTATTGTGATCGGTGGTTCAGGAGCAACGATGGGGCTGGTATTCTGCTACCTGCGCAGTCGATCTGCACATCTGCGCTCAATCGGTCGTCTGAGCGTAGTGCCTAGCCTGTTTAACATTAACGAGCCGGTTATTTTCGGTACACCTATTGTCATGAACCCGGTGTTCTTTATTCCATTCCTGCTGGCACCAATGGTTAACGCTGTGCTGGCCTGGGCGGCAATGAAGCTGGATTTGATTGGCCGGGTTATATCTGTCGTTCCGTGGACCGCACCGGCACCGATTGGCGGTGCGTGGGCCTTGGGGTGGGATTTCCGGGCGGCGATTTTGGTTATTATCCTGGCATGCGTCTCGGCAGTTATCTATTTCCCGTTCTTTAAAGTGTATGAGAAGCAACTGTTAGAACAAGAGGCTGAAGAAGCGCAGCGTTTGGCACAAGAAAGCCAGCAGACCGCGTAAACGTAAACGGGCGGCTTAATTAGCCGCCCGTTGCTCTATAAATCGATGTCATTTTAGCGTGCAATCCCCGCACTGCTGAACATCCGGTAGACGATAGCGCTGGCAGCAGGTGCGGCGCACGAGCTGCCCTTCACGTAAAACAACCGTACGCCACAGCGGGTTATCCTGGCCGTCGGAAAGCTGTTTTTCAAAGAAACAGTGCTGACGCAAAAGGGTGACCTGTTCATCTCCCAGCAACGCTTTCATTTCACCCAGATACCAGTTGATTAGGTAACCGGTATTGCTCCAGATAAGTTTGCCGTTGATATCACCAGTGGCTTCAAGCGCCTGAATGACGGGCTGTAAAGCGCAGGTGACCAGGGTTTCCATTCGCGATTGAGCAGACTGCTCTGATGAAGCTTGTGCGCAATGGACATCAATCCAGAAACAGGCGGCCCGACCCGTTTCATGAAACTCAACCCGGAAATGTTCCGGTGCCAGGCTGATGACGCGATCTTCGCTCAGCAGAGCCAACATTAACGGCGGGATCAGTAAACCGATGTACCACTGCGCCCAAAGGGATAGCAGTGGCTTTTGCTCACGTGGCTGCGTGGGCTGGTTGCGATAGATATGATCGGAATACGTTGCCAGCAGGGAACTCAGCGCCATTGGCTGAGACCATTCCGCCAATGTTAATGCATGATGAGGCGCTTCTTCATTCAGACGGAGAAAATCCAGCAGATGGGGGCGTAGGGTAGTGATTTTTTCATGGATTGCATTTGCCAGTTCACGCTCAGCCGAAGGGAGCGGAGCCCGCCAGATGATGTCATCGCTGAAGGATAGTGAACGGTAAGCCATCGGATGTCAGATACAAATCTAAATGATAATGATTTCTGATACTAGTTGTTCGGTATCCGGATGGCAAGAGATTTGTCCGCGCGGCAGGTTTCCGCTGCGCGGTATAAAGCTAGCTGGCGAGGATAATATTACGCCCCATATTTTTCGCTTCATAGAGCGCGTTATCTGCACGTTTCAGCGCGCCATCAATGTCGGCATCAACCAGCGGCGTCATGCCGATGCTAATCGTCACATTGGTGGCGACGCTTTCGTTAAACATATGCGGAATTTTTAGATCGTAGACGCGCTGGCGGATACGATCTGCGGCCAGAAGGGCATTTTCAGCCGTGCTGCTGGTTAAAAGCACCATAAATTCCTCGCCGCCAAAGCGGGCAACAATGTCGCGTGAGCGCACGGCGTTGCGAATTGCCGCGGAAACCTGAATTAACGCCTGATCGCCCATCATATGGCCGTAATGGTCGTTGTAGGCTTTGAAGTGGTCAATATCCAGCAGCAGGACGTAATGTTCAGTGCTGTCTAATGAGAGGATCGTGTCCAGGCGGTTTTGTAAACCGCGGCGGTTGTACAAACCGGTGAGGGGATCCAACATACTGAGATCGTTAAGGGTATTACGCTCCCTCAATAGCTTATCCATCAGTCCCTGAGTGAATACATCGCTACGCTTCTGAATTAAGCTCTGGAGGGTGATACCTGCAATCGGCAGGATAAAACAATAAGACATGCGCAGCCATTGTTCTCCTTCGGCCAGGATCAAGCAGGCACCGAATGTCGGTAATGAGTGCAAGGTGAATGCAATGATATTGCTGGAAAAAGCAATGGTGCCAATAAACAACACGCTTAATAAGGCGATCACCAGATAGTTAAAATGCGGTGGCCCCAGCATCATGGCTTTTAACGTAACGTGCCATGCCCAAAGCAGGCCAAATATCAGAGAGATAAATGAAATATTTATTTTGCGTTGCGAGAATTTCCAGTGCCATAACAGCAGGACTGAACTGCAGATAACAATCAGGAAGCAGGGCAGGGTAAAACTAATGATAGTAAAGAGTGGGCTGACCAGGGATAAGAGGGCTGAAACAAAATTAAGCAGTAAAAAAAGCCGTAAGGAATACTGATATTTTTGTTCGTAATGAGATCGCCAGGATTGTGCAGTCATGTTGGGATTGTCATTATTAATCGTTAAAATTCAATATGATATGTGTCAAAAAAGAATAATAAAAAGCAATGCGCAAAATAAGGTTTTTGCGAAATTATCAGATAATTTAATATATAGTTTTAGTTTGCTTAATTTATCATCTTCATGAATGTATGTCATTACCGCGAACGTAAAGAATAATGAGTCACGTTTTACCGGGCATGACAAATGATAAAAATTACCATATGATATTGGTTATCATTATCGTTGTGAGAGGTGAAAACATGTTGCAGCGAACTTTAGGGAGTGGGTGGGGAGTTTTGATCCCTGGCGTGTTGATTGCCGCCCTTGGGTTTGCCGATTTATCGGTGGACGCCTGGCGCGGGTTAGTCACATTGGGAATGCTTACGTCAGCACTGATGATTTGGCATCGTCAGCTACGGCATTTCGTTTTGCTGCCATCATGCGTTGCACTGATAAGTGGAATTATGCTGATGATGATGAATTTTAAGCTGATGGGATAATGCAGAAGAGTAAGAATATTGGTGCGAGGGGGGGGACTCGAACCCCCACATCCTAAGGACACTAACACCTGAAGCTAGCGCGTCTACCAATTCCGCCACCTTCGCACAGTATTCTTAATTTTGATATTGCCTCGTTGGTGCGAGGGGGGGGACTCGAACCCCCACATCCTAAGGACACTAACACCTGAAGCTAGCGCGTCTACCAATTCCGCCACCTTCGCCCAGTGCGAGCAATATCAACGTGGTTTATGGTGCGAGGGGGGGGACTTGAACCCCCACGTCCGTAAGGACACTAACACCTGAAGCTAGCGCGTCTACCAATTCCGCCACCTTCGCATACCATCGACACTATGAAAGTATCGTTACCACGGAGGCGCATTCTAGTGGTTTTAAGCTATTCGTCAATACTTAATTGTACAGGCTGGATTGATTGTTGCAAAAATGGACGGCTTAGGAAGATACGATCCCGGCGGCAAGCATCGCCTGTCGCCGGAGCAGGAGAACGTTACTTTTTCGCCTGGCGAGTCATGACCGTACGATAGACTTTAAACCGGCCAGTCTGGGCGATCACTTCGTGGAAACCGAAGATCTCATCCAGGATATCCGGGTAAGGCAGGAAGGCGTTGGCGACAATACGCAGTTCGCCACCGCTATTTAAATGTCGAACCGCTCCGCGAATCAACGTTTGCGCCGCTTCCTGGCTGGTCTGCAGTCCGTCGTGGAACGGCGGATTAGAGATAATCATATCGAAGCGACCATTCACTTCAGAGAAGACGTTGCTGGCAAAAACGTCACCTTCAATGCCGTTTGCGGCAAGGGTGGCGCGGCTGGCTTCTACCGCCGGGGCACTTACGTCACAGAGTGTTAAGCGAACCTTCGGTGAATGGCTTGCCAGCACGGTTGCCAGCACGCCAGCACCGCAGCCGACATCAAGCACTTTGCCTTTGGTATGCGGCGTCAGGGTTGAGAGCAGCAGTTGGCTACCGATGTCCAGACCATCGCGGCTGAACACGCCCGGCAGCGTTTTAATCGTCAGGTTTTCCAGCGGATATTCGCCCCAGTACTGCTCTGGATTAAATGCTGGCTGTTTTTCCAGGCGGCCATGATACAGCCCACAGCGGCGTGCGCTGTCGATCTTGCTCAGCGGCGCATATTCGGCCAGCATCTGCTCCGCACTGCGTACGCCGCTGCGGTTCTCGCCAACCACGAAAATATCGATACCTGTTGGCAGCAGCGAAAGCAGATTCATTAGCTGAAACTGAGCTTCTGGCTTATTTTTTGGCCAGTAGTAAATCAGCGTATCGCAATCAGCAACGTCGCTGGCTTCAGCCACCAGGCTAAAACGCGCATTTTCACCCATCTGGCGGCTCAGTACTTGCCAATGGTGAAACTGCTGGGTATGGACGCGGCTGCCAGCCGTATCCAGACGGGCGGGCAGGTCATCCTGCAGATCACCGGCAAACAGAACGCGGGCGGACTCGAAATCATCACTGTGGCGCAGCAAGACTTCACTTGCCGGGGTAAAAGCAGACATGAAACACTCCTTCATTGAGACTGGCGGCGATTATACACGTTATCTTTCAGGCTGCCTCTTTGTTGGCGGCGATATGCAATCCGCTGGGCACGTGATTGTTGGCGCAGATACGACGGATTTGCTATATTGCGCGCTTGATTAACAGGAGTGTTTCGCTATGACATCCCGACGAGACTGGCAATTACAGCAACTGGGTATTACCCAGTGGTCGCTACGTCGTCCTGGGGCGTTACAGGGTGAAATCGCAATCTCGCTTCCTGGACATATCCGTCTGGTGATGGTGGCGGAAGCTCTGCCATCACTGACTGAGCCGCTAATCAGCGATATTTTACGTGCGCTGGCCCTCACGCCGGAGCAGGTTATGCAACTGACTCCTGAACGCGTGGCGATGTTGCCGCAGGATGCCCGCTGTAATAGCTGGCGGCTGGGTACTGATGCGCCGTTGCTGTTGGCGGGCGCACAGATATCCTCGCCCGCTTTCGATGAACTTCAGACCAGCACGCCCGCACGCCTGGCGCTCTGGCAACAAATCTGCACACATGAAAACGATTTCTACCCTCAACACGGCTGATTTGCCCCGTGCCTGGCAAATAGAAACACGCGCCCATGCCTTTCCCTGGAGCGAGCAGACGTTTGCCAGCAATCAGGGCGAGCGCTATCTGAACCTTCAGTTAGTGGTGGACGGCGAGATGGCGGCTTTTGCGATTACGCAAATTGTGCTCGACGAGGCGACGCTATTCAATATCGCCGTTGACCCCGCTTTTCAGCGTCGTGGCCTGGGTCGGGAACTGCTGGAACATGTGATTGATGAAGTAGAAAAACGCGGCGTCGTCACGCTGTGGCTGGAGGTGCGCGCGTCTAACGTCGCCGCCATCGCGCTCTATGAAAGCTTAGGCTTTAACGAGGCGACTATTCGCCGCAACTATTACCCCACGGTCGACGGACGTGAGGACGCAATAATTATGGCACTGCCAATCAGTATGTAAGACAAGGTGAGATGATGAAGTGGGACTGGATTTTCTTTGATGCCGACGAAACGCTGTTTACGTTTGATTCGTTTACCGGCTTACAGCGGATGTTTCTCGACTATAGCGTGACCTTCTCCGCTGAGGATTTTCAGGATTACCAGGCCGTGAATAAGCCGCTGTGGGTGGATTATCAAAACGGTGCCATCACCTCCCTTCAGCTTCAGCATCAGCGCTTTGATGGTTGGGCGGAACGCCTGAGCGTGCCGCCTGGTGAGCTGAATGCCGCTTTTATGAATGCGATGGCGGAGATCTGCTCGCCGCTACCGGGCGCGGTGTCGTTGCTCAATGCGCTGCAGGGAAAGGTAAAAATGGGCATCATCACCAACGGCTTTACCTCGCTGCAGCAGACGCGTCTCGAACGAACCGGGCTACGCGATCACTTTGATTTACTGATTATTTCCGAAGAGGTTGGGGTGGCGAAGCCGGATGCGCGCATCTTTGATTGTGCGCTGGCGCTGGCGGGCAATCCGGAGCGCTCGCGGGTTCTGATGGTTGGCGATACGGCGGAGTCTGATATTCGCGGCGGCGTGAATGCCGGGCTGGCGACCTGCTGGTTTAATCCTCACCAGCGCGAGCTGCCTGCGGATCTTCAACCTGACTGGACGGTGACCTCTTTAAGCGAACTGGAGCAACTCCTGTGTAAACACTGATTGCCTCCCCCCCATTGATGGGTAAAATAGCCGCAATTTTTCGTATTCAACATGCGTGGCGCATAGCCGTGCTTACTCAAGAAGATTGAACTATGACGTTGTCTCCTTTTTTGCAGGAGGTGGCCAAGCGCCGCACTTTTGCCATTATTTCTCACCCGGATGCCGGTAAAACCACCATCACCGAAAAGGTGCTGTTATTCGGACAGGCTATCCAGACCGCCGGTACTGTTAAAGGCCGTGGTTCCAGCCAGCATGCGAAATCCGACTGGATGGAGATGGAAAAACAGCGTGGTATCTCCATTACCACCTCCGTGATGCAGTTTCCGTATCACGACTGCCTGGTGAATCTTTTAGATACTCCGGGGCACGAAGATTTCTCGGAAGATACCTATCGTACTCTGACGGCGGTGGACTGCTGCCTGATGGTTATCGATGCCGCGAAAGGCGTTGAGGACCGGACCCGTAAGCTGATGGAAGTTACCCGTCTGCGCGATACGCCGATCCTGACCTTTATGAACAAACTTGACCGTGACATCCGCGATCCGATGGAAGTGCTGGATGAAGTTGAGCGCGAGCTGAAAATCGGCTGTGCGCCGATCACCTGGCCAATTGGCTGCGGTAAGCTATTCAAGGGGGTTTACCATCTATATAAAGATGAAACCTACCTGTACCAGACCGGTAAAGGCCATACCATTCAGGAAGTTCGCATCGTTAAGGGCCTGAACAATCCGGAACTGGATGCGGCCGTTGGCGAAGACCTGGCGCAGCAGCTGCGCGATGAGCTGGAGCTGGTGCAGGGCGCGTCCAACGAGTTCGATAAAGAGCTGTTCCTGGCCGGTGAAATTACTCCGGTATTCTTCGGTACCGCCTTGGGTAACTTCGGCGTAGATCATATGCTGGACGGCCTTGTGGAATGGGCGCCTGCGCCGATGCCGCGCAAAACCGATACCCGCCTGGTCGAAGCGCAGGATGAGAAGTTCTCCGGCTTCGTGTTTAAAATTCAGGCCAATATGGACCCGAAACACCGTGACCGCGTGGCTTTCATGCGCGTAGTTTCCGGCAAGTACGAAAAGGGCATGAAAATGCGCCAGGTTCGAATCGGTAAAGACGTGGTTATCTCCGATGCGCTGACCTTTATGGCCGGTGACCGCTCGCATGTTGAAGAGGCGTATCCGGGCGATATTCTCGGTCTGCATAACCACGGTACGATTCAGATCGGCGACACCTTTACGCAAGGTGAGATGATGAAGTTCACCGGTATTCCGAACTTCGCCCCGGAACTGTTCCGTCGTATCCGCCTGAAAGATCCGCTAAAGCAAAAACAGCTGCTGAAGGGGCTGGTACAGCTTTCTGAAGAAGGTGCGGTGCAGGTATTCCGTCCGATTGCCAATAACGATCTGATAGTGGGTGCCGTCGGTGTGCTGCAGTTTGATGTGGTCGTTTCCCGCCTGAAGAGTGAGTACAACGTTGAGGCTATCTACGAGTCCGTTAACGTGGCGACGGCGCGCTGGGTAGAGTGTTCAGACGTGAAGAAATTCGAGGAATTCAAGCGTAAGAACGAAATTCAGTTAGCCCTTGATGGCGGTGATAACCTCACTTATATCGCCCCAACGATGGTTAACCTGAATCTGACGCAGGAACGTTATCCTGACGTTCAGTTCCGTAAAACTCGCGAGCACTAATTGCCTCAGGAGCGCGGCTTTCACCGCGCTCCACGTTGTTTTTCCTTCTGTTTGACCTTTCTGGAAAGTTCTTAATTCTTACCGTTTTGCGCGTTTTTTTACGCTCTCCTGCCGCACTCTCTCGTGTTTCTACTACATTTAATAAGTAATTTTTGGAAACTTAGCTTAATAGACTACTTATTTTGCTTTACCTGTTTAGAAATAACGAGGAACTCACAATGACAAGACCAAAGAACGCCAGGACAGCACTGGCCCTCCTCTTAGGCTCAGCCATCATCAGCACCTCGGCATATGCGGAAAGCTCGACGGTTGATAGCGCAAAATCTGCTGCCAGTAGCGCGGGGCAAGCTGTTGATAGCTCGATGAACAAAGTCGGGAATTTTATGGACGATAGCACCATTACTGCCAGAGTGAAGGCGGCGCTTATCGATCATAAAGATATTCGCAGTACTGATATCTCTGTGAAGACCGAGAGCAAAGTCGTCACGCTGAGCGGTACGGTCGATAGCACAACGCAGCAAGAGCAGGCGGTTAGCGTGGCGAAAGGGGTTGAAGGCGTGACCTCGGTTAACGACAAACTTAGCGTGCAGAATGAGAAGTCTGCTTCACTGAAGGGCTATGCCGGTGACACGGCGGTAACCAGCGAAATTAAAGCTAAACTATTAGCTGACGATATCGTGCCATCACGAAATGTGACGGTGGAAACCACTGATGGCGTCGTGCACTTATCCGGCACAGTGGCTTCCAGCAAGCAGTCAGACCGCGCGGAAGATATCGCTAAAGCCGTTTCCGGCGTCAAAAGCGTGAAGAACGATCTTAGCGTTAAATAAATCCATTATTAAAAGAATTTATTCTGCGGCCTTTCCGCAGGATGTGTAGCACCACAGGGTTGTGTATGCGCGGCCTGAGTGCGCAGAAAATCGACCGTCATTAACTATGGTAAGGAGAGACGTATGTTTAGATGGGGCATTATTTTTCTGGTGATCGCGTTAATTGCCGCTGCTCTGGGCTTTGGTGGACTGGCGGGTACCGCTGCCTGGGCTGCTAAAATTGTTTTCATCGTCGGTATTATTCTGTTTCTTGTCAGCCTTTTTACCGGCCGTCGGCGTCCCTAGACGTTAACCCGTGAAATACCGTCTTACATAAAGCCAGTCAATGTGACTGGCTTTCGCAGTTTCAGGGCGTGAAAAATTGCGTTACCTTTATTTTATATAATAAGTAAGACAGGAAAGCAGGGTGGGACATCGCATTCCCGTAACGCTGGGCAATATCACGCCATTATCTGTAAAACCCTTTCAGCCGGGCAAACTTGCGCTAGTGTGCGAAGGGGGGGGACAGAGAGGGATTTTTACCGCCGGGGTTCTGGACGAATTTATGCGCGCGGGATTCAACCCTTTCGACATGATGTTTGGCACCTCTGCCGGGGCGCAAAATCTGTCGGCCTACATGTGCAACCAGCCTGGCTATGCCCGCAAAGTCATCACGCGCTATACCACTGCCCGCGAGTTTTTCGACCCAATGCGCTTTGTGCGCGGCGGTAATCTTATTGATCTCGACTGGCTGGTGGACAGCACCGCGAAAAAGATGCCGCTGGCGATGACCTACGCTGAAGATCGTTTTGCTCAGGGGAAACAGTTCTGGATGTGTGCCTGCCGCGGTGATGACTATACGCCGAATTATTTTGCGCCAACCCAGCAGACCTGGCTTGACCTGATTCGAGCCTCCAGTGCCATTCCGGGTTTTTATCGTAGCGGCGTGATGCTGGATGGAGTGAGCTATCTTGATGGCGGCGTCAGCGATGCGATCCCTGTCCAGGAAGCTGCCCGCCGTGGGGCGCAAACGATCGTAGTGATCCGCACGGTTCCTTCCCAGATGTACTATACCCCGCAGTGGTTTAAACGTATGGAGCGCTGGCTTGGGGAAAGCAGCCTACAGCCGTTCGTGAACCTGGTGCAGCATCATGAATCGACTTATCGTTCCACGCAGCAGTTTATTGAGAAACCGCCGGGCAAGCTGCGCATTCTGGAGATTTATCCGCAGAAGCCACTGAAAAGTATGGCATTGGGAAGCCGCCTTCCCGCTTTGCTGGAGGACTACAAGACCGGACGCCAATGCGGACGTTATTTCCTCGCTACGGTTGGTAAACTGCTGGCCGACAGGCCGCCGCTGCTGCGTCATGCGCCGCGAATTGCCGTGCCCAAAACGGTGGTAGTCCCGCCGGCTCCGGTAGCAAATGAGGTCCTTCAGGCTCCGATTGTTGCGGCACCGCAGGCCAACGACCCCAGCTTTAATAATGAGGATCTGGCGTGACTTTGCGATTTATTGATACCCATTGCCACTTCGACTTTCCCCCTTTTACCGGCGACGAAACCGCCAGCATTGCCCGAGCGGTGCAGGCTGGGGTCACGCAGATTGTGGTTCCGGCCATAGAAGCAGACAACTTTGAGCGCGTATTGGCGCTAGCGGAGCAACATAACGCGCTCTACGCCGCGCTCGGCTTACATCCCATCGTGATTGAGCGGCATGACGAGAGTAGCCTGGAGCAACTTGAGGTCTATTTGGCTCAACGCCCCAGCAAGCTGGTTGCAGTCGGTGAAATTGGCCTCGATCTCTATCGCGAAGATCCACAATTTGAACGTCAACTTAGCGTATTTGAGGTGCAATTGCGCCTGGCGAAACGCTATGATCTGCCAGTAATCCTTCACTCCAGGCGTACTCACGATAAGTTGGCGATGTTGCTGAAAAAACATGCCTTGCCGCGAACCGGCGTGGTGCACGGCTTTGCTGGCAGCTTGCAGCAGGCGGAGCGTTTTGTGCAGCTCGGCTATAAAATTGGCGTGGGCGGCACGATTACCTACCCGCGCGCCAGTAAAACCCGCGATGTTATGGCGCAACTGCCGCTTTCGGCGCTGCTGTTGGAGACCGATGCGCCGGATATGCCATTAAATGGCTTTCAGGGGCAGCCGAACCGACCAGAGCAGGCTGCTCGCGTTTTCGCCACCCTGTGTGAGCTGCGCCAGGAGTCTGCGAATGAAATCGCTAATGCTCTGATTCATAATACAAAAGAGGTTTTTTCTATCCTGTGATGCTCTGCTGAGTGATTTAGATCTCATTCTTACCTTTTTATCTCATTGTTTTGCTTAAAATGTGTGAGCTGAGACGGGCGTGATGGTTCCATGTCGTTATAATCGCGAGGTTTTAAGGCTGAACTATCAATACACAGGGACTCTGTATGCAAATTCTCATGGGACTTATCGGCATGGTGGTGCTGTTAGCCATCGCTGTGCTTCTCTCCAGTAATCGAAAAGCCATCAACCTTCGTACTGTCCTCGGTGCCTGGATCCTCCAGGTGGGGATCGGTGCGCTAATTCTCTACGTACCGGCCGGGCGTACGGCGCTGCTGGCTATGTCGAACGGCGTTGCTAACGTCATTGCTTACGGCAACGAGGGCATCAGCTTTATTTTTGGCGGGCTGGTTTCCGATAAGATGTTTGAGGTATTCGGTGGCGGTGGGTTTGTTTTTGCTCTGCGCGTTCTGCCGGTCATCGTTTTCTTCTCCTCGCTGATCGCCGTACTTTACTATCTCGGCATTATGCAGTTTGTCATCCGCATTCTCGGCGGAGCGCTGCGTGCGGTGCTGAAAACTTCGCGCACGGAATCGCTCTCCGCGACGGCGAATATCTTCGTCGGCCAAACCGAAGCGCCGCTGGTGGTACGTCCTTATATTGCGACCATGACCCGCTCTGAACTGTTTGCGGTGATGTGTGGCGGTCTGGCCTCTGTTGCGGGGTCGGTTCTTGCAGGTTATGCCCAGATGGGCGTGCCGCTGGAATATCTGATTGCCGCTTCGTTTATGGCGGCACCGGGCGGTCTGCTGTTCGCGAAGATTATCGTGCCGGAAACCGAGCAGCCTCGGGACAATACGGCGGTGGAGAAAAATGACGCCGATCCAGAGGCTCCGGCAAACGTTCTGGACGCTGCCGCGTCCGGTGCCGCTTCCGGGATGCAGCTGGCGCTTAACGTGGGCGCGATGTTGCTGGCGTTTATCGCGCTGATCGCGCTGGTCAACGGTATTCTCTCCGGCGTAGGTGGCTGGTTTAACCATCCGGACCTGTCGCTGCAAATGATCCTTGGCTGGGTCTTCTCGCCGCTGGCGTGGGTGATTGGCGTACCGTGGAGCGAGGCAACCGTTGCTGGTTCATTTATCGGCCAGAAGCTGATCATTAACGAGTTTGTTGCTTATATGAACTTTGGCGAATATCTCAAGGCTGATGCCGAGGTGGCCGCTGCTGGCTTGCAGGTGATTTCAACGCAAACCAAGGCCATCATCTCCTTTGCTTTGTGTGGTTTTGCCAACCTGTCGTCGATAGCGATTCTGATTGGCGGGTTGGGCGGTATGGCTCCCAGCCGCCGCCAGGAAATTGCTCAATTGGGCATGCGGGCCGTTGCGGCGGGTACGCTCTCTAACCTGATGAGCGCCACAATTGCCGGCGTATTCCTCGCGTTATAACTTCGCTGTTAACTCCCTGGATGCCAGCGGCAATGTCGCCGCTGGCATCTCTCTTCTGATTGTTAAAATTCCATCATTTTTTAATTGAAATAAAATCATTAATTATCAATTGATAATGGATTCAATGGTTTTTTTCGCACAAAATGTGCGCACCGATGTCGAGTTATAGTGAGTTTTTATGTTATTATAATAACATTATCGCAGGCTCAAGAATCCTGATTATGCTTAAAGAGAGTTTCGGGCTTGTGATGCATCTGTTGAGCTTTATTATGTGATTTTTATCACGTTACAGTAATGCAAATTAGTAATAAGTTTTCATTAACTGTGATGTATATCGAAGTGTGACTGCGAGGTGATGTTACAATAGTAACAGACTCGCAAGGTGAACAAACTTTAAATCGGCAATAGGCCGTCGGAGTATGAAATGACAGATTTATCTGCAAGCAGCCTGCGCGCGTTGAAATTGATGGACCTGACCACCCTGAATGATGACGACACTAATGAAAAGGTGATCGCCCTGTGTCATCAGGCAAAAACTCCGGTAGGTAACACCGCTGCGGTTTGTATCTACCCGCGCTTTATCCCCATTGCGCGTAAAACGCTGAACGAGCAGGGTACCCCGGACATCCGCATTGCGACAGTCACCAACTTCCCGCACGGTAACGATGATATTGATATCGCGCTGGCGGAAACCCGTGCGGCAATTGCCTACGGTGCCGATGAAGTAGACGTCGTGTTCCCTTATCGCGCCCTGATTGCTGGCAATGAGCAGGTTGGTTTTGACCTGGTGAAAGCCTGTAAAGAAGCCTGTGCGGCGGCAAACGTGCTGCTGAAAGTGATTATCGAAACCGGCGAGCTGAAAGAAGAAGCGCTGATTCGCAAAGCTTCTGAAATCTCTATCAAGGCCGGTGCGGATTTCATCAAAACGTCAACAGGTAAAGTGCCGGTAAACGCCACACCGGAAAGTGCTCGCATCATGCTGGAAGTTATTCGCGATATGGGTGTGGAAAAAACCGTTGGTTTCAAACCGGCTGGCGGGGTGCGTAGCGCAGAAGACGCGCAGCAATTCCTCGCCATTGCCGACGAACTGTTCGGTGCCGACTGGGCTGATTCTCGCCACTACCGCTTTGGCGCATCCAGCCTGCTGGCAAGCCTGCTGAAAGCGCTGGGCCATGGGGACGGCAAGAGCGCAAGCAGCTACTAATTACTCGTCATACTTCAAGCCGCAGGTGCGTTAGCTGCACTCCCTCACCCCAGTCACTTACTGTAGTAAGCTCCTGGGGATGAGTTCCCTTGCCGCCTTCCTGCGACTCGAATTATTTAGAGTAATCATTCATTGCAGTGGGTTTTCCGCTGCATTTAACCTGATTAATCGGGGGTTACCGTGTTTCTCGCACAAGAAATAATTCGTAAAAAACGTGATGGTCATGCGCTGAGCGATGAAGAAATTCGCTTTTTCATCAACGGCATCCGCGATAACACCATCTCAGAAGGCCAGATCGCCGCGCTAGCTATGACCATCTTTTTCCACGATATGTCTATGCCAGAACGGGTTTCGCTGACCATGGCGATGCGGGATTCAGGAACCGTTCTTGACTGGAAGAGCCTTAATCTCAACGGTCCGATCGTCGATAAGCACTCCACCGGCGGCGTAGGTGATGTTACCTCACTGATGTTGGGGCCAATGGTCGCAGCTTGCGGCGGCTATGTGCCGATGATTTCCGGGCGCGGTCTCGGTCATACCGGTGGCACCCTCGACAAACTGGAAGCGATTCCGGGCTTTGATATCTTCCCGGACGACAGCCGTTTTCGTGAAATTATTCAAGACGTCGGAGTGGCGATTATTGGGCAGACCAGCTCGCTCGCACCGGCGGATAAACGTTTTTATGCCACCCGTGACATTACCGCGACGGTGGACTCCATCCCGCTGATTACCGCTTCGATTCTGGCCAAAAAACTGGCTGAAGGTCTGGACGCGCTGGTCATGGATGTGAAAGTCGGTAGCGGCGCGTTTATGCCGACCTACGAGCTTTCCGCTGCGCTGGCCGAAGCGATCGTTGGCGTTTCTAACGGTGCGGGCGTGCGCACCACCGCACTGCTGACCGACATGAACCAGGTGCTGGCTTCCAGCGCCGGTAACGCGGTGGAAGTGCGTGAAGCGGTACAATTCCTGACGGGTGAATACCGCAACCCGCGCCTGTTCGATGTCACCATGGCGCTGTGCGTTGAAATGCTGATTTCCGGCAAGCTGGCGGATAACGACGCTGATGCGAGGGCAAAACTGCAGACGGTACTGGATAACGGTAAAGCTGCAGAAGTCTTTGGTCGAATGGTCGCTGCGCAGAAAGGGCCGAACGATTTTATCGAAAACTACGACAACTACCTGCCAACCGCGATGCTGAGTAAAGCGGTCTACGCCGAAAGTGCTGGCTTTGTCGCACAAATGGACACTCGGGCGCTGGGTATGGCGGTGGTATCCATGGGCGGCGGTCGCCGTCAGGCATCGGATTTGATTGATTACAGCGTGGGTTTCACCGATGTAGTTCGCCTTGGCGACAGCGTAGACACGCAGCGGCCGCTGGCGGTTATCCATGCTAAGGATGAAAACAGCTGGCAGGAAGCCGCCAAAGCAGTCAAAGCGGCTATTAAACTCGACGATAAAGCGCCCGAAATTACGCCAACGGTCTATCGTCGTATCACCGAATAGTTATATACTGATCTGATCGCTTTTTTGCAGCGCAAAAGGTACGGAGAATAATATGAAACGTGCATTTATTATGGTGCTGGACTCCTTCGGCATCGGTGCGACTGAAGACGCTGACCGCTTTGGCGACGTAGGTTCAGACACCATGGGCCATATTGCAGAAGCTTGCGCCAAAGGCGAGGCTGATAACGGTCGCAAAGGCCCGCTGAATTTGCCTAACCTGACTCGTCTGGGTCTGGTGAAAGCACATGAAGGTTCTACCGGCAAAATTGCCGCCGGAATGGACGGTAATGCGGAAGTGATTGGCGCTTACGCTTGGGCGCATGAACTCTCTTCCGGTAAAGATACGCCGTCAGGCCACTGGGAAATCGCCGGTGTGCCGGTTCTGTTCGAGTGGGGTTACTTCCCGGAGCATGAAAACAGCTTCCCGCAGGAGTTGTTGGATAAACTGGTTAAGCGCGCTAATTTGCCGGGCTATCTCGGCAATTGCCACTCTTCCGGTACCGTTATCCTCGACCAACTGGGCGAAGAGCATATGAAAACCGGCAAGCCGATTTTCTATACCTCTGCTGACTCGGTATTCCAGATTGCCTGCCATGAAGAGACTTATGGTCTCGATAAACTCTACGAGCTGTGTGAAATCGCCCGTGAAGAGCTGACCGAAGGCGGCTACAACATCGGTCGCGTTATCGCACGTCCGTTTATCGGTGATAAAGCGGGTAACTTCCAGCGTACTGGCAACCGCCATGACCTGGCCGTTGAGCCACCTGCGGCGACCGTGCTGCAGAAGCTGGTCGACGAGAAAAATGGTCAGGTCGTTTCTGTCGGTAAAATCGCCGATATCTACGCCAACTGCGGTATCACTAAAAAAGTGAAAGCGACCGGCCTGGATGCGCTGTTTGATGCCACCATCAAAGAGATGAAAGAAGCGGGTGACGAGACCATCGTCTTCACTAACTTCGTCGACTTCGACTCTTCCTGGGGCCATCGTCGTGATATCGCTGGTTACGCCGCCGGACTGGAATTGTTCGATCGCCGTCTGCCTGAGCTGATGGAGCTGGTGGGTGAAGATGATATTCTGATCCTGACCGCCGACCACGGCTGCGACCCTAGCTGGACCGGTACTGACCATACCCGTGAACACATTCCGGTGCTGGTTTATGGCCCGAAAGTGAAGCCGGGCTCGCTTGGTCACCGTGAAACCTTTGCGGATATCGGCCAGACCCTGGCGACCTACTTCGGTACGTCGCCAATGGAATACGGCAAAAACATGCTGTGATTATTTGGGCGGGAACATTTTCCGCCCTTCATCTATTTAAAATATAAAGGAAATTACGATGGCTACCCCACATATTAATGCAGAAATGGGTGATTTCGCTGATGTTGTGCTGATGCCGGGCGACCCGCTGCGTGCGAAGCACATTGCAGAAACTTTCCTTGAAGACATTCGTGAAGTGAACAGCGTGCGCGGCATGCTGGGCTTCACCGGTACCTATAAAGGCCGCAAAATTTCTGTTATGGGCCACGGCATGGGTATCCCATCCTGCTCCATTTACGCGAAAGAGTTGATTACCGACTTCGGCGTCAAAAAAATCATCCGCGTGGGCTCCTGCGGTGCCGTGCGTATGGACGTTAAGTTACGTGACGTGGTTATCGGTATGGGTGCTTGCACCGACTCTAAAGTTAACCGTATGCGTTTTAAAGACCATGACTTCGCGGCAATCGCAGACTTTGGTATGGTGCGTAACGCGGTTGATGCGGCAAAAGCGCTGGGCGTTGACGCGCGCGTCGGTAACATCTTCTCTGCTGACCTGTTCTATGCACCGGACGGCGGCGAGATGTTCGACGTGATGGAGAAATACGGCATTCTGGGCGTAGAAATGGAAGCGGCCGGTATCTACGGCGTCGCTGCGGAGTTCGGGGCGAAAGCGCTGACTATCTGCACCGTATCTGACCATATCCGTACCCACGAGCAGACCAGCGCTGCTGAGCGTCAGACGACCTTCAACGATATGATCAAAATCGCGCTGGAATCCGTTCTGCTGGGCGATAAAGAGTAAGTATTGTGTCGCCCGGTAGCGCTGCGTTTACCGGGCCTGCGCAAAAACCTGTAGGCCGGATAAGGCGTAGCCGCCATCCGGCTTATTTTTTATCGAAGTATTTATCCATACTTTTCATTGTGATGTGATTTTAATTTATTCAGATATCTATTCAGCTATCTATTCATGCAGTTCGACCTTGCATCCATGATGGACATACAAGCAGGGCCTCCGGGCATCCATAAATTTCAGCCATGCGGCTTCTCACAGCAGTGCTTATTTGTTCTTTTTTTTGGGTATACGGATTTAATGGTTGATGGGGCACCTTCACCCCATCAATCTGATACCACCCTCAGATGGTTGATAGATCGACTCCGTAGTTGAGTTCCTCTGCGAAGTCCGGCAGTCCGTAACCGATGGTTTTCTTGTAGAAAGGAGAGACCTTCGCAGTCGGTGCCTTCTTCTTGTGCTTCGTGGTGTAGAGCATTCGTGCCCGCATCACCTCGAAGGAGTAACCGCGCCCTTCACGGTTCTTGTCCTTGGCCAGTCGGTTGATGGACTCCGTGTAAGCGTTGGTGACGGGCATGTCCGTCTCGAAGTAGGTCATGGTCTCTTCGCGCCAGTTTCCCACTGCCCTGACCAGATCGCTCCAGACTTCCTTTTGGCCCTTCGGGATGGTGGCTATCCACTCGTCCAGGGCGGCTTCTGCCTGGAGCCGTGTGGTGGCGTCCCAGATGCCGTAGAAGCGCTCCTTGTGCTCGTAGGCGGCCAGCAGTTGCGGGAACGCGCCTGTCCAGGTCTCCATGATGAGGCGCTCCCGGTCTGAGACTTCGTGAGCGCGTTTCAGCAGGATTTTCCGGTCTCCCTTGAGAGTCCGGCTCTGGGACGGTTTCAGCTCCTTTCTGAGGCCCTTGCGCACTCTCTCTAGGGCATCGTTGGCCATGCGCACCACATGGAACTTATCGACCACGATACGGGCCTGGGGCAGCACAGCCTTGACCGCTGCCCGGTAGGGGTTCCACATGTCCATGCTGACGATCTCGACCTTCTGCCGGTCTTTCAGCTTCATCAGGTAGTTGGTCACCACGTCCTGGCGGCGGGTGGCCAGCAGGTCGAGCAGGGTTCGCTCCTCAATGTTGGTCAGAATGCAGCGGTAGCGCTTGTTCAGGTATAGCTCGTCAATGCCCAGGATGCGGGGCGTCTCGAAGCGGTGCCAGCGCCCCAGGAACTCGGCGCGGGCGTTGAAGATGTCGCGCACCGTCTTCTCGTCCAGGCCGGTCTGTGCCGCCACAAAGGTGTAGGGGTGGTTGAAGGATTCCTTCTCCACGTACTCATGCAGCCGCAGTGTCATACGGAATCCGTCCACCATCTCCGGTAGCTGGGGCCTGAATGTTGTCTTGCAGGCCCGGCAGGTGTATCGGCGGCGGACCACCCAGAGAGTGACCCGCTTGCCGTGGATGGGCAGATCACGATAGGGAACGTCACGCTTGCCGAACCGTACGAACTCACCCTGCACGCCGCATTCCTCGCAGGCGATGGGATCGGGCACGTCCACCTGGAAGTGCATTTCGTCGTCGGTTGATTTGCAGCCCAGTACTTGGTATTGCGGCAGGTGAAGGATGTTGTCGGGAAGTTCGGTCATGGTGTTGTATAGGCGTAGGTGTCAGTCAGATCCATCCGACTCGGCATTGGTGTTTGCTTTTTTACCCAACAAGCTGCTGGAAACGAAAAGTAAGGCACCGAGGACAATTGCAATATCAGCCAGGTTGAAGGCCGGCCAATGCCAGTCTCGCCAATAGAAATCAAAGGAATCCACAACATAGCCGCGAAAGACCCGGTCAATCAGGTTGCCCATGGCGCCACCGAGGATAAGACTGTAAGCGATGGCTTCTCCTTTATGACGATTTTCAAGGATCAGCTTGATCAGAAAAATCGAGACCACTACCGCGATTCCGATAAAAAAGTAGCGCTGCCAGCCTCCACCATTCGCAAAAAGACTGAATGCGGCACCGGTGTTCCATAGGTGCACCCAGTTAAAGAACGGGGTCACCGAAACATACTCGCCATAGGCCATTGATTGCTGCACCAGCCACTTTACAGCCTGATCAGACGCTGCCAGCAGGCCCGATATGGACAATAGGGCATACGGCGAGAGCTTTTTGCCAATAATGAGCATTATTTAACCCTTCAACGCCAAAATGCGTCTGGCACCGTTAAGTACAATGCCCCCCGCGATGGTGCCGATAATCAGATCCGGATAATTGGAACCGGTCCACGCGACCAGGGCGCCGGCGGTGATGACCCCCAGGTTGATCACCACGTCGTTGGCCGAGAATATCCAGCTTGCCTTCATGTGCGCCCCGCCTTCCCGATGTTTGGATATGAGCAGCAGACAACTGGTATTGGCAATCAATGCGACGAATGCGATAGCCATCATCACCAGCGATTCAGGCTCACTACCGAATACAAAGCGTCTCACCACCTCTACGAGCACGCCCACAGCCAAGATCAGTTGCAGTACACCAGCAAGATGCGCGGCACGTACCTGCATTTTCACGCTATGTCCAACCGCATAAAGGGCAAGCCCGTACACCGCCGCATCGGCAAAATTGTCCAGGGATTCTCCAATCAGGCCGGTGGACCGGGCGATCAGACCGGCAGTCATTTCCACCACGAACAGAAGTGCATTGATGCCGAGCAACCAGCGCAGGGTCCCGGATTCTTGCTTAGCAGAAGCTGCCGAAAACTCGGCGGCCTTGATGGTCTCCGGATTTGCAGCGACGGTTTCCTGAAGCGAGGCGCCTAGCCCCAAGGTCTTCAGTTTCGAGGTGACGGGCTCGACCTCGCCGTCATGCACGACCTTCAGCCGGCGGTTCGACAAGTCGAAGGACAGCGCCCGAATCTCCTCAAAGCCGTTCAGGGCTAGGCGAATCATTCGTTCTTCTGATGGACAGTCCATCTTCGGCACGGCATAAACACTGACCCATCTCCCTGGCGCCTCGGAGGAGGCCTGTATATCGGTATCCGCTGCGGACGTTGCATCACCGCCACAGGCGCCACCACAGGATTTGCTCATGATACGACTCCACTTGAACAATGTTGTGGTACCATTTTAAACTATAAAGCTACTATAAGGTCAATAGAGTAAAGAATCCGTTGGGGAGGAGGCTGATGCGCATTGGTCAGTTGGCGCAGTTGGTAGGGGTCGAAACACAGACGATCCGCTTCTATGAACAGCAGGGCTTGTTGCCGCCGCCTGATCGGCAGGACAACGGTTACCGTGTCTATACCGAGAAGCATGGTGAGGGGCTGGCCTTCATCCGTCGCTGCAGAATCCTGGGCCTGTCACTGGCTGAGATTCACGAACTACAGAGCTATCAGGACGACCCTCATCAGCCTTGTACCGCCGTCAACGCCTTGCTCGATGATCACATCTCTCATGTGCGGTCGCAGATAACCGCTCTGCAAGCGCTTGAGAAACAACTCGTTTCACTGAGAGCGAGTTGCAACGATGACCGGGAAGTTGAGGCGTGTGGGGTTCTTGCTGGAATTAGCGAAGGAAACATGCACCAGCAGTAGGTGAAGCATCAACCAGATAATCCGATGAGATGCCGGTCTGTCTCACTCTCATGCAAAGGTAAGATCAACCATTTAATCCGCTTACCCTTTTTTTTCAATACGAGCAAGTGATTCCGGGGTGATGTTCAACATTTTTGCTGCATCAGTACGAGATAAGTGTTTATAGATACGCACCGCAGCAAGCCACGATACTTTTTGCTGAGCCATGACGAGCGCAACAGCTTGCTCTTGTTTTATCGCGTCAATCATGCAGCCATTCCTTTAAGTGGGAGAAATGATGAACTGACAAGGAATGAAGGTGCCATGCTCTGGAAGAGTCGTTACCTCACCGCCCCGGCAATCCACGCCGATAGCTCCCGCAGCTCTTTCTCCTGCTCCGGGAAATCCCGTAATAATGCATCGCACTCCTGCTGCAGCCTATCAGCGCGATACAGGCAGCCCTGCAATCTGGCGGCCAGCGCTTCCAGCGGGGCTGGGTTCAGGCTGTCGGTAAAGACCTGAGTTCGCGTGATATGGCCTTTCTCGACGTCGAAATGCAACTCTACGCCACCCCAGGTAAATCGCTCGTCCAGCAGGTGAGAGAAGGCGGGCGCCTGGCCAAAGTTCCACTCCCAACTGCTCTGACGGGCAAAGGTATCGGCAAAATTTGGCAGATCCGGCATTTTATCAGGAGAGATAATTTCAGCCTCAACGCGTTCGCCATAGTGGGCAAAGAATGCCTCCTGAATCGCCTCGCAGACCCGCTGATGCGTAATGCCTGGCAGCAGCTCGACCAGATTCGCCACGCGCCCGCGCACGGAGGTGATCCCTTTTGCCTGTAGCTTTTTCTTATCGGGATTCAGATAGTTAGCCAGACGACTCAAGTCCGCGTTCAGCAGTAGGGTGCCGTGGTGAAAGCCGCGATCCATTGTTTCGCGATAGGCGGAGCCGGAGACCTTGCGGTCGCCCTCGGCGGTTTTCACCACCAGATCGTTGCGCCCGGAGGCCTCCGCCGTGACCCCCAGCGAATTCAGCGCCGTCAGGACAATATTGGTGGAGACCGTCTTATCGTACTCCGGTTTACCGGCCATAAAGGTGAAGCAGGTATTGCCCAGATCGTGGAACACCGCGCCGCCGCCGCTGCTGCGGCGCGCCAGGCGTACGTTGTCTTCTTCCATACGCCGGGTATTGCACTCTTTCCATGGGTTTTGCGCGCGGCCGATAACCACCGTATCGGCATTACGCCACAGAAACAGTACCCGTTGCGTGGCGGGCATCTGGCGGAAAATCGACTCCTCAACCGCCAGGTTGAACCACGGGTCGTAGGAGTCGGAGAGCAGCAGGCGCAGCGTGGACATAGCGATTTCCTTATTCTGATTCATCTTTATCTTCATCCTGCACCGGCTTATTGGCGGTGAGCAGGAAAGGGGATTGCTGCCAGCGGGTACGTTTACCTTGCAGCAGAGTTCGCGTCAGCACCACGCCGATGGCCAGCGACAGCAGTAGCATCAGGCGTAAGATATTGGTGGTATTATCCACTTGCTGGGCTTCGGTGGCTAACGTATGGGTATCCAGCGTCAAGCGCAGATAGCCGAGGGGGCCGTTTTTACCCTGAATGGGTTCTACGATTTGCTGATTGAAGTAACCGCCCGCTTTTTTACCGTCCAGCGCCAGCCGATCGCGTACCTCGATGCTTTCGCCGGAACGCGCGACCAGGTCGCCCTGTTCGTCATAAACGCCAGCATCCAGTATCCGACTTTTGTGGGTAAGCTGCTCCAGCAGCTGGCTAATCCGCTTTTCATCGGGCGTTTCGTTACGCATCAGCGGTGACAGGTTTAACGTTACCTGTTGAGCGAGCGTGCGAGCCAGTTCTTCTAACTGCGGGTTGCGCTGCTTTTGACTATTCTGGCTGAACCACGACGCACCCTGCATCAGGGCGACGAGGAGCGCGAGACAGATTAGAACAATAACAGCGCGGTGCAGCCGGAATTTAAGTTTTGCGCGTACCATATTCCACCTTTGAAAATTTGCAGCTTAATGTTGCCAGAAGCGCTGGTTACAAGGTAGCCTCATGCGTTATTTTCCTCGCCTGAATGAAGTGATGTGGAGCCGTGATGCCAAACAGTTTGACCTGGTGCGACCTGCCTGAAGATGTTTCCCAGTGGCCTGGATTGCCGCTTTCCCTGAGCGGTGATGAGGTCATGCCGTTGGATTACCATGCTGGACGCAGCGGCTGGCTGCTGTATGGCCGCGGCCTTAACAAGCGTCGTCTGACGGAATGGCAGCGTGAGCTGGGCGCAGCGCTGGTTATCGTTGCCTCCTGGACGGTTGATGACTACCAGGTGATTCGTCTGGCTGGTTCGCTAACGTTACGAGCGACCCGTCTGGCGCATGACGCCGGGCTGGACGTCGCGCCGCTGGGCAAAATCCCCCATTTGCGCACGCCGGGTTTGCTGGTAATGGATATGGACTCGACGGCGATTCAGATTGAGTGCATTGACGAAATCGCCAAACTGGCCGGAACCGGCGAGCTGGTTTCGGAAGTGACGGAACGCGCCATGCGCGGCGAACTTGATTTTACCGCCAGCCTGCGCCAGCGTGTGGCGACGCTGAAAGATGCCGACGCCAATATTTTGTTCCAGGTACGTGAGACTTTGCCGCTGATGCCTGGGCTGACGCAGCTGGTATTGAAGCTGGAAAGTCTCGGCTGGAAAGTGGCCATCGCCTCCGGCGGCTTCACCTTCTTCGCCGAGTATCTGCGCGACAAGCTGCATCTCGACGCGGTGTTTGCCAACGAGCTGGAGATCATGGACGGGAAGCTGACCGGCAACGTCCTTGGCGATATCGTTGATGCCAAATATAAAGCCAATACGCTGCGCAAACTGGCGGAAAAGTATGAGATCCCGTCGGCGCAAACCGTGGCGATTGGCGATGGCGCCAACGATTTGCCGATGATTAAAGCGGCAGGCCTCGGTATCGCCTATCATGCGAAACCAAAAGTGAATGAACTGGCGGAAGTGACAATCCGCCATGCTGACCTGAT
This sequence comes from Klebsiella sp. RHBSTW-00484, assembly GCF_013705725.1. Lineage (NCBI taxonomy): Bacteria > Pseudomonadati > Pseudomonadota > Gammaproteobacteria > Enterobacterales > Enterobacteriaceae > Klebsiella > Klebsiella sp. RHBSTW-00484. The sequence continues at coordinate 5,271,413 of NZ_CP055481.1, read as the reverse complement.
GGGGGTATTCTGTATTCTCTCCGGCAGCATGAATCAAAAGTAAGAGGTTAACGTGGCGAAAGCTCCAAAACGCGCATTTGTCTGTAATGAATGTGGTGCGGATTATCCGCGCTGGCAGGGGCAGTGCAGCGCCTGTCATGCCTGGAATACCATCACCGAGATGCGCATTGCCGCTTCGCCGCAGGTGGCAAGAAATGAGCGTCTGTCAGGGTACGCCGGTAATGCTGGCGTCTCGAAAGTGCAGAAACTCTCTGAGATCAGCCTGGAAGCGCTGCCGCGTTTTTCGACCGGCTTTAAAGAGTTCGACCGCGTGCTCGGTGGCGGCGTGGTGCCAGGCAGCGCGATTCTGATTGGCGGCAGCCCTGGCGCGGGTAAATCGACGCTGCTGCTGCAAACCCTGTGCAAGCTGTCAGAAGGCATGAAAACGTTGTACGTCACCGGGGAAGAGTCGCTCCAGCAGGTGGCGATGCGCGCTCATCGTTTAGCGCTGCCGACTGCTAATCTCAATATGTTGTCTGAAACCAGCATTGAGCAAATCTGCCAGATTGCTGACGAAGAAAAGCCGCAGCTGATGGTTATCGACTCCATCCAGGTGATGCATATGGCCGACGTGCAGTCGTCGCCGGGCAGCGTGGCCCAGGTACGTGAAACGGCAGCCTATTTAACGCGCTTTGCTAAAACTCGCGGTGTGGCGATTATTATGGTCGGCCACGTCACCAAAGATGGTTCGCTGGCCGGGCCAAAAGTGCTGGAGCACTGTATCGATTGCTCTGTTCTGCTTGATGGTGATGCTGACTCCCGTTTCCGTACTCTGCGCAGCCATAAAAACCGCTTCGGCGCAGTCAATGAGCTGGGCGTATTCGCCATGACCGAGCAGGGCCTGCGTGAGATTAGTAACCCATCGGCCATCTTCCTGAGTCGCGGGGATGAAGTGACCTCCGGTAGTTCGGTGATGGTGGTCTGGGAAGGTACGCGCCCGCTGTTGGTGGAAATCCAGGCGCTGGTCGATCACTCGATGATGTCTAACCCGCGCCGCGTGGCGGTGGGGCTGGAGCAAAACCGTTTGGCGATCCTGCTGGCGGTGCTGCACCGTCACGGCGGCCTGCAGATGGCCGATCAGGATGTGTTCGTTAACGTTGTCGGCGGGGTGAAGGTCACCGAGACCAGCGCCGATCTGGCGCTGCTGCTGGCGATGGTTTCCAGCTTGCGCGACCGACCGCTACCGCAGGATCTGGTGGTCTTCGGCGAAGTGGGGTTGGCAGGCGAAATCCGTCCGGTGCCGAGCGGACAGGAGCGTATTTCAGAAGCGGCTAAACATGGTTTCCGTCGGGCTATTGTTCCGGCGGCCAACGTGCCGAAAAAAGCGCCTGAAGGGATGCAAATCTTTGGCGTTAAGAAGCTTGCGGACGCATTAAGCGTTTTTGACGACTTATAGACATATAATAAGTTAAAAGGAGACTCGCTATGTCGTCATTTGACTATTTAAAAAGCGCCATTAAGCAGAAGGGTTGTACGCTACAGCAGGTGGCGGACGCCAGCGGGATGACAAAAGGCTATTTGAGCCAGCTGCTGAATGCCAAAATTAAAAGCCCGAGCGCGCAGAAGCTGGAAGCGCTGCACCGGTTCCTGGGGCTGGAGTTTCCACGTCGGCAAAAAAGCGTGGGCGTGGTTTTTGGTAAATTTTATCCGCTGCATACCGGGCATATCTATTTGATTCAGCGCGCCTGTAGCCAGGTCGATGAGCTGCATATCATTATGGGTTACGACGATCCTCGCGATCGTGAACTGTTTGAAAAGAGCGCGATGTCGCAGCAGCCGACCGTCCCCGATCGCCTGCGCTGGCTGCTGCAAACCTTTAAGTATCAGAAAAATATTCGCATCCATGCCTTTAATGAAGAGGGCATGGAGCCTTATCCGCACGGCTGGGATGTCTGGAGCCGTGGGATCCGCGCCTTTATGAGCGAGAAGGGTATCGAGCCAAACTGGATCTACACCTCGGAAGAGGCCGATGCGTCGCAGTATCTGGAGCATCTTGGTATCGAAACCGTACTTGTCGATCCGAAACGCACCTTTATGAGCATCAGCGGTGGGCAGATTCGTGAAAACCCGTTCCGCTATTGGGAATATATTCCTACCGAGGTGAAGCCGTTTTTCGTGCGCACGGTAGCGATTCTCGGCGGTGAGTCGAGCGGTAAGTCGACCCTGGTAAATAAGCTATCCAATATCTTTAACACCACCAGCGCCTGGGAATATGGCCGTGATTATGTCTTTTCGCATCTCGGTGGCGATGAGATGGCTTTGCAATATTCCGACTATGACAAGATTGCTCTCGGCCATGCGCAGTATATTGATTTTGCGGTGAAATACGCCAATAAGGTGGCGTTTATCGATACCGATTTCGTCAGCACCCAGGCGTTTTGTCTGAAGTATGAAGGTCGGGAACATCCTTTCGTTCAGGCGCTTATCGATGAGTATCGCTTTGATCTGGTTATCCTGCTGGAAAACAATACGCCTTGGGTGGCCGATGGTCTGCGTAGCCTTGGTAGTTCAGTGGATCGCAAGGAGTTCCAGACGCTACTGGTGTCGCTGCTCAGAGAGAATGAGATCGACTTCGTGCATGTAAAAGAGGCGGATTACGATGCCCGCTTCCTGCGCTGCGTCGAGCTGGTCAAAGAGATGATGGGTGAGCAGGGGTAGTTCAGTTCCTCTGCGGTCTGATGCCCTCACCCCGACCCTCTCCCACGGGGAGAGGGAGAAAACCGACCAGCCCGGTGCAGAGGGCCGATCCCTCGCCCCTTTGGGGAGAGGGAGCAGACATTAAAAAGGGCAACTTGCGTTGCCCTTTTGCTTTTATTTCGAGATACGCTTGTACTTGATACGCTTCGGCTCCAGCGCGTCTGCGCCGAGGGTGCGTTTCTTGTACTCTTCGTATTCGGTGAAGTTACCTTCAAAGAACTCGACTTTACCTTCATCCTGATAATCCAGAATGTGGGTTGCTACGCGGTCAAGGAACCAACGGTCGTGCGAGATAACCATTGCGCAGCCCGGGAATTCCAACAGGGCGTTTTCCAGCGCGCGCAGGGTTTCGATGTCCAGGTCGTTGGTTGGTTCATCGAGCAGCAGTACGTTACCGCCAACCTGCAGCAGCTTCGCCAGATGCAGACGACCGCGCTCACCGCCGGACAGTTCGCCGACGCGTTTACCCTGATCGACACCCTTAAAGTTAAAGCGGCCCACGTAGGCACGGCTTGGCATTTCGGTGTTGCCAATACGCATAATATCTTGCCCGCCGGAAACTTCTTCCCACACGGTTTTGCTGTTATCCATCGCGTCACGGAACTGATCAACGGAGGCCAGCTTCACGGTGTCGCCCAGGGTAATGGTGCCGCTATCAGGCGCTTCCTGACCGGACATCATGCGGAACAGGGTGGATTTACCCGCACCGTTTGGACCGATGATGCCGACAATAGCCCCTTTCGGTACCGAGAAGCTCAGGTCGTCAATCAGGACGCGATCGCCGTAAGATTTACGCAGGTTACTGACTTCAAGCACTTTATCGCCCAGACGAGCTCCTGGTGGGATAAACAGTTCGTTAGTTTCGTTACGTTTCTGGTATTCAGCGCTGTTCAGCTCTTCAAAGCGTGCCAGACGGGCTTTACCCTTAGACTGACGGCCTTTCGCGCCCTGACGAACCCATTCCAGCTCCTTCTCGATAGATTTACGACGGGCCGCTTCCTGAGAAGCTTCCTGCGCCAGACGCTGATCTTTCTGCTCCAGCCAGGAGGAGTAGTTACCTTCCCACGGAATACCTTCGCCACGGTCAAGCTCGAGGATCCAACCGGCAACGTTATCGAGGAAGTAACGGTCGTGGGTAATCGCCACGACCGTACCTTCGAAGTCGTGCAGGAAGCGTTCCAGCCACGCCACGGATTCGGCATCCAGGTGGTTAGTCGGTTCGTCGAGCAGCAGCATGTCTGGTTTTTCGAGCAGCAGACGGCACAGCGCCACGCGGCGACGTTCACCACCGGACAGGTTGGCGATTTTGGCATCCCAATCCGGCAGACGCAGGGCATCCGCGGCGCGCTCAAGCTGCACGTTCAGGTTATGGCCATCATGCGCCTGAATGATCTCTTCAAACTTGCCCTGTTGAGCGGCGAGTTTGTCGAAATCGGCATCCGGTTCAGCGTACTTAGCGTACACCTCGTCCAGACCCTTCAGCGCGTTGACCACTTCGGCCACGGCTTCTTCGACTGATTCACGAACGGTTTGCTCTGGATTCAGCTTTGGTTCCTGCGGCAGGTAGCCGATTTTCAGACCGGGCTGCGGGCGAGCTTCGCCTTCGATATCGGTATCAATGCCGGCCATAATGCGTAGCAGGGTAGACTTACCGGCGCCGTTCAGACCGAGAACGCCGATTTTTGCGCCAGGGAAGAAGCTCAGGGAGATATTTTTCAGAATATGACGTTTCGGCGGAACCACTTTGCCGACACGATGCATGGTATAAACGAATTGAGCCACGTTGGACTTCGCCTCTTTTATATACTCTTCATCCTTCAGGCTGCCTCTGTGTTGGCTGCATTCGAAAACCCTGGTCACATAGCCATCTATGCTCGCAGGGATTTTCTCTCTTGCCGCCTTGATGCAGCCAGAATGATTTTGAGTAGGGTAGTGAATAGTTATCAAAGGCGAAGTGTAGCCTTTTTCACGTTCTAATCCCAGCCAGCAGAGCTCACTCGCAACAAAAGTAAAAAAGTGTCCGGAACGTGGCACTTTCTGCAATGTCTGATTAGCATGAATCTATTAAGCGGCATGATGCTGCACAGACGTAACACGATAAGAGGAAGAGCTTGTGGACAAAGCCAAACACGTTACCTGGCGCCTGCTGGCGGCCAGCGTATGTCTGCTGACGCTAAGCCAACTGGCGCATGCGGATTCACTGGATGAACAACGCAGCCGCTATGCTCAAATTAAACAGGCGTGGGACAATCGACAAATGGATGTCGTTAACCAGTTGATGCCGACGCTGACGACTTACCCGCTCTATCCTTATCTCCAGTACCGGCAGATAACCGATGATTTGATGAACCAACCCGCTCTGGTGGTGACCAATTTTATCGCCTCCAACCCGACGCTGCCCCCGGCGCGATCGCTGAAATCACGTTTCGTCAACGAGCTGGCGCGTCGTAGCGACTGGCGTGGCCTGTTGTCCTTCAGCCCGGATAAACCAGCCAGCACCGAAGCACAGTGTAATTACTACTATGCAAAATGGAGTGTGGGCCAAACGCAGGAAGCCTGGGATGGGGCGAAAGAGCTGTGGCTGAGTGGCAAAAGCCAGCCAAATGCCTGCGACCAGCTGTTTGGTGCCTGGCGCGCCTCCGGCCAGCAGGATCCGCTGGCTTACCTTGAGCGGATCCGTCTGGCGATGAAGGCGGGGAATACCAGTCTGGTACGGGTTCTGGCCCAGCAGATGCCGTCTGATTATCAAACAATTTCGACGGCGGTTGTCGCGCTGGCTAACGATCCCAATAGCGTCATGACTTTCGCACGCACTACCGGGGCGACGGACTTTACGCGCCAGATGGCGGCGGTCGCTTTTGCCAGCGTTGCGCGTCAGGATGTGGAAAATGCGCGCCTGATGATCCCATCGTTAGTGCAGGCACAGCAGTTGAATGAAGACCAAACCCAGGAGCTGCGGGATATTGTCGCCTGGCGTCTGATGGGCAGCGATGTGACTGAAGAGCAGGCTATCTGGCGCGATGATGCCATTATGCGTTCGCAATCCACCTCGCTGGTGGAACGCCGGGTGCGGATGGCGCTTGGCGCTGCAGATCGACGCGGTTTGAACACCTGGCTGGCGCGTTTGCCGATGGAGGCGAAAGAGAAGGATGAGTGGCGCTACTGGCAGGCCGATCTACTGCTGGAACGCGGGCGCGATGATGAAGCCAAAGACATTCTGCATTCTTTGATGCAACAACGCGGCTTCTACCCGATGGTCGCTGCCCAGCGTCTTGGCGAAGAGTACACTTTCCGCATCGATAAAGCGCCGGCTAATCTCGATCCGGCGTTAACCTCCGTGCCGGAAATGGCGCGGGTTCGCGAGCTGATGTACTGGAATATGGATAATACCGCGCGTAGTGAGTGGGCGAACCTGGTGACCAGCAAGACTAAAGATCAGCAGGCGCAGCTGGCGCGGTATGCGTTTAATCAGAACTGGTGGGATCTCAGCGTCCAGGCCACGATCGCCGGGAAATTATGGGATCAGTTGGAAGAGCGTTTTCCGCTGGCTTATAACGACATCTTTACCCGCTATATCAGCGGTAAAGATATTCCGCAAAGCTACGCGATGGCGATTGCGCGTCAGGAGAGCGCCTGGAACCCGAAAGCCGGTTCACCGGTGGGTGCCCGCGGCCTGATGCAGATTATGCCGGGTACGGCTACGCATACGGTGAAGATGTTTAATATTCCGGGTTACAGCGGAACGTCGCAGCTGCTGGATCCGGAAATGAATATCAACATCGGTACCAGCTACCTGCAATATGTTTATCAGCAGTTTGGCAATAATCGTATCTTCGCCTCTGCGGCCTATAATGCGGGTCCAGGGCGAGTTCGCACCTGGCGCGGCAACAGCGGGGGGCGTATCGATGCAGTGGCGTTTATCGAGAGTATTCCGTTCTCGGAAACCCGTGGCTACGTGAAAAATGTCCTGTCTTATGATGCCTACTATCGCTACTTCATGGGACAAAAAGATACGCTGATGAGCGATGCGGAGTGGAAGCTGCGCTACTAATACCATCACTTTCGGGCAACATAGCATTTTGCTATGTTGCCCGAAATCCATAGAGTACGGACAGAAGTATGTTATGCTTTGTACTCGTTAGTGAGTACACACGACAGGTGGCGTAACATGACCCAACAATCCCCTTATTCAGCAGCCGTAGCCGAACAGCGTCATCAGGAGTGGCTGCGCTTCGTGGCGCTTTTGCAGCAGGCATACGCCGACGATTTGCATCTGCCGCTTTTACAACTCATGCTGACTCCCGACGAGCGAGAGGCGCTGGGGACGCGAGTGCGTATTATTGAAGAGCTGCTGCGCGGCGAGATGAGCCAGCGCGAGCTGAAAAACGAGCTTGGCGCCGGGATTGCGACTATCACCCGTGGCTCAAATAGCCTGAAGTCAGCCCCGGCGGAGCTTCGCCAGTGGCTGGAACAATCGCTGCTGAAAGTTAACGATAAATAGCGTTATGAAACGGGCTTAGCGCCAGCACGACCGCCTGATGATAAACGCTGCTGCGCGTAAGCTTCCCGGCGGTAAACACGCCAATGGCTCCCTCTTTGCGACCAATCTCATCGATGCCGGTATACTGCGACATCACCGGCCCCAGGGCTTCGCCAGCGCGAACTTTTTCAAGAATAACGTGTGGGAGCGGCAGGGTCGCTGAGCGCGCTTCGCCGCGCAGATTCCCATCATCAATCACTACCCAGCTAAAAGTGCTGCCTTCGTCGATCCCGGCTTCAATGGCTACCCAGAAGTCGGCATTCGGCTGCGCGCGGCGCGCATTCGTCACGCGGTTTCGTGCGCCAGCGCGCGTTTCGTCGCTACCGAACGGCTGTTCTGGCACGCCGCTCTCGACGGAGACGGACTCAATATGGCAGGATCCTTCACCGAAGATCTCGTTAAAAGCCTGCAGAATTGCCTGAATTTTGGCGGGATTAGTGGTAGCTGAGACAACATGGTGCATAATCAAAACAACTCAGAATTACTTAACATCATCGCAGTATACTCCAAATCATTGTTGTTGCTGGCGGCTATGCTTGTCACTCAATGGTTAAGAGCTCAGAACGGATAATAAAGCATGTTAGAGGTATACCTTGTTCGCCACGGCGAAACGCAGTGGAACGCCGAGCGACGTATTCAGGGCCAGTCGGACAGTCCACTTACCGCCCACGGTGAGCGTCAGGCTTGGCAAGTCGGCGAGCGTGCCAGAACGTTGGGCATCACGCATATTATCGCCAGCGATTTAGGCCGTACGCGGCGCACAGCGGAAATCATTGCTGAAGCCTGCGGTTGCAACATCATTCCTGATCCCCGCTTGCGTGAGCTGGATATGGGCGTGCTTGAGAAACGCCATATCGACTCGTTGAGCGAGGAAGAAGAGGGTTGGCGTCGGCAACTGGTTAACGGCACGCCAGACGGTCGTATTCCGCAAGGGGAGTCAATGCAAGAGCTGAGCGATCGTATGCATGCGGCGCTGGCGTCTTGCCTGGAACTGCCTGCGGGAAGTCGGCCGCTGCTGGTGAGTCATGGGATGGCGCTGGGCTGTCTGGTAAGTACGATTCTTGGCTTGCCGGCGTATGCTGAGCGTCGCTTGCGCTTGCGCAACTGCTCCATTTCCCGCGTTGATTATCAGCAAAGCCCCTGGCTGGCATCTGGCTGGGTTGTAGAAACCGCGGGGGATGTTTCGCATCTTGATGCCCCCGCGATGGATGAACTACAGCGTTAACGACGAATCGGGATCAGGTACTCGCAGCGCAGCTGAATAGGTGGTTCCTGATTCCGACTTTCATCTTCCGGGAAGAAACGCTCAATATCCAGACCTTTACGGCGGGTGAGGTTGAGCATCGGCATACAGGTGCCGTAAACCGTCAGGATAAATTCCTGTAAACCCGTACCTAAACCTTCGTAGGTAAACATCACGTACTCGCCACCTTCCAGAATAACGGGATGGGAATTGTGCAGGTGACCGTTAGCCAGTTCTGGCGTCAGCGCGGTGGTGTAGAACACCTCTTGCTCATCGTCTTTATCCTGGCTTGGACGCGGCTCATGCAGCCCGTACAAGGTTGGGGGAATCGTCGGCGTATTGGCAAGGAATTCTCGCCAGAATTGGACGCGCATCTGGTTACGGAAATCGGAGATTTCCTCCAGCTTGCAGGTGTAGCTCTGGGTCACGCCAACCAGTTGAGTCGTGTTAAGGGTGACAAACTCGTGTTTAGGCATCGCGAACTCGCCCAGACGCAGTGGGGGACGCATACCGTAAGAGCTCCAGTCTGGAGAACGACGATAAAGAGCTGGCGTTAGTGAAAATTGCTTTTTGAACGCGCGCGTAAAGGTCTGCTGCGAATCAAAGCGATATTGCAACGCAATATCCAGAATCGGACGCGCGGTCAGGCGTAGGGCTACCGCCGACTTGGATAAGCGACGGGCGCGAATATAGGCACCGATGGCGTGGCCGGTTACGTCCTTGAACATTCTTTGTAAATGCCACTTGGAATAGCCTGCCTTCGCTGCCACATTGTCCAGTGAGAGTGGTTGATCCAGGTGACCTTCCAGCCAGCTAAGGAGATCGCGAATAATCCCTGCTTGATCCATAAAATATCCCCATCCTTAAACTCAGGTGCCTGATACTAAAGGTAGCGGATAATAGCATTTTTTGATGTTTTAGCATTCAGTGTTTTTTTTGCTTTTAAATGCGATTATTCCAGATGTTATGGTGGTAATTTTGTAAAGCTGTGATCTATAAAACTTTTCTTCTTAATGTGTGATAATCACTCAGCTAAATTTTTAAGAATGGTAACAATATGAAATACAAGAAGTTAGTTGCGAGTATGTTTTTACTGGCCGGCTGTCAGATGGCGCAGGCGGAGCAAATCGGCTCGGTGGATACCGTGTTTAAGTTTCTCGGACCGGACCATAAGATAGTCGTTGAGGCTTTTGATGACCCGGATGTCCAGAACGTGACGTGCTATATCAGCCGGGCGAAAACAGGGGGAATTAAAGGCGGGTTGGGTCTGGCGGAAGATACCTCTGATGCCGCGATATCCTGCCAACAGGTAGGGCCCATTGAGTTGACGGATAAAATCAAAAAAGGCAAAACCCAGGGCGATGTGGTCTTCCAGAAACGTACCTCGCTGGTATTTAAAAAGCTGCAGGTCGTGCGCTTTTACGATGCCAAACGTAACGCGCTGGTCTATCTGACCTATTCGGATAAAATCGTTGACGGCTCGCCGAAGAATGCCATTAGCGCCGTGCCAATTATGCCATGGAATAAATAACAGGGAACGACGATGCAACAACCGCGGATCTGGTTGGTGGAAGATGAGTTGAGCATTGCGGATACGCTGGTCTACATGCTGCAACAGGAAGGTTTTATCGTTACGGCGTTTGAACGTGGACTGCCTGCACTTGATGCAGCCCACCTTCAGGTACCCGACCTGGCGATTCTGGATGTTGGGCTGCCTGATATCAGCGGCTTTGAACTATGCCGTCGACTGCTGGCCCGCCACCCGGCGCTACCGGTGCTGTTTCTGACGGCCCGCAGTGAAGAGGTGGATAAGTTACTTGGCCTGGAAATCGGTGCTGATGATTATATCGCCAAGCCTTTTTCCCCTCGTGAAGTCTGTGCCAGAGTGCGCACTGTTCTGCGGCGGCTGCAGAAATTCGCGGCTCCTTCACCGCTATTATGCGTGGGAGAGTTTACGCTAAATGATGCCGCGGCTCAGGTGATGTGGTGCGGTCAATCGTTGAATCTGACCCGCTATGAGTTTCTGCTGTTAAAAACGCTACTGCACGCCCCTGGTCGCATATTTTCCCGCCAGCAGCTTATGGAGCAGGTATGGGGCGATGCGAACGAGAGCTTCGATCGCACCGTTGATACCCATATCAAAACCCTGCGCGCTAAGCTGCGCGAAGTGAATCCCAACATCTCCCCCATCAATACGCATCGCGGCATGGGCTATAGCCTCGGAGGCTTCTGATGCGCATTGGGATGCGATTGCTACTCGGCTACTTTCTTATTGTGGCGATTGCGGCGTGGTTTGTTCTCTCCATTTTCGTCCAGGAGATTAAGCCGGGCGTGCGGCGGGCAACGGAAGGCACGCTGATCGATACCGCGACCTTGCTCGCAGAACTGGCTCGTGAGGACCTGCTTTCCGCCGATCCGCAGCATGGACGCCTGGCCCAGGCCTTTCAGACGCTTCATCGTCAGCCGATCAACGCCAACATCGCCGGTATTAACAAAGTTCGCAATGAATATCACGTCTACATGACTGATGCGCAAGGGAAGGTGGTGTTTGATTCCACGGGTAAAGCGCTGGGACAAGACTACTCTCGCTGGAACGATGTCTGGCTTACATTGCGCGGCCAGTACGGTGCGCGCAGCACGCGCAGTGACCCGAACGATGATAATAGTTCGATTATGTATATCGCCGCACCGGTCACTGATAATGGCCGAATTATTGGCGTGCTGAGCGTCGGCAAACCGAACCTGGCCATGGTGCCGGTTATCAAACGTAGCGAGCGGCGTATTCTGTGGGCGAGCGGCGCACTGCTGGGAATTGCACTACTGATTGGCGCCGGGATGGTGTGGTGGATTAATTTCTCCATCGGTAAGCTGGTTCGTTATGCTGATTCGGTGACTGCCGACCGGCCGGTTCCGCTGCCGGATGTGGGCAGCAGCGAACTGCGTAAACTGGCGCAGGCGCTGGAGAGTATGCGTCTCAAGCTGGAGGGTAAAAACGCGATTGAGAACTATGTTTATGCGCTGACTCATGAGCTGAAGAGTCCGCTGGCGGCAATTCGCGGCGCGGCGGAAATTCTCCATGAAGGTCCTCCACCTGAGATAGCCGCGCGCTTTACTGGCAATATCCTCGCGCAAAATGCGCGGATGCAGTCTCTGGTGGAGAATTTGCTCCAGCAGGCGCGTCTTGAAAACAGGCTGGAGATTGCGCGGCGCCGTGTCTCTGTCTCTGCTCTTTTTAGCCGACTGGCTGAGGAGCGCGAAATAGCGCTGGCGGCGAAAAATCTCACTCTTCGCTGGCAGGAAACCAATCTGTCAGTTGAGGGCGATAGCGAACTCCTGGCGCAGGCGTTAGGTAATTTGCTGGATAACGCTATTGATTTTACGCCTGTTGAAGGAGAGATCCTTCTTGGTGCGGAAGAAAGCGATGGCGGCGTGCTGTTAACGGTGAGTGATACGGGCAGCGGTATTCCAGATTATGCCCTGGGACGCATCTTTGAGCGCTTCTATTCTTTACCGCGTGAAAATGGCCATAAAAGCAGTGGCCTGGGTCTGGCATTTGTCCGTGAAGTCGCGCGCCTGCATCTGGGGGATATCCAACTGATTAATCGCCCTGAAGGTGGGGCGTGCGCTTTGTTGAGACTTCACGCTCACTTCACATAGCTTCAAACTCCCCCCACATAGCCCATCTAAGGTGTGCCTATCACTAAGGAGAGGGCTATGTTGAAATCACCACTATTCTGGAAAATGAGCACCCTGCTGGGATGCATTTTACTGTTGTCGATCCCGCTGATGATCGTCAGGCAACTGATCGTTGAACGTGCGGATTATCGTAGCGATGTTGTCGATGCTCTACAGAGCAGTACTAGCGGGCCGCAAAAGCTGACCGGGCCGCTGATTGTTATTCCCGTTACTGAGACGCTGACCCGTATTGAGGATAAAAAAGAGGTCGAATATCAGCGTAGTTGGCTGCATTACTGGTTGCCAGAAACGCTGGCGATAACCGGAAAGCAGAATGTTGAATCGCGGAAAATCGGTATTTATGAAGGTCAAATCTGGCACAACGATCTTGGCATTAAAGCGCATTTCGATGTCTCCCGTCTGGCTGAGCTCAAAAAAGACAATATTGCGTTGGGCCAGCCTTTTATGGTGGTAGGTGTTAGCGATGCGCGCGGGATTGGCGCTATTGTCGCGCCGCAGATTAATGGTGAGTCGTTGCCCGTAGAACCCGGGCTCGGTCTTAGCGGTAGCGGAGAGGGAATTCATATGCCGATGCCGTTGTTATCATCTGAACAAAAAGCGCTGGATGTTGAATTCACACTTAACCTGAACGGAACCGGGAGCTTCTCTGTGGTGCCGATCGGGCGCAACAGTGAACTACAACTGGCCAGCAACTGGGCACACCCTGGTTTTCTCGGCGATTTTCTTCCCGTTAACCGTGAGGTCAGCGCTTCAGGCTACAGCGCTCACTGGCAAAGTAGCTGGTTTGCCAACAACATGGCGAAGTTCTTTGTTGACGATCGGGAGGTTGAATGGCGACAGCTGCCTGCTTTCAACGTCAATGTTACGACTCCTGCCGATCAGTACCAACTGACCGATCGGGCGACGAAGTATGCCATTCTGTTGATTTCACTAACCTTCATGGCATTTTTCGTATTCGAAAGTTTAACCCAGCGCCGTTTGCACCCGATGCAGTATCTGCTGGTGGGGCTGTCGTTAGTGATGTTCTACCTGGTATTGCTGGCACTTTCTGAGCATATCGGCTTTACGCCATCCTGGATTGTCGCCAGCCTGATAGGGGCATTAATCAACGGAGTGTATCTGCATGCCGTCATGAAAGGGTGGCGTAATAGTTTGCTTTTCGTCTGTGCGTTATTACTGCTGGATGGTGTGATGTGGATGCTCTTGCGTTCGGAAGATAGTGCCTTGTTGTTGGGGACTGGAGTGCTGCTATTGGCGTTGAGTGCGCTGATGTTCCTGACGCGCCATGTCGACTGGTACGCTTTATCTCTCCCGAAGCCGAAGGAAGAACAGCCAGGCGGCGATGGTAATGACGGTGGTGATAGTGGTAGCGACGACAAACTCAGAATCTGGAAATAAAAAAAACGGCGCGAATAGCGCCGTTTTTACGTTATTACCGCAAGAGAACCAGAGTTATTCCTGCAGGTCGCCACAGAAGCGGTACCCTTCGCCATGAATGGTGGCGATGATTTCCGGGGTATCCGGAGTGGACTCAAAATGTTTACGAATGCGACGGATGGTCACGTCTACGGTACGATCGTGTGGCTTAAGCTCACGACCGGTCATTTTCTTCAGCAGTTCTGCGCGAGATTGGATTTTGCCTGGGTTTTCGCAGAAGTGCAGCATGGCGCGGAATTCACTGCGCGGCAGCTTGTACTGCTCACCATTCGGGCTTACCAGTGAACGACTGTTGATATCCAGTTCCCAACCGTTGAATTTATAACTTTCTACGCTGCGGCGTTCTTCACTCGGCGTACCCAGATTCATGGTACGGGAGAGCAGGTTGCGTGCGCGAATCGTCAGTTCACGAGGGTTAAATGGTTTAGTGATATAGTCATCGGCACCGATTTCGAGGCCAAGAATCTTATCCACTTCGTTATCGCGGCCGGTAAGGAACATTAGCGCGACGTCCGCCTGTTCACGCAATTCGCGTGCTAACAGGAGACCATTTTTACCTGGTAGGTTAATATCCATGATCACCAGGTTGATATCATTTTCAGACAGGATCTGATGCATTTCCGCGCCATCGGTCGCTTCGAATACATCGTAACCTTCTGCTTCGAAAATACTTTTTAACGTGTTGCGTGTTACCAACTCGTCTTCAACGATAAGAATGTGCGGGGTCTGCATGTTTGCTACCTAAATTGCCAACTAAATCGAAACAGGAAGTACCAAAGTCCCTGACCTGCCTGGTACATGTCGCAAATTAACATGCCCGGCGTAACATGACTAAAGTACGTAATTGCGTTCTTGATGCACTTTCCATCAACGTCAACAACAACATTAGCTCGGTCGTGGGTACTTTCCCTCTGGACCCGACGGTGTCAAAAACGGCTGTCATCCTAACCATTTTAACAGCAACATAACAGGCTAAGAGAGTCCTGACACCCAATAAAACTACGCTTCGTTGACATATATCAAGTTCAATTGTAGCACGTTAACAGTCTTGTGAAATCATTGCATCGATATGCGATTCATAGTCACAATTCATACACGGCTCAATTAGTTGCGCTAAGAAAATAATAAATATGATGAATCCAACGCCTTGAAACGTACTCTGACATAAATTTCATTGCCAAACATATGGATAAAGACGTTCTGTTAACATACTCCGTGTCGTGGTGCCTTGGGAATAGTTTAGTTTTTTTTATGGGTGATCAAACTCAAATTTAGTGATTTTTGTTGCAAATTTGTAAATTCTCAACGCGTAAAATGAACGCGTGGAGTGATATTTCTGCTGCGTAAAAAGGTAAAAGAGAAACCGAATGCGTTTATCAATTGTATTAGTGTCCCCCGCTCGGGCTGAGAACGTAGGTGCTGCAGCACGAGCAATGAAAACAATGGGGTTCAGCGACATGCGTATCGTTGATAGCGATGCTCATTTGCAGCCTGCGGCGCGCTGGGTCGCGCACGGCTCTGGGGATATTCTCGATAATATCAGCACTTATCCCACCCTGGAGCAGGCGCTACATGATGTCGATTTTACTGTTGCCACCACAGCCCGTAGTCGGGCGCGTTTCCATTACTACGCGACGCCGCAGCAGCTGTTGCCGCTGCTGGAGGAGAAAGCGCAGTGGATGAATCATGCCGCGCTGGTGTTTGGTCGTGAAGATTCCGGGCTAACTAACGAAGAATTGGCCCTTGCCGATGTGTTGACTGGTGTACCGATGGTGGCGGACTATCCTTCGCTGAACTTAGGACAGTCGGTGATGGTGTATTGCTATCAACTGACCTCTTTGTTACAGCAAACCCCGGCGACATTTACCGGCGTGGATGATAATCAACTGCAGGCATTACGTCTAAGAACGCTCGACTTGCTCACCCGACTGGGTGTCGGGGATGATATAAAACTTACCGATTGGCTACAGCAGCGAATCGGCCTTTTACAACAGCGCGATACCGCGATGCTGCATCGTTTATTGCATGATATTGAAAAAAACCTATCAGAGTAAAGTGCTGCCATATTATTTTTATATGGTTTTATATTCTGATTTGATATGTCCTTATGCGTAAACTCGGGGGGATTGTCAGGTAATTATGGCGCATTGACCGGGTGCGCAAAAAATGGCTAAAAGTAGAAATTCGTTGACTTAAGTCGACAGATACTTTAACCAATATAGGCACAGGACACAGACAGATAAAAATTACAGAGTACACAACATCCATGAATCGCATCGGCATGATTACCACGATTATCACCACCACTATTACCACAGGTAACGGTGCGGGCTGACGCGTACAGGAAACACAGAAAAAAGCCCGCACCTGAACAGTGCGGGCTTTTTTTTCGATAAAAGATTAAGGGGTTACAACCATGCGTGTGTTGAAGTTCGGCGGTACATCAGTGGCAAATGCAGAACGTTTTCTGCGAGTTGCCGATATTCTGGAGAGCAATGCCAGGCAGGGGCAGGTAGCCACCGTACTTTCTGCCCCTGCGAAGATTACTAACCACCTGGTTGCGATGATTGAGAAAACGATCGGTGGTCAGGATGCACTTACCAATATCGCCGATGCCGAACGCATTTTTGCCGAACTTCTGCAGGGGCTCGCTGAGGCCCAACCTGGTTTCCCGCTTGCTCAGCTGAAAATTTTTGTTGAGCAAGAATTTGCGCAAATCAAGCATGTGTTGCACGGCATCAGCCTGCTTGGGCAGTGCCCGGATAGCGTCAACGCTTCGCTAATCTGCCGGGGTGAAAAGCTTTCTATCGCGATTATGGCCGGCCTGCTGGAAGCGCGTGGTCATCACGTCACGGTCATTAACCCAGTCGAAAAACTGCTGGCAGTGGGTCACTACCTCGAGTCCACCGTTGATATCGCTGAATCGACTCGCCGCATTGTCGCCAGTCAGATCCCATCAGACCATATGGTGCTGATGGCCGGTTTCACTGCGGGCAATGAAAAGGGTGAACTGGTGGTTCTGGGTCGTAATGGTTCTGACTACTCCGCCGCGGTACTGGCTGCCTGCCTGCGCGCCGACTGTTGTGAAATCTGGACTGACGTCGATGGTGTTTATACCTGCGACCCTCGTCAGGTGCCAGATGCGCGCCTGCTGAAGTCGATGTCCTATCAGGAAGCGATGGAGCTTTCTTATTTTGGTGCCAAAGTTTTGCACCCGCGGACCATTGCGCCAATCGCTCAGTTCCAGATCCCCTGTTTAATCAAAAATACGGGTAACCCGCAGGCACCAGGCACGCTTATCGGTGCGAGTCTTGATGAAGATGGTCTGCCGGTGAAGGGGATCTCCAACCTCAATAATATGGCGATGTTCAACGTATCCGGCCCGGGAATGAAAGGCATGGTAGGAATGGCGGCACGCGTGTTTGCCACCATGTCTCGCGCCGGAATTTCTGTCGTTTTGATCACCCAATCCTCTTCGGAATACAGCATCAGCTTCTGCGTACCGCAGAGCGACTGCGCGCGGGCGAAGCGGGTGATGGAAGAAGAGTTCTATCTGGAACTGAAAGAGGGCCAACTGGAACCGCTTTCTATTATGGACCGTCTGGCGATCATCTCTGTTGTCGGCGATGGGATGCGGACTTTGCGCGGTATCTCCGCCAAGTTCTTTGCCGCGCTGGCGCGCGCCAACATCAATATTGTCGCGATTGCTCAGGGCTCTTCCGAGCGTTCTATCTCTGTTGTTGTCAGCAATGATGACGCAACAACTGGCGTGCGCGTGACTCACCAGATGCTGTTCAATACCGATCAGGTCATTGAAGTGTTTGTTATCGGTGTCGGCGGTGTCGGCGGTGCGCTGATCGAACAGATCAAGCGCCAGCAAAGCTGGCTGAAGAGTAAACATATCGACCTGCGCGTTTGCGGCGTCGCCAATTCTCACGCTTTGCTGACCAACGTACACGGTCTCAATCTTGAACACTGGCGCGATGAGCTGGTGGAGGCCAAAGATGGATTTAATTTGGGTCGACTTATTCGTTTGGTAAAAGAGTATCACCTGTTGAACCCGGTTATTGTCGACTGTACCTCAAGCCAGGCCGTCGCCGATCAGTACGCGGATTTCCTGCGCGAAGGTTTCCATGTGGTCACGCCGAACAAAAAGGCCAATACCTCATCACTGGATTACTATCACCAACTGCGTCATGCCGCGAGCAGCTCTCGGCGTAAGTTCTTATACGATACCAACGTCGGCGCGGGCCTACCGGTTATTGAAAACCTGCAAAATCTGCTGAATGCTGGCGATGAGCTGCTGCACTTCTCCGGTATTCTGTCCGGCTCGCTGTCGTTTATCTTCGGTAAGCTGGATGAAGGCATGAGTTTCTCTGATGCAACGAAGCTGGCGCGTGAGATGGGCTATACCGAACCGGATCCGCGTGACGATCTTTCCGGCGTTGATGTTGCGCGCAAGCTGCTGATCCTGGCGCGTGAAACCGGGCGTGAGCTGGAGCTGTCTGACATTATCGTTGAGCCGGCGCTGTCGGCAGGTTTTGACGCCAGCGGCGATGTTGAAAGCTTTATGGCACGCCTGCCTTCTCTCGATGATGAGTTTGCCTCTCGGGTCGCTAAAGCGCGCGATGAAGGTAAAGTCTTGCGTTATGTTGGTAACATCGAAGAGGATGGCACCTGCCGCGTGAAAATTGCCGCGGTTGACGGCAACGATCCGCTGTTCAAAGTGAAAAACGGCGAGAACGCGCTGGCCTTTTACAGCCACTATTATCAGCCGCTGCCGCTGGTGCTGCGCGGCTATGGCGCGGGTAACGATGTAACGGCGGCGGGCGTATTCGCTGACCTGCTGCGTACCCTGTCATGGAAGTTAGGAGTTTAAGATGGTCAAAGTATATGCCCCGGCTTCCAGTGCCAATATGAGCGTCGGGTTTGATGTGCTGGGGGCTGCGGTGACGCCGGTCGACGGTACGCTGCTGGGAGACAATGTGACGGTGGAAGCCGCTGAGAGCTTCAGCCTGCAAAACGTTGGTCGTTTCGCCAGCAAGCTGCCGACAGTTCCGCAGGAAAATATCGTCTATCAATGCTGGGAGCGTTTCTGTCAGGAAATTGGCAAAAAGATCCCGGTGGCGATGACGCTGGAAAAAAATATGCCGATCGGTTCCGGCCTGGGTTCCAGCGCCTGTTCCGTCGTCGCCGCGCTGGTGGCAATGAATGAATTCTGCGGTAAACCGCTCAATGAGACCCGGATGCTGGCGCTGATGGGTGAAATGGAAGGGCGGATTTCCGGCAGTATCCATTACGATAACGTCGCGCCGTGCTACCTTGGCGGTATCCAGTTGATGCTTGAGGAAAACGGCATCATCAGTCAGCAGATTCCAGGGTTTGACGAGTGGCTATGGGTGCTGGCTTATCCGGGGATTAAAGTCTCAACGGCGGAAGCGCGGGCGATTCTCCCGGCGCAGTATCGCCGCCAGGACTGTATCGCGCACGGTCGCCATCTGGCGGGCTTCATTCACGCCTGCTATACCCGTCAGCCTCAGTTGGCGGCGAAATTGATGAAAGATGTGATTGCCGAACCCTATCGTACCAAACTACTGCCGGGCTTCAGCGAAGCGCGTCAGGCAGCAATGGAAATTGGCGCGCAGGCGTGCGGCATTTCCGGTTCCGGTCCAACGTTGTTCGCATTATGCGATAAACCGGAAACCGCGCAGCGCGTCGCCGACTGGCTGGCTACGCACTATCTGCAAAATCAGGAAGGCTTCGTTCATATTTGCCGGCTGGACACGGCGGGCGCTCGAGTAGTGGGATAACCAATGAAACTCTATAACTTAAAAGATCATAACGAACAGGTCAGCTTTGCGCAGGCCGTGACGCAGGGGCTTGGCAAGCATCAGGGACTGTTCTTTCCGCACGATCTGCCGGAATTCAACCTGAGCGAAATCGATGACATGCTGGCGCTGGATTTTGTCTCGCGTAGCGCGAAAATTTTATCGGCAATGATTGGCGATGAGATCCCGCAGGCGGTCCTGCAAGAGCGTATCGGCGCAGCCTTCGCCTTCCCGGCACCGGTCAGCAAAGTGCAGGACGACGTGGGCTGCCTGGAGCTATTCCACGGCCCGACGCTGGCATTTAAAGATTTCGGCGGTCGCTTTATGGCGCAAATGCTGACCCATATCGCGGGCGACAAACCGGTGACCATTCTGACGGCAACGTCGGGTGATACTGGTGCGGCAGTGGCACACGCGTTTTATGGCCTGCCAAACGTCAAGGTCGTCATCCTCTATCCACGCGGTAAAATCAGTCCGCTGCAGGAAAAACTGTTCTGTACCCTCGGCGGAAACATAGAGACCGTCGCCATCGATGGTGATTTTGATGCTTGTCAGGCGCTGGTTAAGCAGGCTTTTGACGATGAAGAGCTGAAGGTTGCGCTAGGTCTGAATTCGGCAAACTCAATTAATATTAGCCGTCTGTTGGCGCAGATTTGCTACTACTTTGAAGCGGTAGCACAACTGCCGCAGGAAGCCCGTAATCAGCTGGTTATCTCTGTGCCAAGCGGCAACTTTGGCGACCTGACCGCGGGACTGCTGGCGAAGTCTCTGGGCCTGCCGATCAAACGTTTTATCGCGGCAACCAATGCCAACGATACCGTGCCGCGTTTCCTGCAGGACGGTAACTGGTCGCCGAAAGCGACACAGGCTACCTTGTCTAACGCCATGGACGTCAGCCAGCCGAATAACTGGCCGCGCGTGGAAGAACTGTTCCGCCGTAAGACCTGGCGTTTGAACGAGCTGGGCTACGCTGCGGTGGATGATGAAACCACCAAAGACACCATGCGTGAACTGAAAGCCATTGGCTATACCTCAGAACCGCATGCGGCGATTGCTTATCGCGCGCTGCGTGACCAGCTGCAGCCTGGCGAGTATGGCCTGTTCCTCGGCACGGCGCATCCGGCGAAATTTAAAGAGAGCGTGGAAGATATTCTGCAAGAGACGCTGCCGCTGCCGAAAGAGCTGGCCGATCGTGCTGACCTGCCGCTGCTGTCACATAACTTGCCAGCAGATTATGCCGCACTGCGTAAGCTGATGATGGGTTAAGCCTGAATCAGGCTCCCCTGACGCGCCGTTCTGCGAAAGGGGAGTTTGTTTTACTGTTCGTGACGCTTAAAGACCATCTCGCTTTTATCAGAAGCATCAGCATCAAAGAAATAACCTTCGCTATCGAAGTCGGTTAGCTGTTCGGGTTTGGTTAAGCGATTTTCAATAATGTAACGGCTCATTAAGCCGCGCGCTTTTTTAGCGTAGAAGCTGATCACCTTGAACTTACCGTTTTTCTCATCAAGGAAAACCGGCTTAATCAACTGACCCTCAAGCTGTTTGGTTTTGACCGATCTGAAGTATTCATCAGAGGCCAGGTTAATCACGACATCGTCACCCTGCGCTTTCAGCGCCTGATTCAGCTTATCGGTAATCACTTCTCCCCAGTACTGATACAGGTCTTTGCCCTTCGCGTTTTCAAGCTTAATGCCCATTTCCAGGCGATAAGGCTGCATGAGATCCAGCGGACGTAGTACGCCATAAAGGCCGGAGAGCATACGCAGATGCTGCTGGGCAAAATCAAAGTCAGCTTCGCTAAAGGTTTCTGCCCGTAGGCCGGTGTAGACATCGCCCTTAAACGCCAGAATGGCCTGACGGGCGTTATCCGGTGTGAAATCCGGGTGCCAATCATGAAAACGGGTCGCGTTGAGGTCTGCCAGTTTATCGCTGATGCTCATCAGCTTACCTATTTGCGGCGCTGATAGCTGACGGGCGATACCAATAAGCTCCTGAGAATACTCTAATAGTTCAGGCTGGGTATAGCGTGCGGTCGCCAGCGGGCTTTGATAATCAAGCGTTTTTGCAGGTGAAATCAGAATCAGCATATCCAGTCCTTGCGGGAAATTTGTTATGACTTTATCAAAAAAAAGTCCTGGGAGGATCGATAGCTGCGATTGCCGCGCTATTCACGCGGCAGATTATCCCAGGTCCCCGGCTCCAACTGCTGATGAATCTCGGGATAGCGGGTGACATCAAACTCCGGTCGCTGGCCCAGCCGGCGCTGGCGTAGGTAATCACTGGCAATGATCCGTACCGTTGGCGACAGCAGCAGGATTGCCGTCAGGTTAGTAATCGCCATGAGTGCCATGATGATATCCGCCATCTGCCAGACAACCGGTAAACTGACCATCGCTCCGGTGACAACCATGCTCAGCGTGAGAAGTCGTAGCACCCAGATGTTCCGTGTGCTATCCAGACGCAGAAAGATCAGATTATTTTCGGCATAGATGTAGTTTGCAACAATGGAGCTGAATGCGAAAAGCAGCACGATAAAGGCGACAAAACTGGAGCCCCAACCGCCAACGAGGTTGCTCATGGCATGCTGAATGGCCTGAATGCCGTTCACTGCTTCGCCTTCGCCGCCTCTCGGGGCTAGCATGATGATCACCGCGCTGGCGGTGCAGACCACTATCGTATCAATGAACACGCCTATCATCTGCACGATCCCCTGAGCGGCAGGATGTGGGGGCCAGGAAGCCGCCGCCGCTGCGGCATTCGGTGTCGAACCCATGCCAGCTTCGTTGGAGAACATACCGCGCTGAAAACCGCTGGTGAGTGCCTGGCTAATGGTATAGCCGACGGCTCCTGCTGCGGCCTCTTGCCAGCCAAAAGCGCAGCGAAAGATAGTTTCAAAAATCGTTGGCAGTGCGGTGAAATTCCACAGACCGATGACCAGACTGGTTATCACCCAGAGTAGAGCCATTCCCGGCACGAGCCACTGCATTAATCGCGCTACGCCGCGAATGCCGCGAACGATAACCAACAGAGTAAGAATCGCGAGTACGCTGCCGGTAATCATCTCGGGTAAATGAAATGCGTACTCCATCGCATGCGCAACAGAGTTGGCCTGCACGGTGTTGAAAATGACGCCGTAGGCTATCAGCAGTAAAATGGAAAACAGGACTCCCATCCAGCGCATGCCTAATCCTCTAGCCATGTACCAAGCGGGTCCGCCGCGAAATTGCCCGCGAGAGTCGCGTTCTTTATAGAGCTGTGCGAGGGAGCACTCAGCGAAGCTGCTGGCCATACCGAGTAGGGCGGAGACCCACATCCAAAAAACAGCTCCGGGTCCACCAGCGGTAATGGCGAGTGCGACTCCGGCCAAATTACCGCTACCGACGCGCGCAGCCAGACTGGTACACAATGCCTGAAAGGATGTTAATCCTCCTGGCTGCGGCTGAAGACTTTTTTTCAGACTTTTGCCAAACTGGCGAACATAACGAAACTGAATATACTTTGTTCGCCAGGTAAACCAGACGCCAGCGCCCAGTAATAGGTAAATCATTACCGAGCCCCAGAGTACTTCATTGATAAAAGACAGAAAATCAGGCATTAAACATCCTCTTGTCCATGCCGGCGCGCGAGTGTAAGCGCTACCAATTCAGTGACAATCCTTTAGTGTTCAGATAATTAATTGGTTGAGTTTATCACACTCTGCGCTCTTACATTGTCGGCGGTTGCGCTGACCCGGCAGCGTGTTATCATCTTGGCAGACCGGTTACATCCCCTTAACTGCTGTTTAAGAGAAACACTATCATGACGGATAAATTGACTTCTCTGCGTCAGTACACCACTGTCGTAGCTGATACCGGAGATATCGCGGCAATGAAGCTGTATCAGCCTCAGGATGCCACGACCAACCCTTCTTTGATTCTCGGCGCGGCTCAGATTCCTGAGTACCGTAAGCTGATTGATGATGCTGTTGCCTGGGCCCGTGGCCAGAGCAGCGATCGCGCACAGCAGATTATCGATGCTTCCGATAAGCTGGCGGTGAACATCGGTCTCGAAATCCTCAAGCTGATCCCTGGCCGTATTTCCACCGAAGTTGACGCTCGTCTGTCCTACGACACCGAGGCGTCGATTGCCAAAGCTAAGCGCATCATCAAATTGTATAACGATGCTGGCATCGGTAACGATCGCATTCTGATCAAACTGGCTTCTACCTGGCAGGGCATCCGTGCTGCTGAGCAGCTGGAAAAAGAAGGCATCAACTGTAACCTGACTCTGCTGTTCTCCTTCGCTCAGGCGCGTGCTTGTGCGGAAGCTGGTGTGTTCCTGATTTCTCCGTTTGTTGGCCGTATTCTCGACTGGTACAAAGCGAACACCGATAAGAAAGAATATGCACCGGCAGAAGATCCAGGCGTGGTTTCCGTAAGAGAAATCTACGAATACTACAAACAGCACGGTTATGAAACGGTGGTTATGGGCGCGAGCTTCCGTAATCTCGGCGAAATTCTGGAACTGGCTGGCTGTGACCGCCTGACCATCGCTCCGACCCTGCTGAAAGAGCTGGCGGAAAGCGAAGGTGCAATCGAACGCAAACTGGCGTTCAGCGGCGAAGTTAAAGCGCGTCCGGCTCGCATTACCGAATCCCAGTTCCTGTGGCAGCATAACCAGGATCCGATGGCGGTAGACAAACTGGCGGATGGTATCCGTAAGTTTGCGATTGACCAGGAAAAACTGGAAAAAATGATCGGCGATCTGCTGTAATCCCGCATGTGGCCGACGCCCGTCGGCCACATTAAACTGTTTGCCTTGTCCCCCTCGGTGTATTATTCGGTCTATTAATACTGTTTGAACGGAATAATCATGAACACCTTACGAATCGGCTTAGTTTCCATTTCCGATCGCGCCTCCAGTGGCGTCTATCAGGATAAAGGCATTCCGGCGCTTGAAGAGTGGCTAGCGCGTGCGCTGACCACGCCTTTCGAATTACAGACCCGTTTAATCCCGGATGAGCAGGTTATTATCGAGCAAACGCTGTGTGAACTGGTTGATGAAATGGGTTGTCATCTGGTGCTGACTACCGGCGGTACTGGTCCAGCGCGACGCGATGTGACCCCGGATGCGACGCTAGCGATTGCCGATCGGGTTATGCCTGGTTTTGGCGAGCAAATGCGCCAGGTCAGCCTGCACTTTGTGCCGACGGCTATTCTTTCTCGTCAGGTGGGCGTTATCCGCAAGCAGGCGCTGATCCTCAATCTCCCTGGCCAGCCAAAAGCCATCGAAGAAACGCTGGAAGGTGTTAAAGATGCTGAAGGCAAGGTGTTAGTGCACGGTGTGTTTGCAAGTGTACCGTATTGTGTACAGTTACTTGAGGGGCCCTATGTTGAAACCAATCCCGATGTGGTAGCAGCTTTTCGCCCTAAAAGCGCAAGGCGTGAAACTTTATCCTGAATTTGATGCATTCCTGACATAACCTGCATCGTCTGTGGTGTGTTGTTTTATTTACGATATAGTGTTTTTTACTTTACACGTTGCGTAAAGCACCTTCATACTTCTGGATGATTGTCCGTTATGTCACAAAACACCCGACCTCTGAATCGACAGGATTATAAAACTCTGACGCTGGCCGCTCTCGGTGGAGCGCTGGAGTTTTATGATTTCATTATCTTTGTCTTCTTCGCTGCCGTCGTCGGCGAGCTGTTCTTCCCGGCAGATATCCCTGAGTGGCTGCGCCAGGTACAGACCTTCGGTATTTTTGCTGCGGGCTATTTAGCACGTCCTCTCGGCGGCATCATTATGGCCCACTTCGGCGATCTGGTCGGGCGTAAGAAAATGTTTACCCTGAGTATTTTGCTGATGGCGCTGCCGACGCTGGCGATTGGTCTGCTGCCAACTTATGAATCAATGGGGCTGCTGGCGCCGCTGCTACTGTTGTTTATGCGTATTCTTCAGGGGGCTGCCATTGGTGGTGAGGTTCCCGGGGCCTGGGTCTTCGTCGCAGAACATGTGCCAGAGAAGAGGATTGGTATCGCATGCGGTACGCTGACTGCGGGTCTGACGGTGGGTATCTTACTGGGATCGGTAGTGGCAACGCTGATTAATACCAATATGACCCCGCAGGGTATCCACGATGGCGGCTGGCGTATTCCTTTCCTGTTAGGCGGCGCGTTTGGTCTTGTCGCCATGTACTTGCGTCGTTGGTTGCAGGAGACGCCTATTTTCCTCGAGATGCAGCAGCGCAAAGCGTTAGCGCAGGAGCTGCCGGTTAAGGCGGTGGCGCTGAAGCATCAAAAAGCGGTAGTCGTTTCTATGCTGCTGACCTGGCTCTTATCCGCCGGGGTGGTGGTGGTGATTCTGATGTCGCCAGTCTGGCTGCAAAAGCACTATGGTTTTGCCCCTGCAATCACCCTGCAAGCTAACAGCATCGCCACTATCATGTTATGCATCGGCTGTCTGCTGGCAGGTCTGGCGGCCGATAAGTTTGGTGCCAGCCGTACGTTTATTGTCGGAAGTTTATTCCTGGCCGCCTCTAGCTGGGCTTTCTATCATCTTTCCGGCGATAGCCCGCAGCACTTGTTCCTGCTTTATGGCACGGTCGGGTTGTGTGTCGGCGTGGTGGGGGCGGTACCGTATGTGATGGTACGCGCTTTCCCGGCAGAGGTGCGATTTACCGGTATTTCATTCTCTTATAACGTGTCCTACGCCATCTTCGGTGGCCTGACGCCGATTGCGGTGACCATGCTGATGGGCGTGTCGCCGATGGCTCCTGCCTGGTATGTGCTGGCGCTGTCGTTTATGGGATTGGGGCTGGGGATTTGGCTACGCCAGGGGCTGGATAAACAGGTCGCTGCACCACAAGGTGAGCTGCAGCGCCTGCCTTAAATCAATGTGACCCACTTTGCCGCTCGCTATCGGGCGGCGAAGTGAATTAATGTTTTTCGCCGATTGGCAGAATGGTGCGGCCAAACTGCTCGTTCAACACTTCACCCATCGCCAGATAGATGGCGCTAGCACCGCAAACCAGACCCACCCAGCCGGCAATGTGGATAATCGCTTCGTTGCCGTTGATGTTGCCGATACACAGCAGGGCAAACAGCACGGTCAGGCTCAGGAACACGAACTGCAGCATGCGGGCGGCTTTCAGCGTGCCGATGAACATGAACAGCGTGAACACGCCCCACAGGCCCAGGTAAACGCCGAGGAACTGGGCGTTAGGTGCGTCGGACAGACCCATCTTCGGCAGCAGCAGAATGGCGACCAGAGTCAGCCAGAAGGAGCCGTAAGAGGTGAATGCCGTCAGACCGAATGTATTGCCTTTTTTGTATTCCAGCAGGCCTGCAAAAATCTGCGCAATACCGCCGTAGAAAATTCCCATGGCGAGAATAATACCGTCAAAAGCAAAGAAACCCGCATTGTGCAGGTTAAGCAGAATGGTGGTCATGCCGAAGCCCATCAGGCCCAGCGGTGCCGGATTAGCCAACTTAGTGTTGCCCATAATTCCTCAAAATATTGATTAGAAAGGGAAGCATTACCCCGCCACTTAGCGACAGGGCGCGGCATAATAATGAGGAGTTGCTGCACTGTCTATGATCTGGCGGGGTATTTTTCACCAATTTATCATTCTGCCTGATGAAGCCTGGCCATTCGCCTTAAACAAGCGACGTGGAGCACTGCCGGGATGGTGACTCGATAAGCGCTACCGCTAACGGCTTTTACACCATTAACCGCTGCGCCGAGGGGGCCGCCAAGCCCTGCACCGCGGACTAAACCATGGCCGATAACGCTGACCGCAGCGTGGGTGCGGAGAATCTTCGTCAAGCGTGCTTCAAGAATATGCGAGACCCCTTGTGCCAGCTTATGTGTCTGGATCAGATGGGGAAGTAGCTCTTTTTGCTTTTTGACTCGACACTCCACGGCAGTGAAGAAATCGGCTTTCTGTTGGTCATCCATCTTCTTCCAGCTATGTTCCAGGAAGTGTTCCAACAGATGTTGCTCAATTTCAGGTGTGGACATTTGTTTATCCGCTTTGACTTTCAATCGTTTGCAAACATCCAGCAGGATTGCTCGATAGAATTTGCCGTGACGGCGAAGCGTATTGGCGATGCTATCGCCGCCAAAGTGCTGGAGCTCACCGGCGATCAACTGCCAGTTACGACGATAGCGTTCAGGATGTCCTTCCATCGCCTGAAAAGTTTCATTACGTAATAGTGTGCTTGAGAGACGTGGCTTGCCATTCTCGTTGTGGGTCAGAATACGCGTAAATGTTGCCAGGTGTTCTTCACTACATTGATGGAGAAAAGAGAGATCTTCATCATCCAGATAATTAATTTTCATAGGGGCTTGTATACGTAGTCAGTGATATTAATCATCGCCGATAATTTTTAGCGAGGCCATGTCAGAGGAGTTGATCGTGTGGCCGGAAAAAGCAATTTTCTTCACGCAACGTTTATTATCGTTATCGCTATTAATGTTAATCCAGTTAGTGGTTGTACCTTGCTTTATCGTTGACGGTACATTGAGGCTCTGGCTGGCGCTATTGCTGGCTTTAAAGTACACCGTTGCGCCGGAGAGTTGGACATCGCCTCGGTCAGTCGTGAGCTGGATGCGTTTGATTACCCGACAAACAGGCAGCTTCAGAGTCAGGTCGTTAGTCTCATTTCTTGGCATGGCGACTACGCCTAAAATTTTATGATCGTTAGCAGATACTGAAGCCACTAATGCAGTGCTTAAAAGCAATCCCGTTGATATATGAATGAGTGATTTCATGAGAATTTTCCAATTATTTAATTTATTACACCTGGAAAATACTTTATCACCGGAGCTTTATTGCTTTTAGTCGGTAATTATTGCGGATTATGTCAATAATTTCATGAATATATTATCCGTAATCATTTTAATTATTTATGTGTTGGCGTGTTTTTACCCCCATGTTCGACTTTTGACCCCGGTTCATCCCATCCCGTAGGGCTGCGAAGGCAAATTTTTTTTGTCGTCCCCCCTTGATGAAGCGGTGGGTGACCCCATCTTGTAGTCAACCGCAGTGAATGAACCTGAAAAAAATGATGTCTGGGCAGTTGAAACCGCACGTTTCGCCCTTATTACAGGTTCACAACCACATGTTGAATGAAATTTTAGTGGAGACGTTTAGATGGGTAAAATTATTGGTATCGACCTGGGTACTACCAACTCTTGTGTAGCGATTATGGATGGCACTACTGCACGTGTGCTGGAGAACGCCGAAGGCGATCGCACCACACCTTCTATCATTGCCTATACCCAGGATGGTGAAACTCTGGTTGGTCAGCCGGCTAAACGTCAGGCAGTGACAAACCCGCAAAATACCCTGTTTGCGATTAAACGCCTGATCGGTCGCCGCTTCCAGGACGAAGAAGTACAGCGTGATGAAGCCATCATGCCGTACAAAATCATCGGTGCTGACAACGGTGATGCATGGATTGATGTTAAGGGCCAGAAAATGGCACCGCCGCAGATCTCTGCTGAAGTGCTGAAAAAAATGAAGAAAACGGCTGAAGATTACCTGGGCGAACCGGTAACTGAAGCGGTTATCACCGTACCTGCATACTTCAACGATGCTCAGCGTCAGGCTACTAAAGATGCCGGTCGTATCGCGGGTCTGGAAGTCAAACGTATCATCAACGAACCAACCGCAGCTGCGCTGGCTTACGGTCTGGATAAAGAAGTCGGCAACCGTACTATCGCGGTTTATGACCTGGGTGGTGGTACTTTCGATATCTCCGTTATCGAAATCGACGAAGTTGACGGCGAAAAAACCTTTGAAGTTCTGGCGACCAACGGTGACACCCACCTCGGTGGTGAAGACTTCGATAGCCGAATGATCAACTACCTCGTTGATGAGTTTAAGAAAGATCAGGGCATTGACCTGCGTAATGATCCGCTGGCCATGCAGCGCCTGAAAGAAGCCGCAGAAAAAGCGAAAATTGAGCTGTCTTCTGCGCAACAGACCGACGTGAACCTGCCGTACATCACCGCAGATGCGTCTGGTCCGAAACACATGAACATTAAAGTGACCCGTGCGAAACTGGAAAGCCTGGTTGAAGACCTGGTGAACCGTTCAATCGAGCCGCTGAAAGTCGCTCTGCAGGATGCTGGCCTGTCCGTATCTGATATCCAGGACGTTATCCTGGTCGGTGGGCAGACACGTATGCCAATGGTTCAGAAGAAAGTGGCTGAATTCTTTGGTAAAGAGCCGCGTAAAGACGTTAACCCGGACGAAGCCGTTGCTATCGGTGCAGCTGTCCAGGGTGGTGTACTGACGGGTGAAGTGAAAGACGTACTGCTGCTGGACGTTACCCCGCTGTCTCTGGGTATCGAAACCATGGGCGGCGTGATGACTGCGCTCATCAACAAAAATACCACCATCCCGACTAAGCACAGCCAGGTGTTCTCTACCGCTGAAGACAACCAGTCTGCGGTAACCATCCATGTGCTGCAGGGTGAGCGTAAACGTGCTGCGGATAACAAAGATCTCGGCCAGTTCAACCTGGACGGTATCAGCCCGGCACCACGTGGTATGCCACAGATCGAAGTGACCTTCGACATCGATGCTGACGGTATCCTGCACGTTTCCGCGAAAGACAAAAACAGCGGTAAAGAGCAGAAGATCACCATCAAGGCTTCTTCTGGTCTGAACGAAGAAGAAATTCAGAAAATGGTTCGCGAAGCAGAAGCGAACGCAGAATCTGACCGTAAGTTTGAAGAGCTGGTTCAGACCCGTAACCAGGGTGACCATCTGCTGCACAGCACTCGTAAGCAGGTTGAAGAAGCAGGCGACAAACTGCCGGCTGACGATAAAACTGCCATCGAGTCTGCATTGACCGCGCTGGAAACTTCGCTGAAAGGTGAAGATAAAGCGGACATCGAAGCGAAAATGCAGGCGCTGGCCCAGGTTTCTCAGAAGCTGATGGAAATCGCTCAGCAGCAGCACGCACAGCAGCAGGCTGGCGGCGCTGACGCTCAAGAGAGCAACGCGAAGGACGACGATGTTGTTGACGCTGAGTTCGAAGAAGTGAAAGACAAAAAATAATCGCCCTTTGAACGGGTAAAACACTGGCACGGGCGAAGAGGTTTCCTCTCCGCCCGTGCACGCATGTTAAGGGGCTGAAAAACACCAATGGCAAAGCAAGATTATTACGAGATTTTAGGCGTTTCCAGAACAGCGGAAGAGCGTGAAATCAAAAAGGCGTACAAGCGCCTGGCCATGAAATATCACCCGGACCGTAACCAGGGCGATAAAGAGGCCGAAGCAAAATTCAAAGAAATCAAAGAAGCGTATGAAATCCTGACCGATGCCCAGAAGCGCGCGGCCTACGATCAGTATGGTCATGCGGCCTTTGAACAAGGCGGCATGGGCGGCGGCGGTGGTTTTGGTGGCGGTGGTGCTGACTTCGGCGATATCTTTGGCGACGTATTTGGCGATATTTTCGGTGGTGGTCGTGGCCGTCAGCGCGCTTCGCGCGGTGCCGATCTGCGCTACAACATGGATCTGACTCTGGAAGAAGCCGTTCGTGGCGTGACCAAAGAGATCCGTATCCCAACGCTGGAAGAGTGCGACGTTTGCCATGGCAGCGGCGCTAAGGCGGGTAGCCAACCGCAAACCTGCCCGACCTGTCATGGAGCAGGCCAGGTTCAGATGCGCCAGGGCTTTTTCGCCGTACAGCAGACCTGTCCACACTGTCAGGGTCGCGGGACGTTGATTAAAGATCCGTGCAACAAATGCCACGGTCACGGTCGCGTTGAGAAGACCAAAACCCTGTCGGTTAAGATCCCGGCAGGCGTAGATACCGGCGACCGTATTCGCCTGGCGGGTGAAGGCGAAGCGGGCGAGCATGGCGCGCCAGCGGGCGATCTGTATGTTCAGGTTCAGGTTAAGCAGCATGCAATCTTCGAGCGTGAAGGGAACAACCTGTACTGTGAAGTTCCGATTAACTTCACTATGGCTGCGCTTGGCGGCGAGATTGAAGTTCCGACGCTGGATGGTCGTGTGAACCTGAAAGTGCCTGGTGAGACGCAGACCGGTAAGCTATTCCGCATGCGTGGTAAAGGCGTGAAGTCCGTGCGCGGTGGTGCGCAGGGCGATCTGCTGTGCCGGGTAGTGGTCGAAACGCCGGTTGGCCTCAATGACAAGCAAAAGCAGCTACTGAAAGATCTTCAGGAAAGTTTTGGCGGGCCAACGGGCGAGAAAAATAGTCCACGCTCCAAAAGTTTCTTCGACGGCGTGAAGAAGTTCTTTGATGATTTGACCCGCTGATTGCTGCTCACTTCCTGTCTTATCTTAAGCCTGGGCCTTTGTGCTCAGGCTTTTTTCTATCTTAGCCACTGCTTTTCTTGAATTATCCTATTATTTATAAGGGCTAAGAATTGATTTATTTTGAGTATTATCTATATTGCTTTTTTTCGTATTTAGAGGCTAACAGCGGATGGGATCGAAAGGTGCCAACAAGGATTTTGATTATAATTTAATCAAAATCCTTGACGCTGTTATTTCGGCTGGAAATGCGGCTAAAGCAGCCAAGAAACTCGGAATTACTCCCGCAGCGGTCTCGCTGGCACTCAGACGCTTGCAGGGCTATTATCCGGAAGAACTGTTCGTTCGCGGAAAGGAGGGATTACTACCTACCGCTAAAGCTATCGAAATCCATCAGAATTTTCGTCAAGTCATGGAACTGGTTAGCGACACGTTTCAGACTGGTCATCAAAAGGATGATGAAGCTAAAATCACTGTTCTGGGAAGCGATATCATTGAGAACTATTACCTTTCACAACTGTATGATAGTGATGTTTTTGATCGGGTGTTAATAAATCACTTCTCATCCAGAAATATCAGCCGCGAGCGAATGATTGAACAATTATTCACCGCAGAGTGTGATTTAGTGATGAGTATCGAGCCAGTGACAGTACCCGGTATTGATAATCAAATGATTGATAGTTTTAAGAGCTTTGTCTGTATCTGCGCGGGTAACCACATGCTAAGCCAACTATCCCAACTCTCGTTGCATCATTTCTATTCTTCACGCCATGCCACCTATCAATCTGGAATGAACTTCCCAATGATTATCAATGATAGTGGGTTATTTAAAGATGATCCTTATTATAAAGGAACTCGCACAGTGGGTTATCGTAGTGATTCAATCAATGGCTTGATGAGTATCATCGAACGCACATCATTGATTGCCTTAATGCCGTTAAAATTGGCTCTTTTCTATAAAAATCAGCGTAAATATGATATCAAATTTATTCAGCCACCACCTGAGCTAACGTTTAGGTCGATACAGGTTTATGCGTCATGGAAAAAGAATAGCAAAAATTTATCAGTGATTAATGAAATTATCGCCATGCTACATACGCTTTCCTCTTTTCGCCGCTGAGAACTCTCCCCCTGGGGGGAGAGATGTAAAATGGGGGCGGATGATACTCATTGATTATTATCTGTACCTGATATTGCATACACTCCTTAGATAACTTATCTATACCCTAAATATTTCGAGTTGCAGGAAGGCGGCGACGCAGTGAATCCCCAGGAGCTTACTCCAGTAAGTGACTGGGGGAGCGAGGAAAGCCAACGCACAAGCAACTTGAAGTATGACGGGTATAACCATATTACTACAGGAGTTTAATATGTCTATATCTAACCATTTAGCGACAACGGAAGTGGTCTTACTGGAAGTCGAGATTTTATTAACCATTATATCGATTGGTGCATGGGGCGGTTTTGTAAGCTATCTTCTCCGCAAAGACAAACAGTCGGATGATGAATCTTATAAAGGTATTATGCATTGTTTAACTCAGATTGTTATATCATGCTTTACCAGTTTTTTACTCAGTGCGTTTGCCATCGAACAGGGTCTTAGTTTTAATATGGTGCTATTGGCCGCTGGTTTAGGCGGCGTTTTCGCCGCGCCGATATTAAAAATTATCGGTGAGAAAGTTAAAAAAATCATTGAGGATGTTAAGCTTAACTAACAGGTTTTAATTAATATAAAAGGCTCATCCGTGAGTCTTTTATTTTTGATGTAAAGTCATGTAACTCTGTTTTTTATCCAACCGTAAATAAACTCTTCGTTCTGTTTGTTTTTTTCTGCAATGTCTAAATAGTATGAGCCCTGGCTACAATTTAATGCTTTAACTAAAGTCTCTTCACCTTCCTTTCCTCTCCATGACAAGTAATGGTTCAATGCGGCCAGTGTGACAGGGCCAATATGACCATCTGCATTGATATCTTGATAGTTTTTTCCTTCCCGATTCAAAACATTCAGCCAGCGCTGCAGCCATACGCAAGGGTAGTGTGTTCCGATATTGACTGCTGCATCGCAAAGCTCGAAGGAGATGGGATACGATATCTGGGCAATTAACTCAAATCCGGGCTTAATCCAGTAATCATTTTCCAGAATAGCGTATGCTTCAATGCGTGTGAGATCGCACATGTCTCCAGTATAACCATGAGCGCGTGCAGTTACTTCAGTGATACCCCAGTTGGTGGCATTACCTCTATCTTTTGCATTGAGGGTATAGCCGCCTTCCATTACTAAAATACCATCGATAATTGGGTTCATTTTCTTTTCCTTGAATTAATGAATATGCATGTACATCACTGTACCCAGCGTGACTGAAAATACGGTGGTTAATGCTGCCAGCGTTTTCCTGATAACTTGTCTTTTGGTTTCTTTCTTTTCACTATCTATCATTTTAATCGCAATCTCTTTGTTAACCTGAATCCCCTGCCGTGGAATGGTAATAAAGAGATCATTAATGCCAAGAGACTTCAGATCTCGCCTGATCAAGTAGAGTATCTGCGTGAGGTTAGCATCGTTAACGAAATGACTGCGGCTACCCCATAACTCTGTGGTTATTTTTTGCCTTTCAATGATGTCCAGATGTGCGTTTTCGATAATGAAGCTAAGACATTTTGCTCTCATAGCTGTCATCTTAATGACCTGCGAGTTTGAAATGGTCCTTAGTTCATACTTTCCTTCGTTGTAAATGTAGTTGTCATTAATGAGATAAGTTTTCATAACGTCGTCCTTTAGTTATATACATCATGATTGCCTGTGCTGAATATATGGTGCAAGAATTGTCTTAAGCTATTAATACTCATCTTTTTAATTGTATTGTCATTGGTGTGAGAGACCTGAATCACATTATCTCATGGAAGTTAAATGACATTTAATGGCTTGATAAATGATATTTAATATGGTGATTGTTTATTGCTCATATCATGGTTTTGATATACGTAACCAGGCAGAGGACGTTGTGCTTAGGTACATCAGATAAGCATCATTGGTATGTATATGGGGAGATGTTGAAAATGTGATGTTTAATGATTAGCCATTTTTCCTTGAGCACTGGATTATTGGTCCCGCAGAACGAACTGCGACAATTTTTCAAACTTAAAAGGAAATTAAAAATGGCTACAAGCAAACTGATTAAAGGCGATACTCTTACTGAAACCAGCAACGCAGCTGATGGTTTTAACCCAGCAAAAGAAGTCAGCGCATATAGCTATACTTCTGCACGTGTCGCTAAGCCGGTTTATAACCAATATAAGTCTTCCACGACTAAACCTAAGGTATTCGGCTACTACACTGACTGGTCTCAGTATGATGGACGCCTGCAGGGAGATGATTCGAAAGATAACCGTGGTCGTGGTTACGATCTGACCAATGTATCCCCTACCGCCTACGACAAAATCATTGTCGGTTTCGTCGGCGTGACAGGCTTCCACAAAGTTGATGGCTTGTATCGCGATGTGGTTGCTGAAGGCGCAGAGCTGTGCGGTAAAGTGCAGTACGAACCGACTTTCCTCGACCCGTGGGGCGATTTCCAGTCCTACGTTAACGTCGGCCACGATGTCAGCGGTTGGGATGTTGAGCCGAAGACCGTCACTCAGGCGAACACCAAAGGTCTGCTCGGCGGCCTGCGTGACCTGCAGGCCAAAGCGAAAGCTCAGGGCCACGAACTGGCGCTGTCTATGAGCATCGGCGGTTGGACCATGAGTAATGGTTTCCACGAAACCTCTGCTTCTGATTCCGCCCGTAAAA
The DNA here is from genome assembly GCF_013705725.1 of Klebsiella sp. RHBSTW-00484. Classification (NCBI taxonomy): domain Bacteria; kingdom Pseudomonadati; phylum Pseudomonadota; class Gammaproteobacteria; order Enterobacterales; family Enterobacteriaceae; genus Klebsiella; species Klebsiella sp. RHBSTW-00484. The sequence continues at coordinate 5,235,866 of NZ_CP055481.1, read as the reverse complement.
CTTTCGCCAAAGGCGTGGTGAAACTGTTCAAACAGTTCCCGATGTTCAGCGAAGTGGATATTGACTGGGAGTACCCGAACGCGGAAGGCGCAGGCAACCCATGCGGTCCGGAAGATGGCGAAAACTATGCCCTGCTGATTGGCGAGCTGCGTAAGCAGTTGGATTCCGCAGGCCTGAGCAATGTCAAAATCTCCATCGCCAGCTCTGCTGTAGTCGCGACTTTCGACTACTCCAACGTCAAAGCGCTGCTGAACGCCGGTCTGTACGGCATCAACCTGATGACCTATGACTTCTTTGGTACTCCGTGGGCAGAGACTCTGACTCACCATACAAACCTGAAGGCAGTGACTGAAGGCGGCTGGGCGGTAAATACCATCGTTGACCACCTGTTGTCTGAAGGTTTCCCGTCGGATCGCATCAATATCGGTTATGCAGGCTACACCCGTAACGGTCACGGCGCTGAGCTGGAATCCCTGTCTCCGCTGAAAGGCTCCTACAATGCAGGTACTGGTACCACTACCGGTACGTTTGAATCCGGTACCAACGAATGGTACGACGTGATTTATAACTACCTGGATCTGGAAAACCAGAAAGGCCGTAACGGCTTCAACGTCTACACCGACCAGGTTGCCGATGCTGACTACCTGTACAACCCGGAAAGCAAGCTGTTTATGTCTCTGGATACTCCGCGTTCAGTGAAAGCGAAGGGCGAATACGCAGCGAAACTGGGTCTGGGCGGGATGTTCACCTGGACTATCGATCAGGACAACGGCGTGCTGGTTAACGCCGCTCGTGAAGGCCTGGGCTACGAAATTTCTTCTGAAGTTGTCGATATGGAACCGTTCTACTTTGAGGGTATCAACGTAGAAGCCGCTGACGAAGCAGAGGAAGAAGATAAGACTACTGACGTAAACCATGCGCCGAAAGCGGCAATTGAACTGCGCGTTGTCGGTGGCTCTACTGTACAGCTGTCTGGCGAAGGTTCTTCTGATGAAGATGAAGACGATATGACCTTTAGCTGGGGCGTGCCTTCAGAAATCACCGTTGCTGACAAAACTGTCGCAGTGATCGAGTTTGTCGTACCGGAAGTTTCCGTTAAAACTACCTTCCAGTTCACCCTGTTTGTTCGTGATACCTGGGGCGAGCCTTCTACTCAACAGCGTTTTGTGCTGATTGCTGTTCCGGCTGCATCTCAGGTTCAACCTGAGCCGGAAGAGGAAGAAGAGGAAGAAATCGTCGTTCCAGTAGAGCCGGAAGAAGATACCACTCCGGCCGATGAAGAGACTCCGGCAGATACTGAAACAACGCCTTACGCGCTGTGGGATGCCAATACCGTTTATGGCGGAATCTGGGGTACTTTCGAAATCGTTAGCTGGAAAGGCCACAACTACCAGGTGAAATGGTGGTCTCAGGGCAACCAGCCGGATCTGAACTGTGCTGCGGGCCAGGCATGGACTGACCTTGGTGCTTACTAATCATTTTCGTTAATCGAAAATATTGGGCTCCATAACTAAGGCCCCGGTTTTCCGGGGCTTTTTTCCACCAGGGAACGAGGAATTCTGTCAATGTCCGTCTTGATTAAAAGCAGTCAGATTGATGTAAATAGCTGGTATCAAAAAGTCACTTTAACTATCACCAATGAAAATAGTCGTGCCGTGGATATGAATCATGCGGCAATCGGTTTTACTGGTGCGGGTCACCAGGACCCATGGGGAAATTTTGGCGGCACTCTCAAAGGGGATATGCCACTGACGTTGAGCGGTATGGCGCAAGGGACGCTTGATATTAATGAAATCATTATCAATAACAGCGGTGAACTGTTATTGCAGCCGGGCGAAAGCGGTACGTTATTTTTCAGTTTTGCCGCGACTCAGGTACCGGTAAAAATATCTACCTTTACATTAACGCTGGCCTCATCGGCACAAGATGAAGCAGCAGATGAACCAGAGCCTGAAGTTCCTGCTGACGATACGGCAGATGAAGTTGAACCAGAACCTGAAGTACCTGCCGACGAAACGGCAGATGAGGTTGATCCGGAACCTGAAGCTCCTGCCGACGAAACGGCAGATGAGGTTGATCCGGAACCTGAAGCTCCTGCCGATGATGCGGCGGATGAGGTTGAACCAGAACCTGAAGAATCTAGCGATGATGTTGTTATCGAGGGCGAAATACTCGCTATTACTGCAAGCTCGGTGAATACAACCAGCTGGTATCAGCGGGTGACTTTCACGGTGACCAATCTCTATTCACAATCTCTCGATCTTAATCAACTCAAGCTGGAGTTCACTGCCAGCGCACACCCCGATCCCTACAGCCCTTTTAGCGGCTCTTTATTAGGTAACAAGCCAGTGACGCTGGGCAGTGATGGCGGTTGGCCCATCGAGAAAAACGTTATTACCATTAACAATGATGGGGAACTTCTGCTGGCGGCAAGCGCAAGCGCCGAGCTGCAGTTTTATCTCTCCGCGACCCAGACCCCGGTCGCCATGAGCGACTTAACGGCCACGCTGGCACACGATCCGGGACGTCAGGGGAAAATAGTGATTCAGTTTCCATCGCTGGCGGAAAGCACAACGCTTAAGCCGATGATTGACCTGCTTTATCCCGGCGCCACTACACAGCGCTTTGCTGGAGAGTGGGGGCAATCATTAATTATTGGCGATCTTAGCGCTGGAGAGTACGGCATCACTGTGCTGGAACTGTGCAATGATGAAATGAGGATTACGCCTGCGGAATCAGCAGTGACGCTCAAACTTATTTCCGGTGATGATGCCCGGACATGCCTGGTGGCATATCAGTCGCCGGTACAGTTTGCCTCGGTGCGCCTTAATATCGATGCTCCTGAATTCATCGGTGCGAACATGGTGGTTGAGCTGTGGTCAGAAGCGGGCGTATGCGAAAGAACGCTGACGCTGCCTGTTGGGCAAATTCAGCTCGTGACTCAACTTATGGCGGGTCACAGCTATGCGATTTGCTTGCAACACACCGTTATCAACAACCAGATGATCACCACGCTTGCTCAGCCGACTATTTTCACGCCGATGCAAGGGCAAGTGAAAGAAGTCAGCGTGGGTTTCCAGAAAACCGGGATTGATAGTCACGACTTTGTTGATGTGCAGGCCACGATACTGGGTTTGCCGAAGGGCGTGGTCCCTCAGCGCTACTTGTTCAGCAGTGGACAATATCAATATACCCTCATGTTGGAGAGCGATACGCGTCAACAATCGCTGGCGATACGCCTGGCACCCGGCCAATACAGCGTTGAAGTAGCGGATATTTTTGTTGAAGGTACGCCATGGCGTTGTGAACTGGATGCGCCGCTGCGACTGCTGAAAAGTGTGAATAACATCACACTGGAGTTCATTCAGGGCGTTCCGTTGCAGGTCAAAGGTTGGCCAGATTATCTCGCCCATGGTGGGGTGACAGTTAACGCCAAAGAAGCCGTCACGCTGTATCGCGACGTGCCTTTTAGCGCCCTGTTTAAATATGATGGTTTTGATGGCGGCGGCGATCCGATTCCAGCGGCGGAAGTTGATGTCAATGGTGACGGTTTCCTCGATTATGATTCCTTACCTATTCATAAAACGGTTCCGCTGGTGCGTGAGATTGAAAAAGAGGCCGATCGTTCAGTGATGCCAGTGATGGTCGTTTATACCGCCAATGCCAGCGGCGGTAGTGCGCTGTCGGATCTCCAGGATGGTCAGCGGTTACGTAATCACTTTGGCAACTTCATTACCCAATGCCTGGCGGCGCAATCTTACAAAGACTGCGACCACGCGGTTCCGGCAACCTTCGTGCTTAATCCTGATTTCCTGGGGGCTATGCAGCAAGAGCCGTACGGCTATACCGCAGTTCGTAAAGCGAATAGCGTGCCGGTCAATGTTCAACTGGCGGCTGCGGTAAATGCTTTGCCATCCCTCCCAGGTTTTAGCGCGCCGATATTACCGGAGTTCAGTAACGATCTGTACGGTTATGTTCAGGCAATTAACTACCTTGTTCGACAATTTGCTCCGGATGTGGCGTTTGGCTGGCAGACTAACGTTTGGGCAACGGGAACTGCCGATTGGGTGCTCCGTACAAACGCTGACCCTGTCGCTCAGGGGGCGGAAATCGCTAAATTTATCAATGAGCTGGGAGTATATAGCGGCGAGTATGCGCCAGATTTTATCGCTTTCGATAAATTTGAACGTGATTGTTTCAGTCCTGATGCATTGGCGCACTATGGTTGGAATGCAACCTGCTGGTTTAACTACTTGGGGATGGTAAAACAGGCGGCGAAAGACCTGCATAAACCGGCGATGTTATGGCAAATTCCCGGTGGGCATATGCCAACAGTGGAAGAGGGAACCAGCAAAATTGCAACAGCGCATTTTGCCTCTGGCGGTTCTTTCTTTATGGGGGACTCGCGGATTGGTTGCGACCTCAATACCATCACATCAGAGTTGTTAAATACGGTGGTGAATAGCACAACTTATGGTGTTGCGACGGTAGGCGATTTTTTACGTCAGGATGACGGTTATGACTGGGGGCAAATGCAGGCGCTGAATCTGCCTGACTATAACGTTTTCTCTGTGCTTTGGGGCGGAGGTTCGACGGTCAGTATTACGACTATTCACTCCAATGGCGAAGATGGCGGCTGGCTGGCGGAAAAAATGGTCGAGTATTACGCGGCGCCAAAATATTTTAAATAATATCGTATCGTGTTCTTCCATGCAGCGTGGATGGCACCACTTAACTCACGGTGGTTCAGAAGGTTTAATATTCTGAATCACTGTTTTTTCATATGTTTTTATTTCTATGGTAATAGTAACATCCGTAACTTTGTTGTTGTGTTAATGCCTGTCATTATGTTTTTAAATTCTTTGTTATTATTTTGATTGAGAATCTACTTATTATGCTAAGTATTGCGTTTTTGTGCTTGAATAACATAGATATACTACAATGAGTATTTACTTATTATTAATTGAAGCTAAACATTTGTACGTATATCGTGGATTGACTTATGATTATGGTTTTTAAAGAAAATAATGAAATTAGACATCGTCGAAAATGATAATGAGAATACCTTAAATTCATATTTTTTCTCTCAACAAGCTAAACCACATGCCGCACTTGATGCACTATTCTCTGCATTATGGTCATTCGGTCAGCCTTTCCACCTACAGGTCGGGGATGAATTCTCCCTGAGTTCTGAAGGCGAAAATAGAATCGTATTACTGGAGTCCGGGATATTTTCATTTTGCCGTTGTGGTAGTGGTCTTCATGTCTTATCAGCATTTTCTCCCTCCATTGTCGGCCTGGTTGATAGCTATGGTGAAACCTATGGCGTTCCAACCCGGCCTGAGCATTATCTTATTGCAGAAACAGAATGCCGTGGGCGTGCTGTGTCCCTGCCTGATTTTATCAAAGTCGCCGATGAGTGCGATCTTTGGCACGATGTCGCGCGGATTTTGGCCTATCGCTTGATGGTGATGAGTGTGCGCGATCGCGAGTTGGTGGGAGTGGATTCTTACCTGAAAGTCAGGTCGTTATTAATAGAACTTTGGGCTTATGCGAGTGAGTACCGACAGAGTATCAATGTACTCAACTTTATTCAGCGACGCACAGGAATATCCCGTAGCCGCACCATGAAGCTCCTTTCTGAGTTGAAAAAGGGGGGATATATCAATATCGATGGTGGGCGTTTGTTAGATATGAAAAAACTCCCTACGGCCTATTAGTTTTTATGTGAAAATGATTGGTTGATGATTTACATTAATTAAACATTTTGACGAATTGTTGTTATCGATGTTAATTTATTTTTGATGCTTTCATATGTTGAGTGATAGGTCAATAGTCCATATGGCATAGGTGCCGGATTAAATGAAATATGCATTAAAAGCATGAGGTTACATCAAGTCCTTTAAAAGCGGCCTATGATGATTGCAACTGTTTATCCCTTTCATAATAATTAATTAATGTCAGAGCCCTATTACTCCGTTATTGCTTTTTGGTTAGTAGAACGCTTCATCATTCATTGTTGTGGTTTTTCTCTATGTATAAGCAACCAAAAACGCTTAGAGAGCCAGGGGTAACTCCCGTCTGGCAACGTCTGATATTTATGAAATTATAAAACTGATTATCATTTATTAAATTTAAAAGGGTTTTTATGAAAAAGCATGTATTAGCCATGATGGTGACTGCTATTGCTGCGGGCAGCATGATGTCCTCTGCCTTTGCGGATACGGCAACTGTTTCCGGTGGCACCGTGAATTTCGTTGGTCAGGTTGTTAATGCCGCCTGCTCAGTTTCTGCTGATTCCGTTGATCAAACGGTAACCTTGAGCCAGGTTCGTGCCAGTAAATTAACGGCTGCTGGGATGACTGCGAATCAGAAAGAAGATTTCTCCATCAAGCTGGAAGATTGCGACACCACGGTAAGCCAGGAAGCTGCGGTTATTTTTAATGGTCAGCAGGACGGTACACTTGAAGGATCTCTGGCTAATACCGCCGGTGCGGGCGCGGCAAGCAATGTTGCGCTGCAACTGTACGGTCCGGATGGTCAGGCGCTGAATATTGGCGAAACGTCCAGCACTGTAACCTTAATCGACGGCGAAAACGTTGTTCCTCTGAGTGTGGATTACGTTGCCACTGGCGCAGTCGTCGCAGGCAACGTCTCAGCGACAGCTACTTTTAGTATGGTGTATTCCTGATTTGTTATCAGGCTCTCCTCCGTGCATGTTGCGCGGAGGGGGCGTTATCGATGTTGTGAACAAAACCTTCTGAATATTTAAAAATGATTAAAAAAACTCTTCAAATTATATCGCTGCTGCTGACCATGACAGGAATGATAAATCTGGCGCACGCAGGCGGTATCGCTCTGGGATCAACCCGGGTTATTTATCCGCAGGGGAGTAAACAAGTCTCTCTTCCGGTGATTAACTCCTCTGATAGCAACGTCTTTTTAATTCAGTCCTGGGTCGCAAATGCCGATGGCAGCCGGACATCTGATTTTATTATCACGCCGCCGCTCTTCGTGATTCAGCCGAAAAAAGAGAACACGCTGCGGATTATGTATGTCGGTCCCTCTTTGCCAACCGATCGAGAAAGCGTTTTCTATTTGAATAGCAAGGCCATTCCTTCAGTCGATAAAACAACGCTGGCGAAAAATTCGTTGCAAATCGCAACCCAAAGCGTAATTAAACTTTTCATTCGTCCTAAGGATTTACCTGGTCCTTCTTCGAATGCGCCCGCTATGCTGCGCTGCCATAGTCAAAATGGTCGATTAACCGTCGCCAATCCGTCGCCTTACTACGTTTCTTTGGTAGAAATACACGCTGGAAACCAAAAACTGCCTAATACGATGGTTGCACCGAAAAGTGAACTGACGTTAAAAAGCACTGAAAGCCGGGCGACTTTCCAAACCGTAAATGACTTTGGCGCAACCACGCCAGTGCAAACTTGCCAGAGCCACTAACATTGTGCTGGAAATTGATGCCATGACGCGTCATTCACCGTCCGTCAGTAAACCGCTGCTGATGACTCTGACCCTGGTGTGCGTGTTGACGTTGCCGAAGAGCTGGGCGGATAACTATTTCAATCCCGCGTTCTTATCCGACGATCCGTCGAAGATCGCCGATCTTTCGCGCTTTGAAGGCAACGGCCAGGCCCCTGGCGTCTATCGGGTTGATGTCTATCTGAACGGCGTCTTTCTGGCGACCCGTGATATTACTTTCCAGGCCGCGAAAGCGAATACTGCTACGGTGACGCAAGCCTCAGCCGATGACTCTGGGCTCAGCGCCTGCCTGACGCCCGATATGCTCAATGCCATGAAGGTCAATGTTGAGGCTTTTCCAACATTACTGACATCGGGAGCGAAGGGATGTGCGGATATCGCAGCAGCCATTCCGGCAGCCTATACCCGGTTTGATTTTACCCAGCAACGTCTGAATATCAGCATTCCTCAGGCGGCGATGAAGAATAGCGCCAGAGGCTATATTTCGCCGCAATATTGGGATGAAGGCATCAACGCGCTATTGCTCAATTATACGTTTACCGGTGCGAATAGCCGGGATCGTAGTGAAGGTGGCGTTAACGATAACACCTTGTTTCTTGGTTTGAACGGCGGCCTGAATCTGGGCGCCTGGCGTTTGCGTAACTATTCCACCTGGAACTACAACAGCGGCAGCGAGAACAACAAAAGCGACTGGCAGCATATCAGCACCTACGTGGAGCGCGATCTGGCGGCGCTGAAAAGTGAGCTGACGGCGGGGGATAGCTACACGCCCTCGGCGGTATTTGATAGCTTGCCCTTTCGCGGCCTGCAGCTCGCCTCTGATGACAATATGCTGCCCGACAGCATGAAAGGTTTTGCGCCGACCATTCACGGTATCGCCAAAAGCAATGCTCAGATAACGATCCGCCAGAATGGCTACATCATCGACCAGCGCTACGTTTCACCCGGCGCATTTACCATTAATGACCTTTATTCCACAGCCTCCAGCGGGGATTTGAGCGTTGAGGTTAAAGAAGCCGATGGCAGCGTCACCCGCTATAGCGTGCCGTATTCCGCGGTACCGGTTTTGCAACGCGAAGGGCGGCTGAAATATGCGGCCACGGTGGCGAGCTATCGCGGCGACAGTAGCCAAAAAGAGGATGTGAAGTTTGCTCAGGCGACGTTGATGTGGGGCCTGCCGCACGGTTTTACCGTCTATGGTGGGACGCAGTTTTCTGACCACTATCGCGCGCTAGCGTTAGGAACGGGGGCCAATTTGGGCGACTGGGGCGCGGTATCCATCGACGTCACTCAGGCATACAGCACCCTGGCGGACGATAGCGAACATCAGGGGCAATCGATGCGTTTTCTGTACGCTAAATCGCTGAATAGCCTGGGGACTAATTTCCAGTTGCTCGGTTATCGTTATTCGACATCGGGTTTTTATACTCTCGATGATACGGCCTGGAAACGGATGTCGGGCTACAACGGGCCGACCGACGAGGATGAGGATCAGCGTAACTGGAACGATTATTACAATCTGTATTACACCAAACGCGGCAAAATTCAGTTGAATATCTCTCAGCAACTGGGCCATTTGGGCTCTCTGTATGTTACCGGCAGCCAGCAGAGCTATTGGCACACCGATGAGAAAAACACGCTGCTGCAGGTAGGGTATAGCGATACCCTGGCGGGCGTATCATGGAGCCTTTCCTACAACCAAAGCCGTGCGCCGGGCGAGGATAAAAGCGACCAGCTTTTTGCCCTGAACATCTCGCTGCCGCTGGGGCAGTGGCTACACCACAACGACGACATTACGCATAAAAACCACAATATCTACGCCACCTTCAGTACCAGCACGGATCAGCACGGCGGCGTCACGCAAAACGCCGGACTCAGCGGCACTTTGCTGGATCAAAATAACCTCAGCTACAGCGTGCAGCAGGGCTATCAGAACCAGGGTGTTGGTGAAAGCAGTTCGGCTAGTCTCGAATATGATGGTGCCGAGGGCAATGTTAATGCGGGTTACAACACTAGCGATAACGGCGATTACCAGCAGGTTAACTACGGCCTGAGCGGCGGCATTGTGGCGCACGCGCATGGTGTGACGTTGAGCCAGCCGCTTGGGGATACCAACGTGTTGATCGCCGCGCCGGGAGCAGAAAACGTCAATATTGATGACCAACCGGGCATTCATACCGATAGCCGGGGCTATGCCGTGGTGCCTTATGCCACGACCTATCGACAAAACCGCATGGCCCTGGATGTGAACTCCATGGCGGATGATGTTGATATCGATGACGCCGTCGTCAACGTCGTGCCTACCCAGGGCGCGCTGGTGCTGGCCAACTTTAAAGCGCGGGTCGGCGAACGTGCGCTCCTGACACTTCTACATGGCGGGCAGCCGATACCGTTTGGCGCGACCGCCTCGACCGATGCCCCTGCGCAAGAGGCTATTGTTGGCGATGATGGCGAGGTCTACCTATCCGGACTGAGCCCGCAGGGAACGCTAAAAGTGCAGTGGGGCCGCGAGGCTTCACAACAATGCCTCGTGCATTATCAACTTCCCGCAACCCGGCAGACCCTGGTGCGACAACATGTGGAATGCCGCTAAATGAAGATACGCCTGCTATTTATCCTGCTGGTGGGACTGCTGCTGAGCCGTATTGGGCTGGCTGAGGTGTGCCAGAATACCAATGGTTCGCCCTCCAGCGTCGATTATGACCTGAGTAAGACGCTGACGGCAGCGCAAAACCAGGCCGGGAATACGATATCGTTGGTGAAGCGCCAGGATACGAGCGTGCAGGCGGTTTGTCCTACGGATTTATCTTCGTCGGGGCGAAGTTACCGCTCCTACGTCGCTTCATCGCCGATCGTGGAAACCCGCAGCGGCTGGCAGTATATGGCACTGGATTCGACTTATCTGGAAGGTGCTATCCGCATAGATGGCGCATCAGGAGAAAAAATCTATCCTCCAGCTAACTACGTTTACATGGGAAGTCGCGCTAATGCGACCTCGGGCGAAAGTTTTGCCATTCATGACTCAAATCTGACTTTTCAGCTCAAGATCGTTAAACCTTTTGTCGGCACCGTCACTATCGCGCCAAAAACGATGTTCAGCGTTTATGTGACCACGGCGGCAAACGACCCACTCAGCGACGTGGTTTACAACATTAGTTACAGCGGCACGGTGACCGTCCCGCAAAGCTGCGAGATCAACGCCGGGCAGACCATTTTGGTGGATTTCGGTTCGCTCTATAGCGGGGGCTTTACCCACGCAGGAAAGAAACCAACGGGCGTCAAAATTAAAAAATTCAATGTGCCGGTGAAATGCAGCGGAGTGGATTCGCAGGTCAATTTAAGCCTGAGACTCATCGCGACGGCGGACAGCAACGTTAGCCAGGCCATTGCGTCCGATAATCCGGATGTAGGTGTGGTGGTTGAAACCAACGAGGGCGCGGTATTGACGCCAAACGATACCAGCAGCGTGGAACCTTTTGTGACCGACGATGCGGGCAAGGCCAATATTTCGCTACAGGCATACCCCGTCAGCACAACCGGAGAAACCCCTGTCGAGGGCGTATTTACTGCCCTGGCTAATCTACGGGTGGACTTCGACTAAATGAATTTAAAACGTGGATTATTTTTAGTTCCTCTGTGCTGGTGCTCATTTTGCCAGGCCGATGATACCGGCAACAATTTGGAGTTCACCGGCACGATTGTGGCGCAAACCTGCGATGTGGAGCTTTCCAGCCTCAGTCAGAGCATCGATTTAGGGCAGTTTTCGGTTGAAGATTTCCCCTCGACCGGAACGACGACGAAGTTTAAGCCGTTTAACATCAACCTGAAGAACTGTTCGCGTGGGATCACGGGAACCAAAATCTGGTTTACCGGTACGGCGGATAGCAATGACCCGTCTCTACTGGCACTGACCGATACCGGTATGGGCAGCGAGAATATGCTGGCCAGCGGCGTTGGCGTAGAGCTTCTCGATGAAGACCAGGATGACGTCAGCATGAATAACAGCGACTCGGTGGTTTATCCGCTGAAGGCCGGACGCAACACGCTCTCTTTCTATATTCGTTACAAATCCACGCAACCGACGGTTACCTCCGGTAACGCCACGGCGGTGATGTATTTTGACTTGCAATACGAATAGGTGGCGGCGATGAACAAGCATTTTTATTTGGCCTGCATGGCTTATTTCGTTCTGGCGCTGGGGAAAACAGAGGCCCATGACGGGCGGGTCTATGTTACCGGTACGATTACCGATAACACCTGTACGTTGTCGCCGGATTCAGAAAATATTGATGTGGATATGGGAACCGTGTCGAACCGCCAGTTTTACCAGGCTGGCGATGGCTCTGCCTGGCAGCCTTTTGCCATTGATTTGCAGAACTGCGGTAGCACCGTCAGCGGCGTTACGGTGAGCTTCAGCGGCACGGCAAACGGGCGAAATGCGGACCTGCTGGCGCTGGTCGAAGGGGCTGACGATGCCACTGGCGTTGGGATTGGCCTCTATGACAAAGATAAAAACCTGATTCCGTTAGGGCAAGAGAGTGAAGTGATGGCGCTCTCCTCGGGGCAGGCTTCCGCTCACTTACAATTTTATGCCCGCTATATTGCTGACGGCAGCGCGGTTATCGCCGGAACGGCTAATGCTTCAGCAACGTTTATTCTCGCCTATGAGTAAGTTTCTTCTTTTTATCCTGATGGTCCTGCTGTTGCCGGTTTCGCAGGTGCAGGCGGGGGTGGTGATTGGCGGGACGCGTTTTATCTATAACGCAAAGATGACGACGCTAAGCGTCCCGGTGAGCAATACCACCTCTGAAAGCTGGCTTATTGATAGCCATATTCAATCGGCACAACGTTGGCCCGGCGGGGTTGTTACCCCTGGAGGTCAGCCTCCGTTTGTCATCACGCCGCCGCTGTTTCGCCTTGCGGCGGGGCAGGAGAATACGCTGCGCGTGACCTGGACTGGCGACAGTTTGCCCGTCGATCGGGAAAGTTTGTTTACCTTAAGTATTGCCGCGATCCCCTCCGGAAAACCTGGCGTCAACAGCTTACAGATGGCGTTTCGTTCCGCGCTGAAGCTTATCTATCGCCCTTCCGGCCTGGCGGGTGAGCCGCAGCAGGCGTACCGGCAATTGCGCTGGACTCTGACCCGGGAGGGATTGGAGGTGCAGAACCCCAGTCCTTATTACGTCACGCTTTTCCTGCTCAATACTAACGGCAAGCCTGTCGATACGGCGGGCGTCGTTGCCCCTTTTTCAACGCGCAAAACCCCATGGTGCCAGCAGGTGCATACCTGCGCTGTGCGCTGGCAAAGCATCAATGATTATGGTCGGGTGCTGCTGCCGATAACGGCGAATACGTCGCTTGCACGCTGACCTGTTTACCCCCTGGAATGAGAGTTTATTCTATGCATTTTTCATCTTTAAAACTGACCCGACTGGCGGTCCTGGCGCTGGCGAGCGGCGCGATTTCATTACCTGCGCTGGCAACTGACAGCGACCCGGCATCGCAGATTGGCCCTGCGGCCGAAGCGTATATCGCCAGCCACCCGGATAAAGTCGGCGAAGCGGTGGCGACGTATCTGGCGAACCACCCTGAATTCTTGATTGCTGCCAGCGAAACCCTGCATCAACGTCAGCAAATTGCCCAACAGCAAGCCTATACGCAGCTGGCGCTACAGTACCAGTCAGGATTGCTGAGTAGCGCCAGCCCATCAGTCGGCCCGGCTGATGCGAAATCAGCGGTGGTCATGTTTTTTGATTACCAGTGTTCCTGGTGCAGCAAGATGGCGCCGGTCGTTGAGAACCTGATCAAAGCCAACCCGGATACACGCTTTATTTTCAAAGAGTTCCCTATCTTCTCTTCGCGCTGGCCGGTTTCCGGGCTGGCGGCACGAGTTGGTGAGCAGGTGTGGTTAACTGATGGTGGTGCGAAATATCTCGACTGGCACAATGCGTTATATGCCACAGGTAAAGTCGAGGGTGCGCTAGCGGAACAAGATGTCTACGGCCTTGCGCAGCATTATCTGACGAAGGAAAAGATTGCGGAGGTTAAACAGGCGCAGGATAGCGGTGCGATACATGATGCGCTGCTGACAAATCAGGCGCTGGCTCAGCATATGAATTTCTCCGGTACGCCTGCGTTCGTGGTGATGCCGCAGTCAAAAACGGCGGAGGCCAACCGCGTTTCGGTGATGCCAGGAAGTTCATCGCAGGACGCCCTGCAAATGGCGATTCAGAAAGCAAAAGGCTAAGGTCGGCGCTATGCACCGGGGCGGTCGCGCCCCGGTGAGATCAAATACAGGAGTGCCGAATTATGGATAAAACGCCTCTCGTCCGTTATGTGGTTCCGACCGTGATCATGCCGCTTTTTTTTATTGGCTGCGCGCTTGCCGCTTCCGGCGGACAGCTCAGATTCTCTGGTAGCGTGATCACTGCGGGTTGCTGGAATGAAACGGGAACCTCCGATATTTTATGCCACCGAGAGGATCGCGTTGAGCGCCATATCACGGTGGAAAATCTCGTTGTCCCCACGACTTCCCCCCATGCCACGATTGAGAAAAACTATCTGGATGAGGATAAGCAACTGACATTACTTCGGGTGGTTTATGATTGACGGGAATTGCCCGTCAGTACCGCTTGCCATTGGATTGTTAGGATTGGTTTAAGCTTGCCCATATCATTGATAAGGCAAATTCTCGACATTCATTTATTCGTAAAAACCGATCATAAAGGCAATTTAAAACTTATTTTTTCGATGTTTTGCCGCCTGTATTATACTTTTATCGAATTGTTGACCAGCAAGGTGAGAGTAAAAGTGAAACATCTGCAGCGTTTTTTTAGTAGCGATGCTTCCGGGGGCATTATCTTAATCTTCGCCGCCGTGTTGGCGATGTTATTGGCAAATACTGGCGTGACCAGTGGTTTTTATCACACTTTTCTGGAAACGCCGGTTCAGCTGCGCGTGGGCGCGTTAGAGATCAACAAAAACATGCTGTTGTGGATTAACGACGCGCTGATGGCGGTTTTTTTCCTGCTGATTGGACTGGAAGTTAAGCGTGAGATGAACCAGGGGGCGTTAGCCAGCCGTCGTCAGGCCGTATTCCCGGTCGTAGCGGCATTAGGTGGCATGGTAGTTCCGGCATTAGTCTACCTGGCGTTTAATGCCCAGGATCCGATTGCCAGAGAAGGATGGGCGATTCCGGCAGCGACCGATATCGCTTTTGCGTTGGGCGTCCTGGCGCTGTTGGGCAATCGGGTTCCCGCCGCGCTGAAGATCTTCCTGATGGCGCTGGCCATCATTGATGACCTTGGGGCGATTATTATTATTGCCCTGTTCTATACCAACGATCTTTCAGTGCTGTCATTGATCGTTGCTGCGGGGGCAATCGTTGTTCTGGCGGCGTTAAATCTGAGCGGCGTGCGGCGCACCGGAATCTACATTCTGGTCGGTGCGGTGCTTTGGACTGCGGTATTAAAATCAGGCGTTCATGCGACGCTGGCCGGGGTTATTGTTGGCTTTATGATCCCGCTAAAAGAGCAGAACGGTAAATCTCCGGCGAAGCAGCTTGAGCACGTTCTGCATCCATGGGTGGCATTCTTAATCCTGCCGCTGTTCGCCTTTGCCAATGCGGGGGTCTCGCTGCAGGGCGTGACGATTGAAGGGCTAACCTCTCTGCTGCCGCTGGGTATCATCGCCGGGCTGTTTATTGGTAAGCCGCTTGGGATCAGTGCATTTTGCTGGTTGGCGCTGAAGATGAAATGGGCCTCGCTGCCGGAAGGCACAACCTGTAAGCAGGTTATGGCGGTCGGCATTCTGTGCGGGATTGGCTTCACCATGTCGATCTTTATCGCCACACTGGCTTTCAGTACCGTTGACCCGGGATTGATCAACTGGGCCAAGCTTGGCATCCTGATTGGATCGATATTATCGGCAGTCACGGGATACATCATACTGCGTAAGCGCGTAACGGAGTCGGGCTACGCTGCTTAACAACTCACGGAGAGCCGTTACGGCTCTCCTGGACATTATCAGGGAGAGAAGCATGTCGCATATCAACTACAACCATCTGTACTACTTCTGGCATGTTTACAAGGAAGGCTCTGTCGTCGGCGCGGCAGAGGCGTTGTTTCTGACGCCGCAAACCATCACCGGGCAGATTAAAGCGCTGGAAGGACGCCTGCAGGGGAAGTTGTTCAAACGTAAAGGAAGAGGGCTGGAGCCCAGTGAACTCGGGGAGCTGGTCTTCCGCTATGCTGACCGCATGTTTACGCTGAGCCAGGAAATGCTGGATATCGTTAACTATCGCAAAGAGTCCAATCTGCTGTTTGATGTCGGCGTCGCGGATGCGCTGTCGAAAAGGCTGGTTAGCGGCGTCCTTGATGCCGCGGTCGTCGGCAACGAACAGATCCATTTACGCTGTTTTGAATCGACCCACGAAATGCTGCTTGAGCAGCTAAGCCAGCATAAACTCGACATGATCATCTCCGATTGCCCTATCGACTCCACTCAGCAGGAAGGGCTGTTTTCGGTGAAAATCGGCGAATGTAGCGTTAGCTTCTGGTGTATGAATCCGCCGCCGAAAAAGCCGTTCCCGGCCTGCCTGGAAGAACGTCGATTACTGATCCCCGGACGCCGCTCGATGCTGGGGCGTAAGCTGCTCAACTGGTTTAACTCGCAGGGATTAAAGGTAGAAATTCTGGGAGAGTTTGATGATGCGGCGCTGATGAAAGCCTTCGGCGCGGCTCATAACGCTATTTTCGTTGCGCCAACGCTATATGTTCATGACTTTTATAGTGATAAATCGATAGTTGAGATCGGACGGATGGACAACGTGATGGAAGAGTATCACGCTATCTTCGCGGAAAGGATGATTCAACATCCGGCAGTACAGCGTATCTGTAACCGAGATTATTCGGCGCTTTTCACGCCACCGCAGGCATAAAGCACGCACTATTTCCGGCTGCGGTGATGAGTGCCGCAGCCGGGGTAAACTACAGCGCCAGCAAGCTACGATATTGCCCGCCTTCGCGGATAAATACCGGGATGCGGCTTAGCGGCGTACCGTAGCGTAGCGTCTGCCCTCCCTGATAGCTCTCGCCACTGGCAAGATCGGTCCATTTCTCACCTTCCGGCAGCCAGACGTCGCGCTCGCGCATGCCTTCATGCATAACGGGTGCAACCAGCAGATCGGGGCCGAAACAGTACTGGTCGGTAATTTCCCAGCTTTTTACCTGATCGGGGAATTCAAAAAACAGAGTCCGCATGACCGGTGTATTGCGTTTATGGGTTTCTGCCATCAGCGCTTTAATATACGGCTTGAGCTTCTCTCGCAAGGTCAGACAGCCCGTCAGCACGTCACACACGTCCTCGCCATAGCTCCAGACTTCATTTGGCGCGCCGGTTGGGCACTGGGCAATCCCGTCCCGATAAGGCTGATCCGGCAAAATCTGCGGATCGCGATTGCCGTGCAGGCGCATCACCGGGCTAAAGACTCCCCACTGGAACCAACGAATCAGCAGTTCATGAAAGCGCGGGTCGTGAATATTCCCGCCATGAAAGCCGCCAATATCCGTCGTCCACCACGGAATGCCCGCGATCCCCATATTCAGGCCGGCGGCAAACTGGTTGCGCAGCGATCGAAACGAAGAGTGAATGTCGCCTGACCAAACCAGCGCGCCGTAGCGTTGGCTGCCTGCCCACGCGCAGCGCAGCAGATTGATGACCTGATCTTCGCCATCCGCTTTCATGCCGTCAAAGAAGGTTTTGGCGTACATTCGCGGGTAGATATTGCCGACTTCCAGCACCGGCCCGGCGTGATAGCGATAGTTATCGTAGTCGTAGACGCTAAACTCCGGCTCGGCTTCATCTAACCAGAAGAGCTTCACGCCCTTGTCGTAATAATTGCGCTTTGCCTTGCCCCAAACGTAGTCGCGGGCGCCGGGATGGGTGGCATCAAAGAAGGTAGTATTGCCGAGAAAGTCCATGTTAATCGGCAATCCGCGTTCCGTTTGTACCAGCCAGCCGTTTTCGCGCATCTCCCGATAGCTCTCGGTACGGCTATCAACCGTTGGCCAGACGGAGACCATCAGCTCGATACCCAATGATTTCAGCTCGGCAATCATCGCGTCGGGGTCGGGCCAGTCGCGCGGATCGAACATCCAGTCACCCTGATTTGGCCAGTGAAAGAAATCGATAACGATCACCGAGATGGGCAAGTTTCGCTGTTTATATTCGCGGGCGACCGCGAGCAGCTCTTCCTGCGTGCGATAGCGTAGTTTGCACTGCCAGAAACCCATGGCGTAATCCGGCATCATCGGCGGCGTGCCGGTAGCGAGCGCATAAGCCTGGCTAATTTCTGCCGGGGTATCTCCGGCGGTGATCCAGTAGTCCAGCTGTTCGCTGACGTGTGCTTCCCATTCCGTCACGTTTTGCGCAAACGTCGCCCGACCGATAGCCGGGTTGTTCCACAAAAATCCGTAGCCCAGGCTGGAGAGCATAAAAGGTACCGAAGCCTGAGAGTTGCGCTGGGCCAGCTCAAGTACGCATCCTTTGAGATCAAGATTCGCCTGCTGATATTGGCCCATGCCGTAAATTTTTTCCCCTTCGGCGGCTTCGAAGCGGGCTTTGACCGCATATTTCCCACCCTGAATCGGGCGGAACTCGCGGCCCTCAAGATTAAGGGCGCTGACGTACTGGCCGTGAGAGGATTCATCTTCGCCAATTTCCCCCCGCTGACGCCAGAACTCCTGCAACAGGCACTTATGCGGATGGCGATAAAAGGCTATTTGCCCCTTTTGATTGACGATAGCGATAATCTTTCCGTTGGTCAGCGTGGCCTGCTTTTGGTCATAAACGATGTGGCAGGCGCTTTCAGCGACCGGCTCCGTCAGCGCCCAATCTTCATTTCGCATAACCGGTAGATGACGGCCGCTGCGTACGCGCAGGCTGTTCTCACCCCAGGGTTCTATCCATAGATAGCGATCGTTTTGCTGCCAGACCAGACGGCGCGGGTCTTGTTGCAAAAATGGCATGGTGGTTCCTCCCATATTCAGATGGTGAAGGTAAAGAGCGTTAGTGGTTGGTTGTTTCCAGATCGTGGCGAACCCTGTCTTCCATGGCTTCGTATTTGCGGAAGAACAGTAGCGGGATCGCGGCGAGTGCGAAGAGCAGGGCGGGTGCCCAGATGAAGGCCCAGGTTATCCCCTCCAGCCCGGCTGTGCTTTGGGCGTGGTTGGGGACGTAGCCAAAGCTGTTCATTATCCAGGCGGCGAAGGCGGTACCAATGCCGCTGCCCATTTTGATGCAGAAGGTGCTGCCGAAGGCGATAAGAATACCGGTTGCCTTAATGCCCGTTTTCCAGGCGCCGAAGTCGACGGCGAATCCCAGCATGGCAAAGGGCATCGAGCAGGCGATGCCGCTGCCGATATTGCCGATAACCCAAGCGGCGATCAGTAAGGTTATGTTATCTGCAGCCAGCCACATCATCACGCCACCCAGCGTGGCGACCAGCAGGCCGCTAATCCAAATCCAGGTCTTGGCGATATATTTGCTGAAGAAAGGGATGGCGATGATAAACAGGATCTGAATAGTGGCCAGACTGTTAATCAGCGGCACCAGATCTTTGCGATCGAGGTTGTAGGTCAGATAATAGACGATGGTCGTTGAACGTTGCTGAAGGGCTATCCAGAAGATCAGATTTGCCAGCACCATCAGTATCCACGGCCAGTTGCCTTTCATTGCCGCGAAGCTCTTTTTCATCGGCAGTTTGGGTTCTTTCTGTATTTTATCCGCATCCATTTCGCGAATATTTTTAAACGCAAAAAGGGTTAGCGAACAGGATATAATGGCGAACAGAATCGCGGTGTAAATAAACCCGGCATGGTCATTACCTTTACCTAAAAAAGCCACTAACGGCAGCGCGGTGGCGTTCATTAACAGGACCCCAATTTGTCCGCCGGTCATTCTCCATGAGTTTAATACCAAGCGCTCTTTAGGAGATAAAGTCATTAGCGGTAATATTGCGCTGAGCGGCGTATTGAGTCCGGTAAATAAAATACTGGCAATCATGTAGGATATTGCTGCATATATGGCTTTTCCGGTCATGCTGATATCGGGAGACCAAAAAGACAGCGCGCTAAATACACCAAATGGCAGCGGTAGCCACAGAAACCAGGGGCGACATTTTCCGTAGCGAGAGCGTGTTTTATCGATGATAATCCCCCAGATAGGGGCGTCGATACCGTCTACAATACGCGCCAGAAGAAGGATCACGCCTGCTACAGCAAGGCTAATACCAGCAACGTCGGTGTAGAAATATAATATATACGTTGAACCGAAACAGTACAGCAGGTTGCCAGCGACATCTAAAGAACCGTAGCTGATGCGCTGTAGCAAAGATAATGATGTTGACCCGGAAGTCTGGGTATCCTCAATAACAGAACTCATGGTGATAACTCCTGTATTGGAACGATACGCCCAGAAAAACAGCTTTTATTTTCTAAGCAGTAGGGTGTTTTTTATTTTTTAATCTTTATGAATAGTGACCTTAGGGTTAAATGGAGTCATTAAATTGTGCATAAAAAATAGTTAACCACAGCGGTGCGATCAATTATCAAATCTTACATCAGGATTGCGTTTATTCGTTTTTCTATGAGTTATTCTGCTATTTGCCATGCTGGTCACATTTTCATCAGAAATGAAATCAAATCATTTTTACAATGAAAGAAAATATCTTTCATATGCGCTATTGGAGATCCTGGCGAGGGTGCTGGTTGGTATGGCGAAAGAAGCGGGGCGATGGCGATAGATGAGCGAAGTCGACAACCGACAGGCATAAAAAAACCCGCTTTCGCGGGTTTTTTCACAAAGCGACAACAAGCAGGCGATTAAGCCAGTTTGTTGATCTGAGCGGTCAGGTTTGCTTTATGACGCGCAGCTTTGTTTTTGTGGATCAGACCTTTAGCAGCCTGACGGTCCACGATTGGTTGCATTTCGTTAAATGCTTTCAGTGCAGTAGCTTTGTCGCCAGCTTCGATGGCTGCGTATACTTTCTTGATGAAAGTACGCATCATAGAGCGACGGCTAGCGTTGTGCTTGCGGGCCTTTTCAGACTGAACGGCGCGCTTCTTAGCTGATTTGATATTAGCCAAGGTCCAACTCCCAAATGTGTTCTATATGGACAATTCAAAGGCCGAGGAGAATGCCCGTTTAGCCTTCTTTTGTCAATGGATTTGTGCAAATAAGCGTCGCTTAAAACAACAACGCTTCATTACGTAGTGATGGCGCAAGATTCTACCAGCTTGTTGCTAGCGAATACAGCCTTTCAACCATAAAAATCGACGGGGCCGGGTAGTTTTTCCTGCATTGCTACGCTGAGTTGATGAATTACCGGGATCTTTCGGTGAAGAGGTGCAATCGCTGGTTAACGTCGCCAGTTGTACAAGGTATACTCGGACGATTTTCACTGTTTTGAGCCAGACATGAAGCTGATACGCGGCATACATAATCTCAGTCAGGCCCCGCACGGGTGCGTGCTGACCATTGGAAATTTTGACGGCGTGCATCGCGGGCACCAGGCATTATTGCAGCGTTTGCGCGCAGAAGGTCGCCAGCGCGGTTTACCGGTGGTGGTGATGATTTTTGAGCCACAGCCGCTTGAGCTTTTTGCTGCCGATAAAGCGCCGGCGCGTTTAACGCGTCTGCGTGAAAAACTGAACTATCTGGCTGAAAGCGGCGTCGACTACGTGCTATGCGTGCGTTTTGATCGGCGCTTTGCGGCACTGACCGCCCAGGATTTTATTAGTGAACTGCTGGTCCGCCGTTTAGGTGTGCAGTTCCTTGCCGTTGGCGATGATTTCCGCTTTGGCGCTGGTCGCCAGGGGGATTTCTTGTTATTACAAAAGGCCGGTGTGGAATACGGCTTTGACATCACCAGCACCCAAACCTTCTGTGAAGGCGGTTTGCGCATTAGCAGCACGGCGGTGCGCCAGGCGCTGGCGGATGACGATCTGGTGCTGGCGGAAACCCTGCTGGGGCATCCGTTTACCATCTCCGGGCGCGTTGTCCACGGCGATGAACTGGGGCGCACGATAGGTTTCCCGACGGCGAATTTACCGCTGCGTCGTCAGGTTTCCCCGGTAAAAGGGGTCTATGCGGTTGAAGTGACAGGGCTTGGCGACAAACCTCTTGTAGGCGTTGCCAACATTGGCACTCGTCCAACGGTATCCGGCGTGCGTCAGCAACTGGAAGTACATCTGTTGGATGTTGTAATGGACCTCTACGGTCGCCATATAGATGTAATACTGCGTAAAAAAATACGTAACGAGCAGCGATTTGCGTCGCTCGATGAACTGAAAGCGCAAATCGCACGTGATGAGTTAACGGCCCGCGACTTCTTTGGGCTAACCGGGCAGGCATAACCCTGACGGTGTTTATCAAACCGAAATACGGAACCGAGAATCTGATGAGTGACTATAAATCGACCCTGAATTTGCCGGAAACAGGGTTCCCGATGCGCGGCGACCTCGCCAAGCGTGAACCGGGAATGCTGGCGCGTTGGACCGATGATGACCTGTACGGCATCATTCGTGCAGCCAAAAAAGGCAAAAAAACCTTCATTCTGCATGATGGCCCTCCTTATGCGAATGGCAGCATTCATATTGGTCACTCGGTTAACAAGATTCTGAAAGACATTATCGTTAAGTCCAAAGGGCTGACGGGCTATGACTCTCCGTACGTTCCGGGTTGGGACTGCCACGGTCTGCCGATTGAGCTGAAAGTGGAGCAGGAATACGGCAAGCCGGGCGAGAAATTCACCGCCGCCGAATTCCGCGCTAAGTGCCGCGAATACGCAGCGTTGCAGATTGACGGCCAGCGTGAAGACTTTATCCGTCTGGGCGTGCTCGGCGACTGGTCGCACCCGTACCTGACCATGGACTTCAAAACTGAAGCCAATATCATCCGCGCGCTGGGTAAAATCATCGGCAACGGTCACCTGCACAAAGGCGCGAAGCCAGTGCACTGGTGCGTAGACTGCCGTTCTGCGCTGGCGGAAGCGGAAGTTGAGTATTACGACAAAACCTCCCCGTCCATCGACGTGGCGTTCCACGCGACGGATAAAGCGGCGGTGCTGGCGAAATTTGGCGTAGCCGACGTTAACGGCCCGGTCTCTCTGGTTATTTGGACTACCACTCCGTGGACCCTGCCAGCTAACCGCGCGATCTCCCTGTCGCCGGAATTTGACTATGCGCTGGTGCAGGTTGACGGTCAGGCGCTGATCCTTGCCAAAGACCTGGTCGATAGCGTAATGCAACGTGCTGGCATCGCTGATTACACTATCCTCGCGGTGGTGAACGGTGCCGAACTGGAGCTGATGCGCTTTAAGCACCCGTTCCTTGATTTCGATGTCCCGGCGATCCTTGGCGATCACGTCACCCTGGACGCGGGTACTGGTGCGGTACATACCGCACCAGGCCATGGCCCTGATGACTATGTTATCGGTCAAAAATATGGTCTGGAAGTAGCTAACCCGGTCGGTCCGGACGGCGCTTACCTGCCGGGTACTTACCCGACGCTGGACGGGGTTAACGTCTTTAAAGCCAACGACCTCGTTGTTGCCTTGCTGGCGGAAAAAGGTGCGCTGCTGCACGTTGAAAAAATGCAGCACAGCTACCCGTGCTGCTGGCGTCATAAGTCGCCGATCATCTTCCGCGCCACCCCGCAGTGGTTCGTGAGCATGGATCAGAAAGGCCTGCGCGCGCAGTCGCTTAAAGAGATCAAAGGCGTGCAGTGGATCCCGGATTGGGGCCAGGCGCGTATCGAATCGATGGTTGCCAACCGCCCTGACTGGTGTATCTCCCGTCAGCGCACCTGGGGCGTACCGATGTCTCTGTTCGTGCATAAAGAGACGCAAGAGCTGCATCCGCGCACGCTGGAACTGATGGAAGAAGTCGCTAAGCGCGTGGAGGTTGACGGTATCCAGGCGTGGTGGGATCTTGATTCCCGCGACATCCTGGGCGCTGATGCTGATAGCTACGAGAAAGTGCCGGATACCCTCGACGTGTGGTTCGACTCCGGTTCAACTCACTCTTCTGTCGTTGACGTGCGTCCGGAGTTCTCTGGCCACGCCGCCGACATGTATCTGGAAGGTTCTGACCAGCACCGCGGCTGGTTTATGTCCTCGCTGATGATTTCTACCGCGATGAAGGGCAAAGCGCCGTATCGTCAGGTATTGACCCACGGCTTTACCGTTGATGGACAGGGTCGCAAGATGTCCAAATCCATCGGTAACACCGTCTCTCCGCAGGACGTGATGAACAAGCTGGGCGCGGATATTCTGCGTCTGTGGGTGGCTTCCACCGACTACACCGGCGAGATGGCGGTCTCCGACGAGATCCTCAAACGCGCCGCCGACAGCTATCGTCGTATCCGTAACACCGCGCGCTTCCTGCTGGCGAACCTCAACGGTTTCGATCCGGTAAAAGACATGGTGAAACCGGAAGATATGGTGGTGCTGGATCGTTGGGCTGTAGGCTGCGCGCAAGCGGCGCAGGAAGATATCCTGAAAGCCTATGAGTCTTACGATTTCCACGAAGTGGTGCAGCGCCTGATGCGTTTCTGTTCCATCGAAATGGGCTCGTTCTGGCTCGATATCATCAAAGATCGCCAGTACACCACCAAGGCGGACAGCGTCGCACGTCGTAGCTGCCAGACCGCGCTGTACCATATTGCCGAGGCGCTGGTGCGCTGGATGGCGCCGATCATGTCCTTCACTGCCGACGAAATCTGGGGTTACCTGCCGGGTGACCGCGAGAAATACGTCTTTACTGGTGAGTGGTATGAAGGCCTGTTCGGCCTGGCCGATGACGAAGCGATGAATGACGGTTTCTGGGACGAGCTGCTGAAAGTGCGCGGCGAAGTCAACAAGGTTATCGAGCAGGCGCGTGCGGATAAGCAAGTGGGTGGTTCTCTGGAAGCCGCGGTCACGCTGTATGCCGATGCTGACCTCGCGGCGAAGCTGAATGCGCTGGACGATGAATTGCGATTTGTCCTGTTGACCTCCGGGGCGAAAGTTGCCGATTATGCGCAGGCTCCGGCCGACGCATGGCAGAGCGAGTTGCTGAAAGGACTGAAAGTTGTGCTGAGCAAAGCTGAAGGTGATAAGTGCCCGCGCTGCTGGCACTACACCACGGATGTCGGCAAGGTGGCGGAACATGCGGAAATCTGCGGACGCTGTGTTAGCAACATTGCCGGTGACGGCGAAAAACGTAAATTTGCCTGATGAGTAAACCGATTGGTTCAACAGGGCTACGCTGGCTATGGCTGGTGGTAGTCGTGCTGATTATCGATTTAGGCAGCAAATACCTGATCCTCCAGAACTTTGCTCTGGGGGATACGGTGTCGCTGTTTCCGTCGCTTAATCTGCATTATGCGCGTAACTACGGCGCGGCTTTTAGCTTCCTCGCCGACAGCGGCGGCTGGCAGCGCTGGTTCTTCGCGGGTATCGCTATTGGTATCTGCGTGATCCTCGCGGTGCTGATGTATCGCTCGAAGGCGACGCAAAAGCTGAATAACATTGCCTATGCGCTGATTATTGGCGGCGCATTGGGTAATTTATTCGACCGGCTGTGGCATGGTTTTGTCGTCGATATGATTGATTTCTACGTCGGGGACTGGCATTTCGCCACCTTCAATCTTGCTGATACCGCGATTTGTGTCGGTGCGGCGCTGATTGTGCTGGAAGGTTTCTTGCCTTCCAGTAATAAAAAAACATCATAAAAAATTGCCGGATGGCGACGCTAAAGCGTCTTATCCGGCCTACAGTATACATCGGCCTTTGTCGGCCCGGTAAGCGCAGCGCCACCGGGCAAACAAGCGGCGGCAATGTAAAAGAGCAAACCTGCATGTCTAAATCAATACAGAGCAACAGTGCGGTGCTGGTGCATTTCACCCTAAAGCTCGATGATGGCTCCACCGCAGAGTCAACCCGCAATAACGGTAAACCCGCGCTCTTCCGCTTGGGCGATACCTCGCTTTCTGAAGGTCTTGAGCAGCATCTGCTGGGGCTGAAAGAAGGGGATAAAACCACATTTTCACTGGAGCCAGATGCCGCGTTTGGCGTGCCGAGTCCGGATCTGATCCAGTACTTCTCGCGCCGGGAATTTATCGATGCGGGCGAGCCTGAAATCGGCGCGATTATGCTCTTTACCGCAATGGATGGCAGCGAAATGCCTGGTGTGATCCGCGAAGTGAACGGCGATTCGATCACCGTTGATTTCAACCATCCGCTGGCCGGGCGTACCGTTCATTTTGATGTTGAAGTGCTGGAGATCGATCCGGCGCTGGAGGGGTAAAATGCAGATTCTGTTGGCTAACCCGCGCGGCTTTTGCGCAGGCGTTGACCGCGCTATCAGCATTGTTGAAAACGCGCTGACGCTCTACGGCGCGCCGATCTACGTGCGTCATGAAGTCGTGCACAACCGCTATGTTGTCGATAGCCTGCGTCAACGCGGCGCGATTTTTATCGAGCAGATTAGCGAAGTGCCGGATGGCGCGATCCTGATTTTCTCCGCTCATGGTGTTTCTCAGGCGGTGCGCAATGAGGCGAAAAGCCGCGATCTGACTGTCTTTGACGCGACCTGCCCGCTGGTCACTAAAGTCCATATGGAAGTCGCCCGCGCCAGCCGTCGTGGTGAAGAGTCGATTCTGATTGGTCACGCCGGTCACCCGGAAGTCGAAGGCACTATGGGCCAGTACAGCAACCCGCAAGGGGGAATGTACCTGGTGGAGTCACCGGATGATGTCTTGACGCTGGATGTGAAAAATGACGCTAAACTGTCGTTTATGACCCAGACAACCCTCTCCGTCGACGATACCTCTGACGTGATTGATGCCCTGCGCGAACGTTTCCCAAAAATCGTTGGGCCGCGTAAAGACGACATTTGCTACGCCACCACCAACCGTCAGGAAGCGGTTCGTGCGCTGGCCGGGCAGGCTGATGTCGTGCTGGTAGTAGGGTCGAAAAACTCCTCCAACTCCAACCGCCTGGCCGAACTGGCCCAACGGATGGGGAAAGCAGCGTATCTGATTGACGACGCGTCCGATATCCAGGAAGCATGGGTAAAAGAAGTGCAATGCGTAGGTGTGACTGCAGGCGCATCGGCGCCGGATATTCTGGTGCAGAACGTCATTTCCCGCTTGCAGGAACTGGGCGGTGGCGAAGCGGTGCCGCTGGAAGGCCGCGAAGAGAATATTGTTTTCGAAGTGCCGAAAGAGCTGCGCGTAGATGTCCGTGAAGTAGAGTAAGTTCTTTCCCGCCACAGTATGAGAAGATGCCAGACTTAACGTCTGGCATTTTTTATGGAGAAACTATGCGCTTACCGATCATTCTGGATACCGATCCCGGCATTGATGATGCGGCGGCGATTGCCGCGGCGCTGTTCGCACCCGAGCTGGATCTGCAGCTGATGACCACGGTGGCGGGCAATGTGTCGGTAGAGAAAACCACCCGCAACGCTCTGCAACTGCTGCACTTCTGGAACGCCGATGTCCCGCTGGCACAGGGCGCATCGATGCCGCTGGTTCGCCCGCTGCGCGACGCCGCCTCCGTGCACGGCGAATCCGGGATGGAAGGCTACGATTTCGTTGAACATAACCGCCAGCCGCTGGCAAAACCGGCATTTCAGGCCATCCGTGATGCGTTAATGCACGCGCCGGAGCCGATGACCCTGGTAGCGATTGGCCCGTTAACCAATATCGCGCTACTGCTGACCCAATTCCCCGAATGCCGCTTTAATATCCGCCGTCTGGTGATCATGGGCGGCTCCGCCGGGCGCGGTAACTTTACGCCGAATGCGGAATTTAACATCGCCATCGACCCGGAAGCGGCAGCCAAAGTATTCAACAGCGGGCTGGAGATCGTGATGTGCGGACTGGACGTCACCAATCAGGCGATGCTGTCCCCGGATTACCTTGCAACGTTACCGACGCTTAATCAGACCGGGAAAATGCTGCATGCGCTGTTTAGCCACTATCGCAGCGGTAGCATGAGCAGCGGCCTGCGCATGCACGACCTGTGCGCGATTGCGTGGCTGGTTCGCCCGCAGCTCTTTACCCTCGAGCCGTGTTTTGTGACGGTGGAAACCCAGGGGACATGGACCTCCGGCACCACGGTGGTCGATATTGAAGGCAAGCTGGGCCAACCAGCAAACGCGCAGGTGGCGCTGGGGTTGGATGTCGAAGGATTCCAGCGCTGGGCGGCAGAGGTTATTGCGCTGGCACCTTAACAGAAAAAAATAAACATCAGGGAGATGTCAAACTACTAACAAAGTGCGCTCTTCAGGAATTGCCTGGCTGCGTTTCGCTTGCACAGGCCTGCGAAATTGCATAATTTTTTGATATTGCTGGTTTTGTAGGCTGGGTAAGGCGTTAGCCGCCACCCGGCAGAAATGCGGGCACACTGTTCAATACAGGTTTGCTATCAGTCTCACATCAGGGAAATGGACATCATGACTTACGGACAAGCGTATCTTAACGGCTGGAAAAAGGGCTTCAATTTTAGCGGCGTCGCCAGCAGGCAGGAGTTTTGGTCTTTTTTTATCACCAACCTGCTGATTCTGGCGCTGCCGCTGGCAGCCTGGTTTTTGGCAATGCAGCATAACTATCAGTACGGGGTATTTATTTTTTACGCCCTGCCGCTCAGTGCTATTTTATTGCTACCTATGATTATCCCTCTGCTGGCCGTCGGCTGTCGGCGAATGCACGATATCGGACGCTCGGGCTGGTGGTTCGCCCTGTGCCTGATTATTCCGTGGTTTTTGCTCGTCGCGCTATGGCTATGTTGCCTGAAGCCGGTTTCATCTTCTCGCTGAGATAATCAATCATCGCCCGCATTCTGGCGGGCATATGCTTATTGCCCGACCACAGCAGCCAAAGCTGGCCGGA
This sequence comes from Klebsiella sp. RHBSTW-00484, assembly GCF_013705725.1. NCBI lineage: Bacteria > Pseudomonadati > Pseudomonadota > Gammaproteobacteria > Enterobacterales > Enterobacteriaceae > Klebsiella > Klebsiella sp. RHBSTW-00484. The sequence continues at coordinate 5,207,435 of NZ_CP055481.1, read as the reverse complement.
ATAGCGACTGATAAACTCCCACTCCGGCAGAACCTGCACAATCTCGCCGCGCTCCAGTGCTTCGCGGGCGGTAAACAGCGGCAGGCTGCCGATCCCCAGATTTTGCTTCACGGCATCGAGGCGCACGGCGGTATGGTTGGCAGCATAGCGACCGTGAGTCTGGATGGTCTCCATTTTGCCATCACGGCGGAACTTCCAGCGAGCATCGGCGGGCGTTTCGCCAAGACTGATACAACTATGATCGCGCAGATCCTGCGGCGTTTGCGGATGTCCATGTTGTTCCAGGTAGCCAGGCGTCGCGCAGATAACATGGCCGATTGGCATCAGCGGCTTGCCGTGCAGACCCGGGGAGGGCGTATGGGTAATACGCAGCGCCAGGTCGATACCATCATCAATAAAATCGAGCACCCGGTCTTCGAGACGCAGGCAAACATCGACCTGCGGATAGCGGTCAAAAAACTCCATCATCAGTGGATGAATCACAAACCGTCCCACCGCTTTCGGCACGCTTAACGTCAGCTTGCCTTGCGCTACCGCCTGAGCACTGCTGGCGGAGTCCATGGCCTGACGGGCCGCCTCCAGCATCTCCAGCGCATGGTCGTAAACCGTCTTACCGGCATCACTGAGGCGCAGCTTTCGCGTGGTACGGTGCAGCAGCTTACAGCCCATCTCCTGTTCCAGCCGCGAGACGCTGCGGCTGATGGCGGACGGCGTGGCGCCTGCCTGACGGGCGACGGCGGAAAAGCTGCCCTGTTCGACAATCTGCACAAACAGGGCGAGGTCGGGAAGTAAGTTCAGATTCATTTGTGCTTCCAGAGCAAAATTGCATTGATGTCTGATGGGATTATCGCTGTCGGTAATGTCAATATACTGTGCTGACAGAGAGGAGAACAACCATGACTGAACGTCTTTATTACACCAGCGATGCCGCCGAATGTCGTGCGCGAGTGGTGAATTGCCTGAGCGAAGCCGATGGGCGCTACGCCATTGAACTGGACCGCACCCTGTTTCATCCGCAGGGCGGCGGGCAACCAGCAGATCGCGGCTGGATTGCTGATGTTGCGGTTGAAAGCGTTATCGTGCGCGGCGATAGCATTGCGCATATTGTTTCGCAGCCGCTGGCGCTCGATGAGGTGGCAATCCGCATCGATATTGAGGCGAGGCAGATACACGCGCGTCTGCACTCTGCCGGGCACTTGCTGGGTCAGGCCGGTGAGTCGTTCGGCTGGCAGCCGATTAAAGCTCATCACTGGCCGGGAGAAGGGCGCATTACCTTTGCTGCGGGTGCTAATGCCGTGCTGCCCGAGGCCAGCATGATGCTGGAAAAAGTCGAAACCTGGCAGGCAGAGAATTTACCGCGTCAGGTCTCTTTTACCGATGGCCTGCGCAAGGTCGGCTTCGGTGATATGCTGAGCTATCCCTGCGGCGGTACCCACGTTGCCACGCTTTCTGAACTGGGAAAAGTGATCGTGACCCAGGTGAAGATGAAAAAGGGCCAGATGATCGTGAGCTACACGCTGGAGTGAAACAGGAGGGCGCGTGGCTGCAATCTGTTTGTGTGATTTCGCCGACAAAGCCGCCACCTTAATCGAAGGTTAATCGATTAATCTGCTATTCTGACTGTGCTGTTCTCCTCGGGCCGGAGACACATATGAATCCTGTTTTTATCCAGCCGCCGCAGGTGGCATGGGCCAGCGGAGCATTATCCGACGGCCCGTTATTACGTAAATCAACGCGAATCGAAGATCTTACTGGGGTTTTTGTTGATGAACAGGCCCGGCAGGCAATGCCTGGCGATCTCCCCGTTTATGTTGTTGAAATGCTGACCACTTCACCCGCCGAGGGCGAACTCTACACCGGCGTAACCCACCTTTATCCCGGCAAAGTCGGCCATGAGTTTTTTATGACCCGCGGCCATTTCCATCACCGTCGTGAGCAGGGCGAAGTCTATTTCGGCCTGCGCGGGAGCGGCTTGCTGTTATTGCAAAATGAACTGGGCGAGGCGCGACTGGAGAAGGTCTTTGCCGGTTCAGTCCATATCATTGCTGGTTTTACCGCTCATCGGCTGATCAATACCGGCGACGATGTGCTTTCCGCGCTGGCGGTTTGGCCTGCCGTCGCCGGGCATGATTACGCGGCGCTGGCAGACGGCTTTGCGCTGCGGGTGATTGAGGAAAATCAGACCGTTCAGGCAAAGGAGGTGCAGAATGGCTGACTCAGCCCGCCGTTACGGCCTGGATATGGCGATTCATCATCAGCCGCTGGGTTTTAGCTATGGTGAAGATGTGACCGGGCCGATGCCGGAGATCCGCCGCCTCGATCAGATTCGCGCTTCGCTGCGCGACCCGCATTGCGACGGCCCGCAAGAGGTCTATGCCATCGCCATGGATGTGGCGAGGATGCAGGATCGCGAAACGCTGCAAAAGCGCATGCTGCTGTTTGGCGTGGTGACCTATACCGCCGGACGTTTGGGTGAAGAGCCGATTCGCAGCCAGGGGCATGTTCATCGTATTAGCCAGCACAGCGGTTGGTCGCCGCCGGAGCTGTATGAAATCTGGCAGGGCAGCGCGATTATCTATATGCAGGAGTACGTTGAGGACGACCCGGGCCGCTGCTTTGCGGTGATTGCCGGGCCGGGCGAAAAAGTGCTGGTCCCGCCGGGATGGGGGCACGCCACAATATCGGCTAACCCGGAGGTGCCGCTCACCTTTGGTGCCTGGTGCGACCGTGAATATGGTTTTGAATATGAGGCTGTACGGGCGCATAAGGGGCTGGCGTGGTATCCGCTATTGCAGGATAAGCATGTGGTCTGGCAGCACAATCCGCGCTACGTTCCGGGACGTTTACAGGCGGTCACCCCTCGGGAGTACACCGAGTTTGGTATAACCTCCGCCCCGATTTATCAGCAGTTTATTGACGATCCGGCACGCTTTCAGTTTATCTCCCGCCCGGATAAAACGGCGGAGCTGTGGCGAAACTTCCATCCGTAAAAAACCGGGGCTGAACGCCCCGGTGTGTCACATCCGCAAAAATTAACCGGCAAACAGGCCGCTGGCGACGCCAAGCGCTGCCAGCACCAGCAGCAGTACCATCGCTTTCACCGGTGAAACGCCGCGCTTCGCCATCAAATACCAGGTCCCTAACACCACCACCAGCGGCAGCAGCTGCGGGAAGATGCCGTCGAGCATCTGCTGAACGTGGATATTGACGCCATCCTGGGTGATGAACTCCAGCCCGGTGCCCAGCTTAACGTAGCTGGCCGCCACGCCGCCCATCACAAAAACGCCTAATAGCGATAGGGCTTCGCGCAGGCGGGCTGATTTGCTGCTGACCAGCATCTCCACCGAGCCGGAGCCCATTTTGTAGCCTTTGAGAAACAGGAACCACGAGCCGGGCAGGATAATCGCCAGCCAGGCGACGGTATAAAACAGCGGCCCAAGAATATTGCCGCCCGCCGCCAGCGCCATCCCGATGCTGAGCAGAATAGGGATCAGCATTCCGGGGATCATCGAATCGCCGATCCCGGCAATCGGTCCCATCAGACCCACTTTCAGGGTGTTGATCGTTTCGCCGTCGATCGGCTCGCCGTTGGCCTTTTTCTCCTCCAGCCCCAGCGCCATCCCGTTAACGATCGCGCCGATCTGCGGTTCTGTATTATAGAACGAGGCGTGACGGCGCAGCATCTCGGTACGCTGGGCGGCATCCGGGTAGAGCTTTTTCGCCACCGGCAGCATGCTCAGGCAAAATCCGAAGGACTCAAGGCGCTCAAAGCTCATTGACGACAGGTTATGCATCATCCACGCCCGCCAGCAGCGGCGCAGATCTTTACGGGTAAGAGTACGCTCTTCCATCAGAATTCATCCTCATCATCGACCACCGGTCTCGCGCCCGCAGCCTGCGGCGGTTCCGGTTTATAGTTGTAATGGATAAGCGCCAGCAGCGAACCGACGATCACCAGCGCGACCATGTTGAGCTTTAAAAAAACGATGCAGACGAAACCGACCAGAAAGTAGATCAGCATGGTGTAGTTTTTAATGATCTGCTTAAGAAGGATCGCGATCCCGACGGCGGGCAGGATGCCGCCCAGCACGTTCATCGTCGACAGCACGATTTTCGGCAGACTATCCATAAAACCGCTGATGTACTGCGCGCCGAAATAGACCGCGATAAACGTGGGTACGAAACGCAAAATGAAATTCGTCACCTGCGGCCAGATCGCGCTGTTCAGATACAGCCCGCGCTCATCGCCTCTGTCCAGCGCCACGTCGGCCCGGTGGTTCCAGAAGGAGTTCAGTACCATCATCGCGTTGAATAAAATGGTTCCGGCGATACCAATTGTCGCCGCCAGCGCCACCGCCACTTCCGGGCCTTTGCCCGATAAAATACCCAGCGCGATGGCCGGATAAGCGACAAAGTTGAGATCCGCAGGCATTGAACCGCCCGGCGTCACCATCGCGATATACACCGCCTGTACCGCAACGCCTATCATGATCCCGGTTTTCAGATCGCCGAGAATCAGCCCGACCAGCATTCCGGAAACCAGCGGTCGGGTAATCAGGTACCAGCCGCCGGTCAGCCCGAAAAGCCAGGGACTGCTCAGCGCGCCCAGGTAGCAGAGAATGCCAATTAGCGTAGCTTCGATAATCATCGTTCGCTCCTTATTTCAGCTTCTGTCGGGCGTCCTGCCAGCTGTAGCAGCTGGCATCCGGGACCAGGCGGAATTCCACGTGATGCCCGTGCTGCACCAACCAGTCAAAGGCGGCGATCTCGTCCGCGTTGACCGACTGATTCGGGCCGATGGTCGTGGTGTCAGCCCGGGCGCTCATCGGGCCAACGTTGATTTTGCCGTTGGCGTTTTTCAGGCTGATCCCCGCTTGCTCAATGCGTTGCAGAGTGAGCGGGGATTTACCGATAACAAAATAGCGCTTCTCGCTGGCGATCACCTTGGGCAGTTTTTCAATTGCCGTTGCGGTATCGAACAGCCAGACTTTGGTGTCCTGCACGGCACCTTTCATCACCGATGAGAGCAGCGGGTCGGCCGCGACGGCGTCGTCAATAGCGACAATCCCATCGCAGGGCAGCTCTTTGGCCCAACGTGTCACGAGCTGCCCATGGATAACGCGGTCATCAATACGAACAAATGAGATACTCATAGCGGTTTCCTTTAAAAATCATCTGACTGAACGGATAAAACCGGAACGGCTTTTATCAGCGTCGGGACGGTCATTTCCAGCAGTTGCTCGGCTGCGGCATGAACGTCGGTGAAATGGCTAACGTCTTCACTTTGCAGCAGCATAGGAAAATTCACGCCCGCCACGACGGCGAGTGGAGGCGTTGTTTCGGCGGAAAATGCATGCTGGCAGGCGACGTTCCACGGGGTCCCGCTTTGCATATCGCATAGCACCAGCACGCCATCGGCGTTGTGCCCGGCGTTTTTCAGCGCCTTGGCGAAATCCTGTTTAAAGCCTTCAATGCCCGCCTGATCGCTAAGGGTCACGGTGAAAACATGCGGTAATTCACCGTAAACCATCCGGCTGCTGGCGAGCAGGGCGTCGGCGAGAGGACCGTGGCTGGCGACAATCACGTTGATCATGCGTTTATCCTCTTACCCAGGCTTTGATGGTGGCGAGCTGCTGCCCGATGCCTTCGCCCGCCGGTGAAATCCGGTATTCGCCGACCGCTGCGGGAATAATAAAGGTCTCGGCATAGTGAACGGTGAAGGGCTCAAATGCTCCGCTTGGGCTATCGACCACCGCCTGAGTGCCCTCTACCAGGTTCAGTACGTTCACGCCGCCCTGAGTGTGGTGAGTGACTGGCGCGGTAAACCAGTGACGACGGGTTTCGATAAACTCGCGTTCGTGCATTCCGGTTCGCTCTTCCCGCCAGCCTTCACCTTCGGCGATGGGATCGATACAGTTCACCAGATTCTCCTCGACCCACTGCGTATCACGCTGCCAGTCGATAACCTGCTCGCCGTGATCGAGATGCACAGGACGCGGTAAACCGTCGAGGCCCAGGCGGCCCCAGTCCCACAGCTTGAAGGTGAAGATATACGGTGTGGCGCTGATCTCCAGCACCATCGTGCCGCTGCCGGAGCAGTGGACCGTCCCGGCCGGGATCAGGAAGTGATCGTGTTTCCGCGCCGGGATTTGGTTAACAAAACGCACATCGTCGAACGCTTTTTCTCCGCGTCCGGCGGCGCGCAGGTCGTCCAGCATCGCCAGCGGCTCGATGCCGGTTTTGGTGCCGAGATAAACCACTGCGCCTGGCTCTGCTTCAAGAATGTAGTAGCTCTCATCCTGGGTGTAATGCATGCCAAACTGCTGCTGGATATATTCGGTCAGCGGGTGGACCTGGAAACTCAGATTTTGCCCGCCGATGGTGTCGAGAAAATCAAAACGGATCGGAAATTCCGCACCGAAGCGGGCGTGAACCTTCTCGCCAAGCAGTGCACGAGGGTGTAGCAGCACCAGGTCCTGAGAGGGGATCTCGATCCGCACGTTGCCAAAACGCAGTAACAGGCTGTTTTCCTCGGGCACGCAATCAAAACACCATGCGTAGTTGGGGGCCGTGGGATCGAGATCGAACTGTTGTTTCATCCACTGCCCGCCCCAGACGCCGGGGTCGAAGAAGGGAGCGACGCGGAATGGACGAGAGGTGGTTTGTTGCAGCCCGGCGCGCAGCGCGTCTCCGCTGACCAGCGCCGGGGCATTCTCTACGGTGGTATCGAGCAGAAAATCAGCTCGCTTGAGCAGCGGAGTTTTATGGCGATCGAAGACCCGCCATTCAATAAAAAAGGCGCGCTTGTAGCGGCGAAGAATATCTTCATCCTGGTTCTTAGCCCCCCAGTTGCCCAGCCCATCGTGGCGCATACGCTGCTGAATTTCCCAGCGCGGCAGGTCGGCGTAAATCAGGACATCGCCTGGATGCGCTAATGCCGCGCCTGGCCCGTAGACGACAATTACGCCCTCGTGGGTGGCGTCGATTTGCTGGCGTATCCGGCATAGCTTTTCTTCATCAAAAAACTCATCCAGATGATGACAGGAGAGGACGCCGAATACGCGGTCGTCGGTGAGATTGCGCGCCAATAGGTCGTGCAGCGCTTGCTCATCCCGGCGGGCAGATTCGACGTTGAGCGCAAGCCGGGCATTGAGTAACGGCAGCAGGCGTTGCTCCAGCTCTGCAAGCCGTACGCCAGGATAACAATCCACAACTACGATGGTTCTGGACGCGTTGGAAATTCGGCTATTAAGCGCCGCGGCGATCGCTTCCCAGCCTTGCCAGGCCTGGTCGTCGTAACCCTGAATAGCTACTTCAGGGAATTTATCATAGGTCGTTTGCATGTATTCTCTCCATATTCGCTAAATTAAGATTAATCGATTAACCTTATTTTGATAGTGTGGTTAACGCGATTAACCCGGCATAATCAGCAACTGAGCGAGTGAAATGGGCGTTAATGTGAGTGCAGTCACAGGGAAAAATGCAATTTTTAGGTTATTCGATTAACCTGATGTGAACGAACAGGAGGAATCATGACGACAGTGACGCTGGCGCAGGTCGCCGAACGGGCGGGGGTCTCTACGGCGACCGTCTCAATGGTATTGCGCAATCGGGGGCGTATTTCGCAGGCCACGCGCGACCGGGTATTGAAAGCGCTGGATGAGACCGGCTACGTCTACAATCAGACCGCCGCCAACCTACGCAACCGCAGCAGCAATCAGGTTGGACTGCTGCTGCACGACATCACCAACCCCTTTTATGGTGAGATGACGGCGGGCCTGAGCCATGAAATGGAACGCCATGATTTACTGCTGTTTCTGGCTAACAGTGAAGAATCTGGCGAACGTCAGCAGAAGTTTGTGGATTCGCTGATGCGCAATAGCGCCTGTGGGATGGTGCTGTGCGCGGCGCGGGAAACGCCGTCCTCGTTTTTCGATGCGCTGAAAAGACGCAATATCCCGGCCATTATGGTGGTGCGCCCGCTGAGCGACCCGGACTTTGATTTTGTCGGCACCGACAACTTTCTTGGCACCCAGATGGCGACGACGCATCTGCTAAAAATGGGTCATCAGAATATCGCCTTTATCGGCGGCAGCCCGAGTTCCGGCACCCGGGCGCAGCGCATTGGCGGTTTTACCAGCACGCTGCTGGAAAGCGGTATTTCTCCGAATCCACACTGGATCGTCACCGCGCAGGCAAGCCAGATTGATGGCGCCAAAGTGGCGGAATCGCTGTTATCGCAATATCCGCAAATTACCGCCGCCGTTTGCTATCAGGATATTGTCGCTCTGGGAGTGATGCAGGCGCTGCGTAAAATGGGCCGCGAACCGGGGCGAGATTTTGCGCTGGTGGGCTTCGATGATATTACCGAAGCGGCACTGGTTCAGCCTGCGCTAACCACCGTTTCGGTGGCGGCGAAAGAGATTGGTCGTAAAGCGGGCGAGCTGCTGTATAGCCGTATTCAGGGCAATGATGAGCCGCCGAAACGTATTATTCTGCCGCCCGCGCTGGTGATCCGCGAATCTTGCGGTTTTCGCCGGGGTGATTAAGCGGTGTTGGTCACTTTACCGTGATAAATCCGCTCCGGTCTGCCGACTTTACCGTAGCTGATTTCCGCTTCGAGAAAATCATTTTTCACCCCTTGCTCCAGGTAGCGGCGAGCGGTGGTTTTACTGCTGCCGAGAATGCGGGCGAGCGTGTCGGCAGTATGCACGATTTCCGGGTCAGTGAAGAGCTGTAATACGCGATTAAAGGTACTTTCATCGATGCCGCGCAGCGCAGACCCAGCGGCTTCGGTATGCTCCTTGGCCTGAATATTAAACAGGGCGTCAACGTGGGTCTGGCTGGCCTGTTCGCTGGAGCGCAGTGAGCTGCGATAGCGGGCAAAGCGCTCAAGCGTATGCTGCAAGCGCTGATAGTGCACCGGCTTAATCAGATAATCAAAAACCCCCATCCGCAGGGCTTCACTGATGGTATCCATGTGATTATCAGCAGTAATAAAAATGATGCGGCCTTTGTAGTTGGTGTTGACGGCGTGGCGGATTAGATCGAGGCCTTTGCCATCGGGCAAAAAGTTATCCAGCAGAATCAGCTGTGGCTGATAGAGACGGAGCAGCTTTTTGGCGCTTTCCAGTTTATCGGCAATGCCAATGACTGCGAACTGGGGAAATTGTTTGATGGTATCCACCAGGATTTCCGCCAGCATAGGTTCGTCTTCAACGATGAGGGTTGTGATGCTATCCATGATGTTCATCTCGGGTCAGGGGGATATAAAGAGTAAAAATAGCGCCAAAGGGGATGTTGTCATCGACAACGATATTGCCGCCCGCCTGCTCAACGTAGCTGCGAACCAGCCACAGGCCGATACCATGATCGCCGCTGTCGCTGCTGGTCACGCCGCGTTCAAAAATGCGATCGCGCATTAGCTCATCAATTCCACATCCCTGATCGGCGATCTCGATGATCACTTCACCGCCCTCGCTGTTGATCAGGCACTCGATCTGCTTTGAACCTGCCGGTTGGCGTAAGGTGGCATTGTAGGCGTTGTCCAGCAGATTGCCGACGATCGAGATCCATTCATTGTGTGAAAGTGATGAAGGTAGAGTATCGACGTAACAGGAGGGGTCGAATACCAGTTCTAAACCGAGCTCTTTGGCGCGATAGTATTTGCCGATCAGCAACCCGGCGAGGTGGTTCACTTTAAAATTACGCGCAATAAAATCGAGCACTTTCTGGTGGCTTTCAGACTGCTGCTGAATGAGATCCAGCGCGTTATCGTAGCGTTTTAAAAACAGCAAACCGGCGATAGTGGAGATTAGGTTGCGATGCTCATGCTGCACGGCACGCAGGTTATCTGCGTACTGCTGGACCTGGCTGAGCTGCAGGCTAAGGGTGTTGATATCGTCTTTGCTACGAAAGCTAATGACCCAGCCCTGAGGCTCGCTATTGAGCGTGACGGCCATCCGACTGGCGATCACTTTGATCTGATTAAAGGTGACGATTTCATCTTTCTTGTTCTCCTGCGGCGCGTCGTAGAAGAACGTCTCCTGGGAGATAACGCTGCTGATGCTTTTGCCGATCAGGATGGTTTCCGGCTGGCTCAGGTTCAATAGCCGCCGCGCAGTCTGATTAATGGCGGTAATTTTGTAGTGTGAATCGATAGCAATCAGCCCCTCAAATACCGATTCAAACAGCACGCTTTGCTGAATAAGCAGTTGTGATAGCTGCTGCGGTTCCATATTCAGCATCTGTTTTTTAATATGCAGCGAGAAACGCCGGGCGCAGTAGAGCAGCAGGAGCAGCATGATAGCCATCGGGATCAGCAGCGATCCGATCTGTAAACTGAGCCAGTTTTCCAGCTGTTCGATGGTATAGCCCACCGATACGATGCCGAGCACTTTGCCGGTGCTGTCCTGGATCGGCGATTTGCCGCGTAACGAAGAGCCGAGCGATCCTTTACGCACCGAAACGTAGCTTTTGGCATTGTACAGCGCGTCGTCGCTGTCGCCGCCCTCCATATATTTACCGATTTCATCAGGATTCACGTGATACAGGCGCTGACCTTTTGCGTCGCCGACGGTGATGTAGGTGGCATCGGAAAACGATCGCATTGGGTCGATAAGCGCCTTAATCCGCGCCAGATCGTGTTTTTCCACTGCTTCGACCAGTTCGGGCATGGCGGAGATTTGCATCGCCTGAATCAGCGCGCGCTGGCCAACCTGGTAATGCAGGCGTTCCTCGGTCATGCTGGTGACATACCATGACATCGCCAGCATCACGATTGTTGAGGTGAACAGGATCAACAGAAAGATACGGTTCTGGAACGAACGTCGGGCAAACCAGTGCGTGATTTTTCGGGTAAACATTGGGCGAATTGACATCAAAAGGTCATTTTCTCTTTTTTCGGGGCTAATGACGCTGAATCGGCCCACAGTTTTGCTGATTTCAGAAGTCATTCAGTCGGAATACGACGTTTTACGTATCCCGGTGGCGGTAAATTTGCTTCGGGATCTTCCCGGGTCGCGGCGCAAGCGCCTTACCCGGGCTACAGGTTCACAATCGTCTGCAATCCGTAGCCCGGCTAAGCGCAGCGCAAGCCGGGAAGAGCACGGATTTACATCGCCAGCACGTACTTAAGCATCACCCCGGCGGCAATCGCCGAGCCAATTACTCCGGCCACGTTCGGGCCCATCGCGTGCATCAGCAGGAAGTTCTGCGGGTCCGACTCCAGGCCCACCTTGTTCGACACCCTTGCCGCCATTGGCACCGCCGACACCCCGGCAGAACCAATCAACGGGTTAATCGGATTCTTGCTGAACTTATTGAGCAGCTTCGCCATCAGCACCCCGGCGGCGGTACCCACGCAGAACGCAATCACCCCCAGCACCAGAATTCCCAGCGTCTGCGGCTGCAGGAACTTATCCGCCACCAGCTTCGCGCCCACGGATAATCCGAGGAAAATGGTCACGATATTAATCAGCCCGTTCTGCACCGTGTCGCTCAGGCGCTCCACCACGCCGCTCTCGCGCATCAGGTTACCGAAGCAGAACATCCCCAGCAGCGGGGCCGCGTCCGGCAGCAGCAGCGCCACCAGCAGCAACAGCACCGCCGGGAAGAGGATTTTTTCCCGCTTACTCACCGTGCGCAGCTGCACCATGCGGATTTTCCGCTCCTTATCCGTGGTCAGCGCCTTCATTATCGGCGGCTGGATTAACGGCACCAGCGCCATATATGAGTACGCCGCTACCGCGATGGCCCCCAGCAGCTCCGGCGCCAGCTTGCCCGACAGGTAAATCGCCGTCGGGCCGTCCGCGCCGCCGATAATGCCGATGGCCGCCGCCTGCGGCAGGGTGAAGGAAATCAGGCCGAAGTAGTTCAGCGTCAGCGCCCCGAGCACCGTGGCGAAGATACCGAACTGCGCCGCCGCCCCCAGCAGCAGGGTGCGCGGGTTAGCCAGCAGCGGGCCGAAGTCGGTCATCGCCCCGACGCCCATAAAAATCACCAGCGGGGCAATGCCCGAACCGATGGCGACCTTATAGAAAATCGCCAGCACCCCGGACGAGTAGCCCATATCCACGGCGAGGTCTTCCATCTGCCCCTGTACCGACGGCAGCGCCAGCGCTAATGCCTCCTTGATGGCATGCACGTCCGGCAGGCAGTTGAGCTTCGCGGCAATCACCGCCAGCTGCCCGGCGTCGTGGTGCGCCAGCAGGCTCTCCAGGGCGGTCAGCGCCAGCCCGGCTTCCGGGATATTCGACAGCAGGCCGCCGAAGCCAATCGGCAGCAGCAGTAACGGCTCGAACTTCTTCGCAATCGCCAGCCACAGCAACAGCAGGCTCACCAGCAGCATGATGGCCTGGCCGATGCCGAGGTGCATCAGGCCCATGCCCTGAATCAGGGCGTTCAGACTTTCCATTTCCGTTCCTCTTCCTTACGCAAGCTGCATCAGGGTGTCACCGACGGCGACCGCGTCGCCGGATTTCACCGCGATACCGCGCACGGTCCCGGCCTGCGCGGCGCGGATTTCGGTTTCCATCTTCATGGCTTCCAGAATCAGCAGTACGTCGCCTTCGGCGACCGTCTGGCCCTCGGTGGCAATCACCTTCCAGATGGTGCCCGCCAGCGGGGCGGCAACCGGGGTGCCTGCGCCGACCGGGGCCGAAGCTGCTGGCGCGGGGGCAGGAACGGCAGTGGTCAGCTGGCTGATATCGCCGCCGTCGCTGACCTTCACCACAAAGGCTTTACCTTCGACTTCGACGGTATAGATGCCGGAGGCGGCGGCTTTTACCGGAGCAGCAGGCTGCGCGGTTTCTGCCTGTGGTACCGGCTCAAACGCCGCCGGGTTGTTACGGTTCTCGAGGAATTTGAGGCCGATTTGCGGGAAAAGGGCCACGGTCAGCACGTCGTCGATGGCGTTTTCCGCAAGCGTAATGCCCTTCTCCTGCGCCTGGCGCTTCACGTCAGCTTCCAGCGCAGCCAGCTCCGGCTTCAGCAGGTCCGCCGGGCGGCAGGTCACCGGGGCAGCCCCTTCCAGCACGCGGGCCTGCAATGCGGCATTCACCGGCACCGGGGTGTGGCCGTATTCGCCTTTCAGAATGCCCGCCGTTTCTTTAGCGATGGTTTTGTAACGCTCGCCGGTGAGGACGTTGAGCACCGCCTGGGTGCCGACAATCTGTGAAGTCGGGGTGACCAGCGGGATAAAGCCGAGGTCCTCGCGCACGCGGGGGATTTCCGCCAGCACCTCATCCAGCCTGTCGGCGGCGTTCTGCTGCTTCAGCTGGCTTTCGAGGTTGGTGAGCATCCCGCCCGGCACCTGGGCCACCAGAATGCGGCTGTCACAGCCCTTCAACTGGCCTTCAAAGGCGTGGTATTTCTTGCGCACCTCGCGGAAGTACGCCGCGATGCTCTCCAGCTTCAGGATATCCAGCCCGGTGTCGTATTTTGTGCCCGCGAGGGTGGCAACCAGCGCCTCGGTGGCCGGATGGCCGTAGGTGGCGCTCATCGAGGAGATGGCGGTGTCGACGCCGTCAACGCCCGCTTCGATGGCCTTCAGCAGGGCCATCTCCGCCATCCCGGTGGTGGCGTGGCAGTGCAGGTGCAGGCGCACGTCGTGGCGTTTTTTGATTTCGCTGACCAGCTCGAAAGCAGCGGAAGGCGTCAGGATGCCGGACATATCCTTGATGGCGATGGAATCGACGCCGGTCTCCAGCAACTGTTCGGTCAGGTCCAGCCAGGTCTGTAGCGTGTGCGCCGGGCTGGTGGTGTACGAGAGCGTGCCCTGGGCGTGCGCGCCGTGGCTGCGCACCGCCTGGAGTGCGGCTTTCATATTGCGCGGGTCGTTCATGGCGTCGAAGACGCGGAACACGTCCATGCCGTTTTTAACGGCGCGCTCAGTGAAGCGCTCCACCACGTCATCGGCGTAGTGGCGGTAGCCGAGCAGGTTCTGGCCGCGCAGCAGCATCTGCAGCGGGGTCTTCGGCATGGCTTTTTTAAGCTCGCGCAGGCGGACCCACGGGTCTTCGCCGAGAAAGCGGATGCAGGCGTCATAGGTGGCGCCGCCCCAGCATTCGAGGGAGCCGTAGCCGACGTCATCAAGCTGAGCGGCAATCGGCAGCATATCGTCAAGACGCAGGCGGGTGGCGAAAAGGGACTGGTGGGCGTCGCGCAGGACGACATCGGTAATGGCAACGGTCATGGAAGCTCCGTGAATTAAGGGTTAAGGCGGCGATGGTGGTGGATAGCGGCGGCAATCACCGGCTTTAAGCGGGCGAAGTCGTCAGCGGGCGTGGCGGCGGCAGGCGCCGCCTTCGGCGCCGGAGCCGGTTCAGGGAAGAAGCGGTTAACGGCGACGGACATGCCCTGGATGGCGAAAATCAGCAGGAACAGAAACGCCAGCACGAATCCCATGCCGAGGAACATCAGGGTGAAGCCTTCACCCAGCAGCACTGCATCACTCATGAAAAGGTCCAAAAGTAAGGGCACGATGGCGTGTTTGAAAGTAAATTCATTGGTGCGTCCGGCTAAGGAGTTAGGGTGGATTTCCCGAAGCCGCCCCCGGCCCTGGACCCTAATTTGCACCGCTGTGGTTTACGCTCAAACATCGCCATCGTGCGTGTTTATTACATCATCATGCCGAACACGATGCTCGCGATGACCAGCACAATACCGCCGCCCAAACGGGAGGAGATTTGCGCATAGGAGATAAGATTCATACGGTTACAGGCAGACAGCACTTCCAGGTCACCGGAACCGCCGCGGTTAGCCATACACAGGCCAGCGGTAATTGCGGATTCAATCGGGAAGAAGCCAATCAGCCAACCGCCGACAGCGGCACCGACGACGGCACCGACTACGATGACAGCGGCAATCACCACGTTAGCGAAGGTGATCGCGTCGATGATCTCTTGCAGGTCGGTGTAGCACACGCCGACGCCGACCATCAGTACCCACAGCAGTTGCTTAGAGAAGAAGTCAGACAGACGTTTAGCACCGGCTTTGATTTCCGGTGAGCAGAGACCAGAAGCGTTCAGCGCCGCGACGATCAGTACCATCCAGGCGAAGTAGTGGATAGAGACACCGCCAATGCTTGGCAGAATTTTCTTGGCAATGACGTAGGCCAGCAGGAAGCAGGTGGTGGCGAGCACCAGGCCGACAGCCGTTTCACGATGGGTAATCGCGCCCGCTTTTTCATCGTCTTCGACTTTGAATGAAGCTTTACGTACCAACTCGCCTTCACCGCTCAGCCAGGTATATTTTTTGCCGATAATATCGAGGAGTGCGGCGAAAACGATGGCGAAGATGTTGGCGATGGTCAGAATAGCAATCGCGGTGGAGTAGTACTCTTCACGAGAACGACCGGTGACGGAGTGATAAATTTCAGACAGCGGAACCGCGCCTGCGCCGTTGCCGCCGCCCATAATTGGCAGGACATACAGCATCATGATGCGATCGATAGAAATACCGAAGCACAGCCCGATAGCAATACCGAAAATTGATGCGCCAAGGATCCCCATAAGGATAGTTGGAATATAACCCAGCAGGGATTTCAGCAACAGTTTACGGTTAACCGCGAGAATAGCACCGGTAATCAACACTGCGATGAATAAGTTCAGGAAGTTACTTTTATCCATCACATTGGTGATTGCGTCGATTTCTCTCTGCGTGAAAATACCGGCATAAACAAAATATGCGGCCACCAGGAAGATCATTACCGGTGCGCCACCAATATATTTATTAAATATCGGCAGACGTTTACCAATTTCACCAAAGATAGCGCCAATAATAAACATTATCGCGAAGCCGCCCACGATATCAGTGGGTAGCGCGTCATAAAAGTGTGAAAGTAGTAGTGTAATTAATGCAAACGCGTAAAGCGGAAGCGGCATACCGAAGATTTTAAACCCCAGTATATCGCTAACGCCTTTTTTCTCCGCAGCCGGAGCCTGGCTCATGTTAGTCATAAGACGTCACCCTGTTAAAAAAAGGAATATACACATCATCCTTCAAGCTGCCTCTTTGTTGGCAGCCTTCACTCACCCCAGTCACTTACTATGCGTAAGCTCCTGGGGATTCATTCAGTTACCGCCTCGATGCAACTTGAATGATTTTGTGTATTAATGCCGTTAGAAAAAGCAATAATAGGACGGCGGCATCATAATAAATATGCTCCGGGCTGATATGTGATTATCTTCACTGATCGGTCGTGTTTTTAATTAATTTAATTGTTTTTATTCTTCTGAATTAATTAACAACATAAAAACCATAAAGCCAATTAAGGTACGGGAAAAAGTGTGATTTAAATAAAAGAACCGCTACGGGAACGGTGGCGAAATACAGTTCGTTTTTGGTCAATGAAGCGCTAAAAAAATGAACCTGATATTAAAACGCGTCACGGTACAGAAAGATCCCCGTCGGCGGGAGGCTATCGATCTTTTCCTTCATGAACATCAGCTCTCGCTGGAAGCAGATTGCGAAATCGTGATTGTCGCCGAACACCAGCGGCGCATTGTTGGCTGTGGCGCAATTGCCGGATGCGTTCTGAAGTGTATTGCCGTCGACCCGTCGCTACAGGGGGAAGGGCTAAGCCTGAAGCTGCTGACCGAACTGATGACTCAGGCGTATGAACTGGGCCGTAGCGAACTGTTTTTATTCACCAAGCCGTATAACGCCGCGCTCTTTTCCTGCGCTGGATTCTGGCCTATCGCCCGCGCGGGAGACCAGGCCGTTTTGATGGAAAATAGCCGCGAACGTCTGGCCCGTTATTGCCGCCAGCTCACGATGTATCGCCAGCCGGGGGAAAAAATTGGCGCCATCGTGATGAACGCCAACCCTTTTACGCTGGGGCATCGATGGCTGGTCGAGCAGGCCGCCCGCCAGTGCGACTGGCTGCATCTGTTCGTGGTGAAGGAAGATGCGTCATTTTTCAGCTATCAGGATCGCGTAGCGCTGATTGAGCAAGGGATTGCGGGAATTGAAAACGTCACCCTGCATCCGGGATCGGCTTACCTGATCTCCCGGGCGACGTTCCCCGGCTATTTCCTGAAAGACAAAGGCGTGGTCGACGACTGCCACTGCCAGATCGATCTCCAGCTTTTCCGCGAACATCTCGCCCCGGCGCTACAGATAACCCACCGTTTTGTCGGCAGCGAGCCGCTGTGTTCATTAACCCGCCATTACAACCTGCGCATGCAGCAGTTGCTTGAAGCGCCCGGCGCTACACCGACCATTCAGGTGGTTGAGCTGGATCGGGTTGAGAAAGATGGCGGGCCGATCTCCGCTTCCCGAGTGCGCAAGCTCTATAAAGAGCGCCGGTGGTCGGCTATCGAGCCGCTGGTTCCGCCGGGAACGCTCTCTTTTCTGATGCATCTGGCGGAAAGCGAACATCAAACCGCCTGATTTTACCTCCATAACTAAGGATCTGCCTCTATGGAAATGATGATTGACGCCCTGGCCGGCACGCTGGAGTCCAGCGATGTGATGGTCAGGATTGGGCCTGCTAATGAGCCGGGTATCCAGCTTGAAATCGACAGCGTCGTGAAGCAGCAGTTTGGCGCCGCGATTGAGCGGGTGGTCAGAGAGACGTTGGCGCAGCTTGGCGTCACCCGGGCGAATGTGGTCGTCGATGATAAAGGTGCGCTTGAATGCGTACTGAAGGCTCGCGTTCAGGCCGCGGCGCTGCGTGCAGCTAAACAATCTCAACTGCAATGGAGCCAGCTATGAAACCTCGCCGCAGTATGCTGTTTATTCCCGGAGCCAACGCCGCGATGTTAAGCACCTCTTTTGTTTACGGCGCAGACGCGGTGATGTTTGACCTCGAAGATGCCGTTTCGCTGCGTGAAAAAGATACCGCCCGCCTGCTGGTGCACCACGCGCTACAGCATCCGCTGTATCGGGATGTCGAAACCGTGGTGCGTATTAACCCGCTCAATACCCCGTTTGGCCTTGCTGACCTCGAAGCGGTGGTGCGTGCGGGCGTGGATATGGTCCGTTTGCCGAAAACCGATAGCAAAGAAGATATCCATGAGCTGGAAGCCCACGTTGAGCGCATTGAGCGCGAGTGTGGCCGGGAAGTGGGCAGCACCAAATTAATGGCGGCGATTGAATCAGCGCTCGGCGTGGTGAATGCGGTCGAGATCGCCCGCTCCAGCCCGCGTTTGTCGGCCATTGCGCTGGCGGCCTTTGACTACGTGATGGATATGGGCACCTGCCGCGGCGACGGCACCGAGCTGTTTTATGCCCGCTGCGCGGTGCTGCACGCCGCCCGCGTTGCCGGGATCGCGGCCTATGACGTGGTGTGGTCGGATATCAACAACGAAGAAGGTTTCCTCGCGGAAGCGAATCTGGCGAAAAACCTCGGCTTTAACGGCAAATCGCTGGTCAACCCGCGCCAGATTGAGCTGCTGCATCAGGTTTATGCCCCAACGCTTAAAGATGTCGAGCATGCGCGGGACGTGATCGCGGCGGCGGAAGAGGCGGAAGAACGCGGTCTGGGCGTGGTATCGCTGAACGGCAAGATGATAGATGGACCGATTATCGATCATGCGCGCAAAGTTGTGGCGCTGTCGGCTTCCGGCATTCGTGATTAAGGGGGAAATAATGAAAGAGACCGTGGCAATGCTTAATCAACAATACGTCGTGCCGGAAGGGTTAGAGCCCTATGCGGGCGTGACGGCGAAAAGCCCGTGGTTGGCCAGCGAAAGCGAAAAGCGCCAACGTAAAATTTGCGCCTCGCTGGAAGAGGCGATTCGCCGCTCCGGGCTGCAAAACGGTATGACCATCTCCTTCCACCACGCGTTTCGCGGCGGCGACAAGGTGGTCAATATGGTGGTGGCGAAGCTGGCTGAAATGGGCTTTCGCGATCTGACGCTAGCCTCAAGCTCGCTGATTGACGCTCACTGGCCGCTGATCGAGCATATTAAAAACGGCGTGGTTCGCCAGATTTACACCTCTGGCCTGCGCGGTAAGCTCGGGGAAGAGATCTCCGCGGGCCTGATGGAAAACCCGGTACAAATTCACTCCCACGGCGGTCGTGCACATTTAGTGCAAACCGGCGAACTGAATATTGACGTGGCGTTCCTTGGGGTGCCGTGTTGCGATGAGTATGGCAACGCCAACGGCTTTAGCGGCAAATCTCGCTGCGGCTCACTGGGCTACGCCAAAGTGGATGCTGACGCGGCCAAATGCGTGGTGCTGCTGACCGAAGAGTGGGTTGATTATCCGAACTACCCGGCCAGTATCGCTCAGGATCAGGTTGATCTGATCGTGCAGGTTGAGGAAGTTGGCGATCCGGCGAAAATCACCGCCGGGGCGATCCGCCTGACCAGCAACCCGCGCGAGCTACTGATCGCTCGCCAGGCGGCCAAAGTGATCGAACATTCTGGCTACTTCAAAGACGGCTTCTCTTTGCAAACCGGTACTGGCGGCGCGTCGCTGGCGGTAACCCGCTTCCTCGAAGATAAGATGCGTCGTAATGAGATCACCGCCAGCTTTGGTCTGGGCGGGATCACCGGCACGATGGTCGACCTGCATGAAAAGGGCCTGATTAAAGCGCTACTGGATACCCAGTCTTTCGACGGCGATGCTGCGCGCTCGCTGGCGAATAACCCGAACCATATCGAAATCTCTGCTAATCAGTACGCGAACCCAAGTTCTAAAGGCATCTCTTGCGAGCGCCTGAACGTGGTGATGCTGAGTGCGCTGGAAATTGATACCGGGTTCAACGTCAACGTGATGACCGGCTCCAACGGCGTGCTGCGTGGCGCTTCCGGCGGCCATAGCGATACGGCGGCAGGGGCTGATTTAACCATTATCACCGCGCCGCTGGTGCGCGGGCGCATTCCGTGCGTGGTGGAGAAGGTGCTGACTCGCGTCACGCCGGGGGCCAGCGTGGATGTGCTGGTGACCGACCACGGTATTGCCGTGAATCCGGCGCGTCAGGATCTGATCGATAACCTGCGCAGCGCCGGTATCCCGCTGATGACCATTGAAGAGCTACAACAGCGCGCCGAGCTTCTGACCGGTAAACCTGAGTCGATCGAATTTACCGACAGGGTGGTGGCGGTAGTGCGCTATCGCGATGGTTCAGTGATTGACGTGATTCATCAGGTTAAAACCGCCAGCTAAACGCATCGAGGAGAGAAGGCATGAGCGAAGTGATCATGAGCCAGCATCGCCAGTTGAGTCGTCAAACGGTCGCGGCGGAGGATATCGTTTCTCGCGTGGAGCGGGCGCTGCTGACGGAAGTTCGCCTGACGCCGAAGCCGGGTCTGGTGGATATCCGTAACACCGGCGCGCATCAGGATATGGATCTGGCGTCATTTGAAGCCAGTACGGCGGTTGTCGCCCCGTGGATGGAGAAGTTTTTCATTATGGGTCACGACACGGCCAATATCACACCGGAACAGGTGCTGATGATGCTGCGTCCGGTGGGCATGGCCTGCGAGACGGATATGCTGGAGGTCACCGGGGGGGTGAATACCCATCGCGGGGCGATCTTCGCTTTTGGCCTGCTCAGCGCGGCGGCAGGAAGGTTGGTTGCCCGAGGGGAGCCGGTTGAACAGCACCGGGTTTGCGATCAGGTTGCCCGATTCTGTCGCGGCGTGGTTGGGCGCGAGCTTTCCGCCTCGGAAGGGAAGAAGGTGAGCAAAGGCGAGGCGCATTTCCTGCGCTACGGGCTGTCTGGTGCCCGAGGAGAGGCGGAAAGCGGCTTTCGTACCGTGCGCACTCAGGCGATGCCGGTATTTAATCGCGTGATGGAAGATACCGGCGATACCAATCTGGCGTTATTACAGACCTTGCTGCATCTGATGGCGTGGAATGACGATACCAACCTGGTTTCACGCGGCGGGCTGGAAGGACTCAACTTTGTTCAGCAGCAGGCGCAAAAGCTGCTGTGGGAAGGCGGAGTGCTGGCCGACGGAGGGCTGGAAGCGTTACGTCAGCTGGACGATGAACTGATTGTTCGCCATCTCAGCCCCGGCGGCAGCGCCGATCTGCTGGCGGTCACCTGGTTCCTGTATGGCTTCCCTCCAGGAGAGCTGTTCCTGCATTAATTGTTCGGCTTTTCATCAATAGCTGACCCCGGATTGGCCTGCAAATGGCCGAACCGGGGTTCCTGAATCCACATGCGTACCCCTTCTCACTACTCAACGCCAAATTCCCGGCACAATCGTATAGTTTTTACTGATATCGGCGGCAGTTTGTCATAAATTTCTAATTATCGGTGTTTTTGAGTAGCGGCTCATCGATGGGCTGGTTACTCTGAAAACAATTTACGTAGTGTTAACAAAAGAGAATAGCTATGCATGATGCACAAATCCGCGTGGCCATCGCGGGCGCGGGCGGCCGGATGGGACGCCAGTTAATCCAGGCGGTACAGCAAATGGACGGCGCGGCGCTTGGCGCGGCTCTGGAACGTGAAGGCTCCTCACTGCTCGGCAGCGATGCGGGCGAGCTGGCAGGCGTGGGTAAGTCGGGCGTTGTGGTGCAAAGCAGCCTTGAGGCGGTAAAAGATGATTTTGACGTGTTCATCGATTTTACCCGCCCGGAAGGCACGCTGAACCACCTCGCTTTTTGCCGTCAACACGGTAAAGGGATGGTGATCGGCACCACCGGCTTTGATGATGCCGGGAAGCAGGCGATTCGCGATGCTTCGCAGGAAATCGCCATTGTATTCGCCGCCAACTTTAGCGTCGGCGTCAACGTGATGTTAAAGCTGCTGGAGAAGGCGGCGAAGGTGATGGGCGACTACACCGATATCGAAATTATCGAAGCGCACCATCGCCACAAAGTCGATGCCCCATCGGGTACGGCGTTAGCGATGGGCGAGGCGATTGCTGGTGCTCTGGATAAAAATCTGAAGGACTGTGCGGTCTACAGTCGCGAAGGTTACACCGGTGAACGCGAGCCGGGCACGATCGGTTTTGCCACCGTGCGCGCCGGAGATATCGTCGGTGAGCATACGGCGATGTTTGCCGATATCGGCGAACGTATCGAAATCAGCCATAAGGCCTCCAGCCGGATGACTTTTGCAAATGGTGCAGTTCGCTCCGCATTATGGTTGAAAGGTAAGAAAAATGGTCTTTTTGATATGCGTGACGTGCTTGAACTGAACTCTTTATAACGATTATTACCCATCGTGATGTGGTTATTGCATTCAATATGTAATTGATTGCAAAGGGCAATATTTTATTGCCCTTTTATTTTTCCGATCTTTTTATATTTTTATCATCAAGGCTTCAAAATATTATGTTATCTTCGTATTTATTGTTGTTTTATTGTAAATTTTGACCATCTGGTCTACTTTTTTGTTCTCCGTTCAATGATTTTACAATAATCCGGCCCCGCAAGCGTTTTCCCTGGCTAGTTAGTTGATCTTTTTACCAGCTAAGGCTGGTATTGCTGAACAGTGGCCTGAAATAAGATTAAAAATATCCGCTTTAAGTTGACTTTTACCCGCCATCTCTCCAGAATGCCGCCGTTTGCCAAAATTCTGCGGGCAACAGATTTGCATTGATTCAGATCTGCATTATGAATTAATATGCAAATAAAGTGAGTGGATATTCTCTGGAGGGTGTTTTGATTAAGTCAGCGCTATTGGTTCTGGAAGACGGAACCCAGTTTCACGGTCGGGCCATTGGGGCTACCGGCACGGCGGTTGGGGAAGTCGTTTTCAATACTTCAATGACCGGTTATCAAGAAATCCTCACTGATCCTTCCTATTCCCGCCAAATCGTCACTCTGACTTATCCCCATATCGGCAATGTCGGCACTAACGCCGCTGATGAAGAATCTTCTCAGGTACATGCGCAGGGCCTGGTCATTCGCGACCTGCCGCTGATTGCCAGCAACTTCCGCAATACCGAAGACCTCTCTTCTTACCTGAAGCGCCATAACATCGTGGCGATCGCCGATATCGATACCCGTAAGCTGACCCGTCTGCTGCGTGAGAAAGGCGCGCAGAACGGCTGCATTATTGCGGGCGACAGCCCGGATGCACAGCTGGCGCTGGAAAAAGCGAAAGCGTTCCCGGGCCTGAACGGGATGGATCTGGCGAAGGAAGTGACTACCGCAGAAACCTACAGCTGGACGCAAGGTAGCTGGACTCTGGCGGGCGACCTGCCGGAAGCCAAAGCAGAAAGCGACCTGCCGTTCCACGTTGTGGCCTATGATTTCGGCGCGAAACGCAACATTCTGCGCATGCTGGTCGACCGCGGCTGCCGTCTGACGGTAGTGCCGGCGAAGACCTCCGCTGAAGACGTGCTGAAGATGAATCCGGACGGCATCTTCCTGTCTAACGGCCCCGGTGACCCGGCTCCGTGCGACTACGCCATCGAAGCGATTGAGAAGTTCCTCGAAACCGAGATTCCGGTATTCGGCATCTGCCTCGGCCATCAGCTGCTGGCGCTGGCGAGCGGAGCGAAGACCATCAAGATGAAGTTTGGTCACCATGGTGGTAACCACCCGGTTAAAGATATTGATAACAATGTGGTGATGATTACCGCGCAGAACCACGGTTTTGCGGTGGATGAAGCCTCGATGCCTGCTAACCTGCGCGTGACCCACAAGTCGCTGTTCGACGGCACCCTGCAGGGGATCCATCGTACCGATAAACCAGCATTCAGCTTCCAGGGACACCCGGAGGCGAGCCCGGGTCCGCACGATGCCGCGCCGCTGTTCGACCACTTTATCGAATTGATTAAGCACTACCGTTCTTCAGCAAAATAATCAGGAGCAAACAAAATGCCAAAACGTACAGATATAAAAAGCATCCTGATTCTTGGCGCTGGCCCGATCGTTATCGGCCAGGCTTGTGAATTTGACTACTCCGGCGCGCAGGCGTGTAAAGCGCTGCGCGAAGAGGGTTATCGCGTCATTCTGGTGAACTCCAACCCGGCGACCATCATGACCGACCCGGAAATGGCCGATGCGACCTACATCGAGCCGATTCACTGGGAAGTGGTACGCAAAATTATCGAAAAAGAGCGCCCGGATGCGGTTCTGCCGACCATGGGCGGCCAGACTGCGCTGAACTGTGCGCTGGAACTGGAACGTCAGGGCGTACTCGAAGAGTTTGGCGTCACCATGATTGGCGCCACTGCTGACGCGATTGATAAAGCCGAAGACCGCCGCCGTTTCGACGTGGCGATGAAGAAAATCGGCCTCGACACCGCGCGTTCTGGCATCGCTCACACTATGGAAGAAGCGCTGGCGGTTGCTGCTGACGTCGGCTATCCGTGCATCATTCGCCCATCTTTCACCATGGGCGGCACCGGCGGCGGTATCGCCTACAACCGCGAAGAGTTCGAAGAGATCTGCGAGCGCGGTCTGGATCTTTCCCCAACGAAAGAGCTGCTGATTGATGAGTCGCTGATTGGCTGGAAAGAGTACGAGATGGAAGTGGTGCGTGATAAAAACGACAACTGCATCATCGTCTGCTCAATCGAAAACTTCGACGCCATGGGCATCCATACCGGTGACTCCATCACCGTCGCTCCGGCGCAGACCCTGACCGATAAAGAGTACCAAATCATGCGTAACGCCTCGATGGCGGTACTGCGTGAAATTGGTGTAGAAACTGGCGGTTCCAACGTTCAGTTCTCGGTCAACCCGAAAGACGGTCGCCTGATCGTTATCGAAATGAACCCACGCGTCTCCCGCTCCTCTGCGCTGGCCTCGAAAGCCACCGGCTTCCCGATTGCTAAAGTGGCGGCGAAACTGGCGGTGGGTTACACCCTTGATGAGCTGATGAACGACATCACCGGCGGCCGTACTCCGGCGTCGTTTGAGCCGTCCATCGACTACGTTGTGACCAAAATCCCACGCTTTAACTTCGAGAAATTCGTCGGCGCGAACGACCGTCTGACCACTCAGATGAAATCGGTCGGTGAAGTGATGGCGATTGGCCGTACTCAGCAGGAATCATTACAGAAAGCGCTGCGCGGCCTGGAAGTGGGTGCGACCGGTTTCGACCCGAAAGTGAGCCTGGATGACCCGGAAGCGCTGACCAGGATTCGCCGCGAGCTGAAAGATGCCGGTGCCGAGCGTATCTGGTATATCGCTGACGCCTTCCGCGCTGGTCTGTCCGTTGACGGCGTGTTCAACCTGACCAATATCGACCGCTGGTTCCTGGTGCAGATTGAAGAGCTGGTTCGTCTGGAAGAGAAAGTGACTGAAGTCGGTATTACCGGTCTTGACGCTGACTTCCTGCGTCAGCTCAAGCGTAAAGGTTTTGCCGATGCGCGTCTGGCCGCGCTTTCGGGCGTGCGCGAAGCGGAAATCCGCAAGCTGCGCGACCAGTTCGACCTGCACCCGGTCTACAAGCGTGTAGATACCTGTGCGGCGGAATTTGCCACCGACACCGCTTATATGTACTCCACTTATGAAGATGAGTGCGAGGCGAACCCGTCCGTTGACCGCGACAAAATCATGGTCCTCGGCGGCGGCCCGAACCGTATCGGTCAGGGTATCGAATTTGACTACTGCTGCGTTCATGCCTCGCTGGCGCTGCGCGAAGACGGCTACGAGACCATTATGGTCAACTGTAACCCGGAAACCGTTTCGACCGATTACGACACCTCCGACCGCCTGTACTTTGAGCCGGTCACCCTGGAAGACGTGCTGGAAATCGTGCGCATCGAGAAGCCGAAAGGCGTTATCGTGCAGTACGGCGGCCAGACTCCGCTGAAGCTGGCGCGCGCGCTGGAAGCGGCAGGCGTACCGATTATCGGCACCAGCCCGGATGCGATTGACCGTGCAGAAGACCGTGAGCGTTTCCAGCAGGCGGTTGACCGTTTGAAGCTGAAGCAACCGGCAAACGCCACCGTGACCGCCATCGAAATGGCTGTCGAAAAAGCGAAAGAGATTGGCTACCCGCTGGTGGTGCGTCCGTCCTACGTGCTCGGTGGTCGGGCGATGGAAATCGTCTATGACGAAGTTGACCTGCGTCGCTACTTCCAGACCGCCGTCAGCGTCTCTAACGATGCCCCGGTGCTGCTGGACCGTTTCCTTGATGATGCGGTAGAAGTCGATGTGGATGCTATCTGCGACGGCGAAATGGTGCTGATTGGCGGCATCATGGAGCACATCGAACAGGCAGGCGTCCACTCTGGTGACTCCGCGTGTTCCCTGCCAGCCTACACGCTGAGCCAGGAAATTCAGGACGTCATGCGCGAGCAGGTGCAGAAGCTGGCCTTCGAATTGCAGGTACGCGGCCTGATGAACGTGCAGTTTGCGGTTAAAAACAACGAAGTCTACCTGATTGAAGTCAACCCGCGTGCAGCGCGTACCGTACCGTTCGTCTCGAAAGCCACCGGCGTTGCACTGGCAAAAGTCGCGGCGCGCGTGATGGCAGGCCAGACGCTGGCGCAGCAGGGCGTGACCAAAGAAGTTATCCCGCCATACTACTCGGTGAAAGAAGTGGTGCTGCCGTTCAACAAGTTCCCGGGCGTAGACCCACTGTTAGGGCCAGAAATGCGCTCCACCGGTGAAGTGATGGGCGTGGGCCGCACCTTCGCGGAAGCGTTCGCTAAAGCGCAACTGGGCAGTAGCTCGACGATGAAGAAATCGGGCCGCGCGCTGCTCTCCGTACGCGAAGGCGACAAAGAGCGCGTGGTGGACCTGGCGGCAAAACTGCTGAAGTTCGGCTTCGAGCTGGATGCGACCCACGGTACCGCGATTGTGCTGGGTGAAGCTGGCATCAATCCGCGCCTGGTGAACAAGGTGCATGAAGGTCGTCCGCACATTCAGGACCGTATCAAGAATGGCGAATATACTTACATCATCAACACCACTGAGGGTCGTCAGGCGATTGCCGACTCCAAGCTGATTCGCCGCAGCGCGTTGCAGTACAAAGTGCATTACGACACCACGCTGAACGGCGGCTTCGCCACGGCGATGGCACTGAATGCCAACGCGATTGAGAAAGTGACGTCGGTGCAGGAAATGCACGCGCAGATTAAAAAGTAATGTAATCTGCCAGTAACAGCGCCTCCGGTGGTTGACACCGGAGGCGCTTTTTTTTGCGTTGCGATAAGCCAGGGCTAAACAAAAGTGACTATCCTTGTGAGCATTAATTTATTTTTACGAATTTAATCAAGGGGATATATATGGCAATTCTATTGTTTGACTGGGGTGGTAGCGCGATTAAGTATGGCGTCTGGCAGCAGGGCGCATTAGCTGATACCGGGTCGGTTAAGACTCCAGCCAGCTGGCCGGAGATGAAGGCGCAGCTGATGATGCTGTGCCAGCAATTTCAGCAGCGCTATGATATTGAGGGCGTTTCCATCAGCGCACCGGGGAGCGTCGATGCCCTGCGCGGGGTAATTGGCGGGCTGAGCGCCATCCCCTATATTCACCACTTTGCGATTGTCGAAGAGCTGGAGACATTATTCTCGCTGCCGGTGTGCATTGAAAACGACGCCAATTCGGCGGGTATCGCCGAAGCGGCGCTGGGGGCGGGGCGGGACTACCAGCACGTGTTGTTTGTGATCGTCGGTTCCGGCGTAGGCGGCGCGATTGTTGAAAATAAGGTTCTGCGGCGCGGCAGCCATCGCTATGCGGGAGAGTTTGGCCTGATGACGCTTCACGATGGGCAAACCTTTAGCGAGCTGGCGACCGCGGTGGCGATGGCGCGACGTTACGCGCAGAGAATGTCGCTGGCGTCAGACTCGCTCACCGGCGCTGACGTTTTTCGCCTTGCGGAAGAAGGCGATGATATTGCACAGCAGGAAGTGGCGCAGTTTTACCACTGGATGGCGGTGGGCTTACTCAATTTACAGGTCTGCTATGACCCGGATTGCCTGATTATCGGCGGCGGTATCTCCGCCAGCGATAAGATTTTTGCCGGTATTAAGCAGCGCCTGGCTGAACTGGTGCAAGAGAAAGAACTGGCAGAATTCCTGCCGCAGGTTCTGCTCTGCCAGTATCGCAACGAGGCCAACCTGATTGGCGCGGCGGTGAGCTTCGAGCAAAAACAAAGGAATTCGCGCTAAAACGCCACTTCGGAGAGTTCTGGTTTTCTCTCCCGATTCAGTCAGCTAGCCTAAAGTGGTTAGGGTGATTTACCCGTCATACTTCAAGTTGCAGGTGTGTTGGCTATACTTGCTCAGCCCAGTCACTTACTGGAGTAAGCTCCTGGTGTTCGCGGCGTCGCCGCCTGCCTGCAACTCGAATTATTTTGGGTATTATTTTTGACTGAATAACGGGAGAGAAACACGATGCAATTCAAACCACTCACTGCGGCAATTTTCACCGCCGCTGCACTGTTTACCATCGCCGGGTGTTCAACTAATCAGTCGCTAAAAACCACCGATGGCAGAACGATTGTGACCGATGGCAAACCGCAGGTAGATGATGATACCGGGCTGGTGTCCTATAAAAATGCTGAAACCGGCCGCACCGAGCAGATCAATCGCGATCAGGTGAAATCGATGGACGAACTGGATAACTAAACGTTATCCGTGGCCCCGCGAGGAGTGTGGCGGGGCCGGTTGATTTAAAGTAAGGCGCAGTCAATTTTGACGATAATTTTGCGCAACGGTGCGCCTGCATCCATCGCGGCCATGGGCCGGTGTAGTTCGCCTGGGAACAGGATTGCCAGCTCTTCAGGATGTAGGTGAATCAGCGTTTCGCTGCTGATTGCCTGGCAAAAGCCAATATCATGCGCGGTATTAAACGGCCCATCGTCAACGATCTCCAGACCCTTGTTACCGGCACCGATAACCTCCTCACCTCTCAGCACAATATGAATATCTATGTACTGACGATGATATTCCGGGCGCTGCTCCGCCAGTGGTTTAGTGCTGCCTTCAACAACGGTAAAAAACAGATTATCGCCATCAACGGTATATTTTCCCGGAGGCAGGGTGTGCGGCTCCTGTTGCAAAACCGCCTGCAGCGCTTTGCGGATAACCGGTGGGTAAAAGCTATTTTGGGCGGCGGCGGTTAAGGTATCAATAATCATGCCGGTATCTCCTGTCGTTGATGATGGTCGAGTAGCGTGATGGAGTGCGCCACAATGCTCGCGACATCGGGGGCGATATCGACGGCTAAAATGTCGCTTTCGCTGGCGTCTGGCGTTTCCAGCGCGGCGAACTGGCTGCGCAGCAGGGCTTCAGGCATAAAGTGGCCTTTGCGCGCCTGCATACGCTGCAAAATGCAGTCGTAGTCGCCGGTCAGCCACAGGAAGCGTAAATGGGGATTGCCCTCACGCAACTGGTCGCGGTAGCGCTTTTTCAGCGCCGAACACACCAGCACGCCGGATTCGTTCTTCTGCCCGAGACTGAAAATAACATCGCCAATACGCTCCAGCCACGGCTGGCGATCGTCATCATCAAGCGGCTGACTGGCGGCCATTTTGACGATATTTTTGCGAGGATGCAGATCGTCGCCATCGATAAATTTCGCGTCAAGCGCCTGGGCTAGTGCCTGACCGACGGTGGTCTTGCCGGTACCGGATACACCCATCAAAATAATGCATTGTCCTGCCATGGTGAACTCCTTGTTCAGACGGCGACCAGCATTCCGCCGTCGACGAACAGCAGATGGCCATTAACGAAATTCGAGGCGTTGGATGATAAAAATACTGCTGCGCCGACCAGCTCCTGCGGGTCACCCCAGCGAGCGGCGGGTGTGCGTTTGCACAGCCAGTCGGTAAAGGCTTTATCGTCAACCAGCGCCTGGGTCATGGCGGTTTTAAAGTAGCCTGGCGCAATACCGTTGACCTGGACGTTATAGCGCGCCAGCTCGACGCACATCCCACGGGTCAGCATTTTTACTGCGCCTTTCGCCGCAGCGTATGGGGTTATCGTGTCGCGCCCGAGTTCGCTCTGCATTGAGCAGATATTGACGATTTTTCCCTGCTGGCGGTCAATCATGCGTTTGGCGACGGCCTGGGAAACGAGAAATACGGCGGTTTGGTTGACCGAAATAACGTCGTTCCATTCCTGTACCGGAAATTCGGTAAACGGGTGGCGGCGCTGAATTCCGGCATTATTAAATAATACGTCGATAGGGCCAATTTCGTTTTCGATTTGATTAACGGCATTTTCAACGGCATCAGCATCGGTAACATTAAATACTGCCGCATGGGCAGTCACGCCCTCATCGCGTAATTTCATGACCGCATCATCAGCGCGCGGGGCTGAAATATCATTAACAATAATTTCTGCACCATATTGCGCAAGGCCCTGCGCCATGACAAATCCAATTCCCTGTCCTGCGCCAGTAATTAAAATGCGTTTGCCTTGTAAGCTGAAAAGGTCTTTCATTTTGATATCCTGATTAACGGCTGAATATATCCCGTCATACTTCAAGTTGCAGGTGTGTTGACTGCGCTCGTTCACCCGAATCACTTACCTGAGTAAGTTCATCGGGATTCACTCCCTTGCCGCCTTCCTGCAACTCGAATTATTTAGGGTATAAATAATGTTGTGCCCGGTGATTCTGATTTCCTGAATAACGAAAGCGGAATGACCTGTGCTCTATCTCACGGATTTTTGACGGGTAAAACTGTGATGCAGATCACTCAAAACCATGTTACTAAAAGGGGTTACGCTAAACGTGAGGCGGGGCGGAAATTACCATCGCTCAACGGGTTAACTCGTCAGTGGTAAGATTCTCTTTTTAACCCACGACAGGCATAATGGCCTGATGCAGTGGATGTATTTGACGGGCCGATAGATGAAAGCACAACGCATTACGCTCAATGATATTGCAGCGCTGGCGGGCGTAACCAAGATGACCGTCAGCCGCTATTTACGTACCCCGGATAAAGTGAAGCCTGAAACGGCGGAGCGTATTGCCAGCGTGATTGCCGAAATTGGCTATGAGCCGGACCCCGACAATCCGGCGATGATCAGCGTTGTCGTCCCGCGCATTGGTGTGCTTATTCCCTCCTTTCATAATCAAATTTTTGCCGATCTGCTGGCTGGAATTGAGTCGGTCACCACCGCGCACGGTTATCAGACGCTGGTGGTGAACTACGATTACGACCGCCAGCGCGAAGAGGAGCAGATTGCCGCCGTGCTGGCCTTTAACGTCAAGGGCCTGCTATTGACCGAGTCGGCGCATACTTTGCGGGCTGACAAATATCTCAATGCGGCGAAAATTCCCGTGGCTGAAGTGATGGGGCTGACGGACAACGTCGGGCGTATCAATGTTGGCTTCGATAATTTTAAAGCCGGGTTTGATATGACCAATATGCTGCTGGCGAGCGGTAAGCGGCGGGTTATCTACTTTGGTTCGATGTCCGACGTGCGTGATGAGCAGCGCTATGCCGGTTACTGTCAGGCGATGGCGAATGCCGGATTGCCGCAAGGGCGTATCGCGCCGAATAAGGTATCGTCGGTATCGATAGGGACTGGAATGATGACCCTGGCGCGGCAGATGTACGCCGATATGGACGCGATTTTGTGCACCAATGACGATCTGGCGGTCGGCGTGTTACAGGAATGCCTCGCTTGCGGTATCAATGTGCCGCAGGAGCTGGCGATAGCTGGTTTTCATGGTCTGGAGATAGGGCAGATAATCTCTCCTCGCCTCGCCAGCGTGCTGACCCCGCGCTTTGAGATGGGCAAAGTGGCAACAGAGATCTTAATCAAGAAAATCAAAGGGCTGCCCACTATCGAAAAAGTCGATCTGCATTATCGGCTGTCGATGGGCGAAACCATTTAACTCTGCCTGAATGGCGATGGCTCGGTGTTAGCATAAGGTTAACGCGTCGCCCGCCGTACTCCCGCCGCAAGCCGGTTTTGTCTTAGCGATCACGGAGAGCGTAACAGCTATTTTTAACACGATTCAGCGTGACGCAGATCGCAAAAAACCACACAAAAAACCCGTTTGATAGTGACTACCGTCGTACTGAACTATCAAACAGGTGATCTGATGAATAATGCTATTACCCGCGCCGTCCTTTTAGTGGCCCCCGTTATTGACGCTCTGCAGGCGCAACTGGCTGCAGAGTTTCCGCTGTATCGCCTGTATGAGCAGGAAGACCCGATCGCTTTTCTGCGCGAGCAGGGGGAAAACATTGCCGCTGTAGTGACCCGAGGCGATGTTGGCGTACAGAACAGCGTCCTGGAGCTGCTGCCGCACGTTGGGTTGATTGCTATTTTCGGCGTGGGTACTGATGCCGTTGATTTAGATTTCGCTCGCTCCAGGCAGATTGCCGTCTCTATCACTTCCGGCGTGTTGACCAACGATGTTGCCGACCTGGCGATGGGTCTGCTGCTGGCCGGTTCGCGTCAGCTGTGTCAGGGCGATCGTTTTGTGCGTGAGGGGCGCTGGCTGAACGGCGGACTGCCGCTGGCAACCCAGGTGAGCGGCAAACGCATTGGCCTGCTGGGGATGGGCAATATCGGTCAGGCTATCGCCCGCCGCGCGAGCGGGTTCGATATGGAAGTGCTCTACACCGATCGCAAAAAGGTTAAAGGACTGCGCTATCAGTGGTGCGCGGACCTGCACACGCTGGCCCACGAAAGCGACTTCCTGGTGATCGCGGCTTCAGGCGGCGAAGCTAACTGCGGGCTGATTGATGCTTCCGTGTTTAACGTCATGCCGAAACATGCCTGGCTGATTAATATCGCCCGTGGTTCGCTGGTGGACGAGAAAGCGCTGATACATGCGTTACAAAACGGTGTTATCGCCGGGGCCGGTCTCGACGTCTTCGAAGATGAGCCAAACGTACCAGCTGAACTCATTGCGCTCGACAATGTGGTCCTGCAACCGCACGTTGCCAGCGCTACTCATGAGACGCGGCAGAAAATGAGCGATGTGGTATACGCCAACGTTGCTGCTTATTTCGCCGGTACGGTATTACCGAACGCGATTAATTAATTATCACCTTTTTTCTCTGTCCCTACGCTCACTTTATTACAATGATAACCTCTGCATAGAGAGTGCGATATATGAACGATAAAATCCCCAGCACCCGCTGGTTGCGTATTATTACGCCGGTGTTGATCGCCTGTATTATTTCGTTTATGGACCGGGTTAATATTAGCTTTGCGCTGCCCGGCGGAATGGAAACCGATTTAGGTATTACCAGCCAGATGGCTGGTGTCGCCAGCGGAATATTTTTTATTGGTTATTTATTTCTGCAAATACCCGGCGGCAGAATTGCGGTAAACGGCAGCGGGAAGAAATTTATTGCCTGGTCGCTGGTGGCCTGGGCGGTGGTCTCTATCGCCACCGGTTTTGTCACTCACGAATATCAGCTGCTGGTACTGCGTTTTATTCTCGGCGTCTCTGAGGGCGGAATGCTGCCGGTGGTGCTGACCATGATCAGCAACTGGTTCCCGGAGAAAGAGATCGGCCGGGCGAATGCTTTCGTGATGATGTTTGCTCCGCTGGGCGGCATGCTGACCGCGCCGGTATCGGGCGCGATTATCGCGGCGCTTGACTGGCGCTGGCTGTTTATCATCGAAGGCCTGCTGTCGATAGTGGTGCTGGTAGTGTGGTGGTTCATGATCAGTGACCGTCCGGAAGAGGCGCGCTGGTTGCCGGAAAGCGAGCGTCAGTATCTGGTCACTACCCTGGCCGCAGAGCGGGCGGCGAAGCTGGCGGAAGCGCCGGTAAGCAACGCGCCGGTTAAAGATGTGTTCCGCAACCCTGGCCTGATGAAGCTGGTGATCCTCAATTTCTTCTACCAGACCGGCGATTATGGCTACACGTTGTGGCTGCCGACCATCCTGAAGGGGCTGACCGGCGGTAGCATGGCCAGCGTCGGGTTCCTCGCCATACTGCCGTTCATGGCGACACTGGCGGGGATCTACGTGATTTCGCTGTTCAGCGATCGCAGCGGCAAACGTCGTCTATGGGTTCGTTTCTCGCTTTACTGCTTCGCAGCGGCGCTGGTGGCCTCGGTAATATTGCGTGAACATGTGGTGGCGGCCTATATCGCGCTGGTGGTCTGCGGCTTCTTCCTTAAATCGGCAACCAGCCCATTCTGGTCAATGCCGGGACGTATCGCCTCGCCGGAGGTGGCCGGTAGCGCGCGCGGCGTGATTAATGGCTTGGGTAACCTTGGTGGGTTCTGCGGTCCGTATCTGGTGGGGGTGATGATTTATCTTTACGGGCAGAACGTGGCGGTTTGCGCGCTGGCCGGATCGTTAATCATTGCCGGGACTATTACCTTTCTGCTGCCGAAGAAGTGCGACCTCGATACCGCTCAGCCGGATGTCGCGATCGCTAAACAACCGCGGAATGCGTAACACTATGAGATATAAATCACACTTATCATTGTAAGCGATTCAATTAACTGTCTACACTCTTGCTGATTACAACAAGAGTTAACGCAGGCGAATCAATGATTCTTATAATTTATGCACATCCCTATCCGCAGCACTCGCATGCGAATAAGCGGATGCTTGAGCAGGCAAGGACGCTTGATGGCGTAGAGATACGCTCTCTCTATCAACTTTATCCCGATTTCAATATCGATATCGCCGCCGAACAGGCGGCGCTGGCCCGTGCCGATCTGGTTATCTGGCAGCATCCGATGCAGTGGTACAGCGTACCGCCGTTGCTGAAGCTGTGGATGGATAAGGTGTTATCGCACGGCTGGGCTTACGGCCACAACGGTATCGCGCTGCGCGGGAAATCGCTGATGTGGGCGGTGACCACCGGCGGCGGCGAAAGCCACTTTGCTATCGGTTCATTCCCCGGTTTTGACGTTCTGGCGCAGCCGCTGCAGGCGACGGGGTTGTACTGTGGCATGAAATGGTTGCCGCCGTTCGCCATGCATTGCACCTTTGTCTGCGATGACGAAACCCTTCAGGCGCAGGCGCGTCATTATCGGCAACGCTTAATCGAATGGCAGGAGGCGCACAATAATGGATAGCCATACGCTCATACAGGCGCTCATCTATTTGGGGTCCGCCGCGCTGATTGTGCCGATTGCCGTACGTCTTGGACTGGGGTCGGTGCTCGGCTACCTAATCGCTGGCTGTATTATTGGCCCGTGGGGGCTGCGGCTGGTCACCGACGCCGAGTCGATTCTGCATTTTGCGGAAATCGGCGTGGTGCTGATGCTTTTTGTCATCGGCCTGGAGCTGGATCCGCAGCGCCTGTGGAAGCTGCGCGCCTCGGTGTTCGGCGGCGGGGCGTTGCAGATGGTGGTCTGTGGAGCGCTGATCGGCCTGTTCTGTATGTCGCTGGGCCTGCGCTGGCAGGTGGCGGAGCTGATTGGTATGACTCTGGCGCTCTCATCAACGGCGATTGCCATGCAGGCGATGAACGAACGCAACCTGACGGTGACGCAGCTGGGCCGGAGTGCCTTTGCGGTGTTGTTGTTCCAGGATATCGCGGCAATTCCGCTGGTGG
Organism: Klebsiella sp. RHBSTW-00484; assembly: GCF_013705725.1. Lineage (NCBI taxonomy): Bacteria > Pseudomonadati > Pseudomonadota > Gammaproteobacteria > Enterobacterales > Enterobacteriaceae > Klebsiella > Klebsiella sp. RHBSTW-00484. The sequence goes on along the minus strand of NZ_CP055481.1, from coordinate 5,172,116 downwards.
CGATGATACCGCTGCTGGCGGCGAGCGGCGGTTCAACGACGCTGGGGGCGTTTGCTCTGTCAGCGCTGAAGGTGGCGGGCGCGCTGGCGCTGGTGGTGGCGCTCGGCCGCTATCTGACCAGGCCTATGCTGCGCTTTGTTGCGCGCTCCGGTCTGCGTGAAGTGTTCAGCGCCGTGGCCCTGTTTCTGGTGTTTGGCTTCGGACTGCTGCTGGAAGAGGTCGGGCTGTCGATGGCGATGGGGGCGTTCCTTGCCGGAGTATTGCTGGCAAGCTCCGAGTACCGTCATGCGCTGGAAAGCGATATTGAGCCGTTTAAAGGCCTGCTGCTGGGACTGTTTTTTATCGGCGTCGGGATGTCTATCGACTTCGGTACCCTGGTGACTCACCCGCTGCGCATTCTTATTCTGCTGGTGGGTTTCCTGGTTATTAAGTCCGTGATGCTGTGGCTGATTGCTAAACCGTTAGGCGTGCCGCGCTCCCAGCGCCGCTGGTTTGCGGTGTTACTCGGGCAGGGAAGCGAGTTTGCTTTCGTGGTCTTCGGCGCGGCGCAGATGGCTGATGTGTTGGACAGCGAGTGGGCGAAGGCGCTGACCCTGGCCGTTGCATTATCGATGGCGGCGACGCCAATCCTGCTGGTTTTGCTTACCCGTCTGGAAAAATCCGCCAGCGGTCAGGAGCGTGAAGCCGATGAGATTGATGAAGAGCAGCCGCGAGTCATCATCGCCGGATTCGGTCGCTACGGGCAGATTGCCGGTCGCGTGCTGCTCTCCAGCGGCGTGAAGATGGTTATCCTCGATCACGACCCAGACCACGTCGATACCCTGCGCAAATTTGATATGAAAGTGTTCTACGGCGATGCGACGCGGGTTGATCTGCTTGAATCGGCGGGGGCGGAAAAAGCAGAAGTGCTGATTAACGCCATCGACGATCCGCAGACTAACCTGCAGCTGGCGGAACTGGCGAAAGAGCACTTCCCGCATCTGCAAATTATCTCGCGCGCCCGCGATGTCGATCATTACATCAAGCTGCGTCAGGCCGGAGTGGAAGCGCCAGAGCGTGAAACCTTTGAAGCGGCGCTGAAGTCCGGGCGTATGACCCTCGAGGCGCTGGGGCTGGGGGCATATGAGGCTCGCGAGCGTGCCGATCTGTTCCGCCGTTTCAATCTGCAAATGGTTGAAGAGATGGTGGCGATGGCGGAAAACGATGCGGCTTCCCGGGTGGCGGTGTTCAAACGCACCAGCGATATGCTGACCGGCATTATCAACGAGGATCGCAACCATTTATCGCTGGTTCAGCGCCATGGTTGGCAGGGGACGGAAGAGGGACGGCACACTGGCGATATTGCCGATGAGCCACAGAATAAGCCCTCGGCCTGACGATGAATTACGCGTGTTACGCTAGCTTTACAAGTAACAATTTGTTTTCAATTTAGATCCTGTTCTGGCGGCTCACGTGGCTTACGTGGGCTTGCCAGCAAATCTTAAAATTTTCTGATTCTTTACTCTCCGCCCAGTCGACGAAGTATTACGCTTTCCGTATAGTGGCGGCAATTTTTTGCATTCGGGAATTAATCAATGATCAGTCTGATTGCGGCGTTAGCGGTAGATCGCGTCATCGGTATGGAAAACGCCATGCCGTGGAATCTGCCTGCCGATCTCGCCTGGTTTAAGCGCAACACCTTAAACAAGCCGGTAGTAATGGGTCGTCTGACCTGGGAATCCATCGGACGCCCGTTACCGGGGCGTAAAAATATCGTTATTAGCAGCCAGCCCGGCACCGACGATCGCGTGCAGTGGGTGAAGTCCGTTGATGAAGCCATTGCCGCCTGCGGCGATGTTGAAGAGATGATGGTGATTGGCGGTGGTCGCGTTTACGAGCAGTTCCTGCCGAAAGCGCACAAGCTCTATCTGACGCATATTGATGCTGAAGTGGAAGGCGATACCCATTTCCCGGATTACGATCCGGATGAGTGGGAGTCGGTATTCAGCGAGTTTCACGACGCTGATGCGCAGAATTCCCACAGCTACTGCTTCGAGATTCTGGAACGCCGCTAAAGCTTTCCCCGGTGGCTATGGCTACCGGGGGACTTTTCTCAGGAGGCGATCGCCTCGCCTTCATCCATATTTTTCTGTCGATTCGACGGCTGCGTGAAGTACATTTTATCTTCCCAGCGCAGACAGGTGAGATCTCCGCCCCAGCAGCAGCCAGTATCCAGTGCGTAAATCCCTTCCGGCGTTCCTTTTCCTTCCAGCGAAGCCCAATGACCGAAGGCGATGCTGTATTCGCTAGCCACCGGGCCAGGAATGGCGAACCACGGTTTGAGCGGTGCGGGGGCGCTTTCCGGCGCTTCTTTAGCATACATATCCAACTGCCCGTTCGGGAAGCAGTAGCGCATGCGGGTAAAAGCGTTGGAGATAAAGCGCAGGCGTGCCAGACCGCTGAGTTCGTTGCTCCAGTTGTTCGGCATATCGCCGTACATGGCATCGAGGAAGAACGGGTAGGAGTCGCTGGACAGCACCGCTTCAACATCGCGGGCGCACTGTTTGGCGGTTTCCAGATCCCACTGCGGAGTGATTCCTGCATGGGCCATCACCAGCTTTTTTTCTTCATCGATTTGCATCAGCGGCTGGCGGCGCAGCCAGTTGAGGAGCTCGTCAGCATCCGGTGCTTCAAGCAATGATTTCAGCCGGTCTTTCGGCTTGTTACGACTGATACCCGCGAAGACCGCCAGCAAGTGTAAGTCGTGATTGCCCAGCACGGTGCGTACGCTATCGCCGAGTAGCTTAACGAAACGCAGTACTTCCAGAGAACCGGGGCCGCGCGCGACCAGGTCGCCCGTGAGCCACAGCGTATCAGCCTCAGGATTAAACTCCACCTGCTCTAATAATGCGATCAGTTCATCGTAGCAACCGTGAACATCGCCAATAAGGTATGTAGACATTGTTTTAATGGATGAGAGTGGGTACTGCGAGACGGAAAACAGGGACATCAACGGAGAACGGCGCGCCGTTCACATCGATCATCTCATAGTGTCCCTGCATGGTGCCCAGCGGCGTTTCAATGACCGCGCCGCTGGTATATTGAAATTCGCCGCCGGCCGGAATATGCGGCTGCTCGCCGACAACCCCTTCACCCTGAACTTCGGTCTCACGACCATTGCCGTTGGTGATAAGCCAGTAGCGACCAAGAAGCTGAACCTGAGTCCGCCCCAAATTACGCAGGGTGACGGTATAAGCGAAAACGTAGCGCTCTTCTTCCGGAGAAGATTGCGATTCGATATAGACGCTTTGTACCTGCACACAAACTCGGGGCGAATTGATCATGGTTAGCTCTCCTTGGTGGGCGCGTTCTCAGATAACCAGTTAGCTAACTGACAATACTGCGCCACGGAAATATTTTCTGCGCGCTTCGCCGGGTCGATCCCCAGTTCGGTCAGAACCTCGATGCTGAACAGATTGCCGAGGCTGTTACGGATCGTTTTCCGACGCTGGTTGAAAGCCTCGGTGGTGATGCGGCTCAGCACGCGAATCTCTTTTACCGGATGCGGCAGCGTACGGTAAGGCACCAGACGCACGACGGCAGAATCCACTTTAGGTGCTGGCGTAAAGGCGCTCGGCGGGACTTCAAGTACCGGAATTATCTGGCAGTAATATTGCGCCATCACGCTCAATCGACCATACGCCTTACTGTTCGGCCCGGCAACCAGACGATTGACGACTTCTTTTTGCAGCATAAAGTGCATGTCGGCAATGGCATCAGTATAGCTGAACAGATGGAACATCAGCGGCGTGGAGATATTGTACGGCAGGTTGCCAAACACGCGCAGCGGCTGGCCCATGGTCTGCGACAGCTCGCGAAAGTTCATGGTCATGGCATCTTGCTGATAAATCGTCAGCTTCGGTCCGAGGAACGGATGCGTTTGCAAACGTGCAGCCAGATCGCGGTCCAGCTCGATAACGGTCAACTTGTCGAGGCGTTCACCGACCGGCTCGGTCAGTGCCGCAAGGCCAGGGCCGATTTCAACAATCGCCTGATCTTTTTGTGGATTAATGGCCGAGACAATGCTGTCGATCACGAACTGATCGTTGAGAAAGTTTTGCCCGAAACGTTTACGGGCTAAGTGGCCCTGATGGACTCGATTATTCATTGGGTATTAACAATCATTTTGATGGCGAGATTAAGCGCCGTGATAAAACTGCCGACTTCCGCTTTTCCCTGGCCCGCAAGTTCGAGTGCGGTACCGTGGTCAACGGAGGTGCGAATAAAAGGTAAACCGAGCGTAATATTCACGCCGCGGCCAAAGCCCTGGTATTTTAGCACGGGCAGGCCCTGATCGTGATACATCGCGAGTACCGCATCGGCATGGTCGAGATATTTCGGCTGAAACAGGGTGTCTGCCGGTAGCGGGCCGCTCAGGTTCATGCCCTTTGCGCGCATCTCTTCAAGCACCGGAATAATCGTATCGATCTCTTCCGTTCCCATGTGACCGCCTTCGCCTGCATGCGGGTTCAGGCCGCAGACCAGCACGTGCGGGTCATTAATGCCAAATTTGGTGCGCAGGTCGTGATGCAGAATGGTGATGATTTCACGCAGCAGATCTGGCGTAATCGCATCGCTTATCGCTTTTAGCGGCAGATGAGTGGTCACCAGCGCCACGCGCAGCTCTTCGGTTGCCAGCATCATCACCACTTTACTGGCCTGTGAGCGCTCTTCAAAGAATTCGGTGTGGCCGGTAAAGGCGATACCTGCATCGTTGATAATGCCCTTATGTACCGGCCCGGTGATCAGCGCGGCAAATTCGCCGTTCAGGCAGCCATCGCAGGCGCGGGCCAGCGTGTCGACCACGTAACCACCGTTGCTAACGTTAAGCACACCTGGCTCAACCGGTACGTTGAGAGCGACAGGAAGAAGCGTCAGGGTGCCCGCGCGCTGCGCTGAGGCAGGAGCGGTGGGGTCGTAAGGCCTAAGGGATAAAGGAAGACCGAGCAGGTTTGCTCGGTCAGATAACAGGGCGCCATCGGCGCAAATCACCAGCTCTACCGGCCAGTCGCGCTGCGCAAGCTGCACGACGAGGTCGGGGCCAATCCCGGCAGGTTCGCCGGGAGTGATAACGACTCGTTGTGTACCGGTCATTTAGTTACTCAGAACTTTAACGTACGCGCTGGCGCGCTGTTCCTGCATCCAGGTAGCCGCTTCTTCGGAGAATTTACGGTTCATCAGCATGCGGTAAGCACGGTCTTTCTGCGCGGCGTCGGTTTTGTCGACGTTGCGGCTATCCAGCAGTTCAATCAGGTGCCAGCCGAAGGATGAGTGAACCGGAGCGCTGGTCTGGCCTTTGTTGAGGCGCAGAATCGCATCACGGAATGCCGGATCGAAGATATCCGGAGTCGCCCAACCTAAATCACCGCCCTGGTTAGCAGAACCCGGATCTTCAGAGAACTCTTTCGCCGCTTGAGCAAAGGTGGTTTTGCCGCTCTTAATATCTGCTGCGATCTGTTCAAGCTTCGCCCGTGCCTGATCGTCGTTCATGATCGGCGAAGGTTTCAGCAGGATGTGGCGAGCGTGAACTTCGGTAACGGAGATACTTTTGCTGCCGCCGCGCATATCGTTAATTTTCAGGATATGGAAGCCAACGCCGGAACGAATCGGGCCAACGATATCGCCTTTCTTCGCGGTGCTTAGCGCCTGAGCGAAGATGCCCGGCAGTTCCTGAATTCGACCCCAGCCCATCTGGCCGCCTTTCAGCGCCTGCTGATCGGCAGAGTAGGTGATGGCTAATTTGCCGAAGTCTGAGCCGCTACGCGCCTGCTCAACTACTGAGTTTGCCTGGTCCTGAGCCTCTGCAACCTGCTCGGAAGTTGGATTTTCCGACAGCGGGATCAGGATGTGGCTGAGGTTCAGCTCAGTGCTGGCGTCATTCTGATCGCCAATTTGTTTTGCCAGGGTTTCTACTTCCTGCGGCAGAACGGTGATGCGACGACGAACTTCGTTATTACGCACTTCCGAAATCGTCATCTCTTTGCGAATCTGACTACGGTAGGTGTTGTAGTTAATGCCGTCATAGGCCAGACGACTGCGCATCTGATCCATCGACATATTGTTCTGCTTAGCGATGTTGGCAATGGCCTGGTCGAGCTGATCGTCAGAGACTTTCACGCCCATTTTCTGGCCCATCTGCAGCACTATCTGATCCATGATCAGACGTTCGAGGATCTGATGACGCAGGGTGGCGTCATCCGGCAGCTGCTGCCCGGCCTGGCCGGCGTTAAGTTTTACCGATTGCATCAAACCAGCGACGTCGCTTTCCAGAACAACGCCATTATTGACGACAGCCGCTACTTTATCGACAACCTGTGGGGCAGCGAAACTGGTATTCGCGATCATGGCGATACCGAGAAGCAGCGTTTTCCAGTTCTTCATACTTTTTCCATTTCAATTAACCGCAATTGCGGATTACGTTTAAACCAGCCACATCACAGGGAGCTCTGGTACGGTAAAATGTTCGAACGCAACATCTGCTGGGTGCCGAGACCGTAATTGGAGCTCAGACCACGCAGCTCGATGTTAAAGCCGAAGGTGTTGTCGTATTTGCTTTCGTTGCTGCTGTTATCCCAGCCGTTGATCTTACGTTCATAGCCGACACGGATAGCGTAGCAACAAGAGCTATACTGCACCCCTAACATCTGATTTGCTGACTTTCTGGTATTCGTGTCGTAGTAGTACGCGCCAACGACTGCCCAACGATCGACGATTGGCCAGCTGGCGGTCATCCCCACCTGCGAGATACCATCTTTATACTGCTGAGTGGTGGAATACGACGGCAGAGTCGCCTGAATATATTCCGGGCTCGCGTAACGATAGTTAAGTTGTACTAAACGGTTTTCGTCGCGACGGTATTCCACGGTTCCGCTGCCGGTAGCGACGTTATCCAGACGCGTATCGTACTGAATTCCCCCGCGTAAACCCCAATCGTCGGTGATGCGCCAGTAGGTATCGCCAGCCCATACCAGTGAACCCCGCGTGTCGTTGTTCTCCCAGTTGATGTTGTCATCACCGGTACGCGACTCGGTGAAATAGTAGATTTGACCAACGGAAATATTAAAACGTTCAACTGCGGCGGCATCATAAACGCGAGATGTGACGCCGGTGGTTAGCTGATTGGCTGAAGCTATACGGTCGAGGCCGCTGTATGAACGGTCGCGGAACAGGCCGCTGTAGTCCGATTGCAGCAGGGTTGAGTCGTAGGTGCCAATATGGCTCTGGTCACGATAGGGGATATACAGATACTGCATACGCGGTTCAAGTGTCTGGGTATAGCTCTCCTGCATATCGCGTTCGAATACCATTTTGCCATCGACTTTAAACTGCGGCATAACGCGGTTTGCCGAATCCTTCAGCGCATTTGCGGAATCAAGCGCATTTTGATTTGATTCTGAAGACTTATTGTTGTACTGCCGCTTAGCGTAAGCGCGGTATTCATCGATGTTGTTCTGCTGATAGTGGGTTGCCAGCAGTTTGGCTTCGGTATTGATGCTGCCCCAGCCGTTAGACAGCGGCAGATCGATGGTCGGCTCGAAGTGAAGCCGGGTTGCTTCCGGCAGGTTGCTGTTCGAGTTAACGAAATGCACCGCCTGCCCGTAAAGATGGGTATCAAACGGGCCGACATCGTTCTGATAATAGTTCACGTCCAGCTGCGGCTCAGCGGAATAGGCGTTGCTTGAGTCGCGGTCAAAGACCTGGAATTGCTTGGTCGATACGGTCGCGTCAAAGTTCTGATTGGCGTAGCCCGCGCTCAATTTTTGCGTAGCGTAGCCATCGGTACTGGAACCGTATTTGGAGCTGAAATCGTTAAAGTAGTCCGGGTCGCTGACTTTGGTGTAGTCGGCATTGAAGCGCCACACCTGGTCTACGACGCCAGAATGGTTCCAGTAGAACAGCCAGCGGCGACTGTTGCTGTCGCCAGAGTGATCGTCCTCGTAAACCTTATCCGATGGTAGGTAATCAAACTCGAATAAACCCGCGCCAGCCTGAGTCAGGTAGCGAAATTCGTTTTCCCACATCACACCGCCACGCTTGCTCATATAGTGCGGGGTGATCGTGGCATCAAAGTTCGGCGCGATATTCCAGTAATAAGGAAGATAGAATTCTGCGCCGTTTTTGGTGCTGTATTTAGCGTTAGGGATCAGGAAGCCTGAACGACGCTTATCGCCCACCGGCAGCTGCAGGTAGGGACTGTAAAAAATCGGTACCGAGCCGAGCTTAAAGCGTGCGTTCCAGATCTCCGCCACCTGCTCTTCGCGGTCGTGGATAACTTCGCTGCCGACGACGCTCCAGGTGTCAGAACCCGGCAGACAGGAGGTAAAGCTGCCGTTTTCTAAAATGGTATAGCGGTTTTCACCGCGCTGTTTCATCAGGTCAGCGGTACCGCGCCCCTGACGGCCAACCATTTGGTAGTCGCCCTGCCAGACGTTGGTATCTTTGGTGTTCAGGTTCGACCAGGCCTTTGGCCCTTTCAGGATAACCTGATTGTCGTCGTAGTGAACGTTGCCGAGCGCATCGACCGTGCGTACAGGCTGCGGCTGACCCGCGGCCTGCTGTTGATGGAGCTGAACTTCATCGGCCTGCAGGCGGCTATTACCCTGATTGATATCAACGCTGCCGGTAAAGACGGCGTTATCAGGATAATTACCCTTCGCATGATCGGCATCGATCGTCACCGGCAGGTCGTTGGGTTTCCCTTCAACCAGAGGACGATTGTAGCTTGGGACGCCAAGCATACATTGCGTGGCGAGATCGGCAGCGAGGCCCTGTTGGCTATACAAGGCGCTGGCAATCATGGTGGCCAGGAGGCTGGGAATACGTTTTTTCATACGTTGTATTTGTTGTTCCGTCATCGTGTGGCAGCGGCTTGCAAACGGTCAGAGCCTAACGTACTCATCTTAATCGCGCTAGTGTTAATCCTGCCCGTTTCGAACCCGAGCGTTAGGCACCGTGTAGAATGACGAGTATGATAAAGCAAATTATAGGCTATGTCCCACAATTGACCGAGGCGTCAACGCTTTGTAATGTGCGGTCAGATATAGCTTAACTGGCGGCAGAGAGATTGGGGAGTCTATGCAGTATTTGGGTAAAATAATTGGCGTTGCGGTTGCGTTAATGATGGGTGGCGGTTTTTGGGGCGTGGTGCTGGGCTTCTTAATCGGGCATATGTTTGACCGCGCGCGCAGTCGTCGGCTGAATGTTTTTACCAACCAGCAGGAGCGTCAGTCACTATTCTTCTCCACCACCTTCGAGGTGATGGGGCATCTGACTAAATCCAAAGGGCGCGTCACCGAAGCGGATATCCACGTCGCCAATTTACTGATGGATCGCATGAGCCTGCACGGCGAAGCGCGCACCGCGGCGCAGCACGCGTTTCGGGTCGGAAAATCAGATGATTACCCGCTGCGTGAGAAAATGCGCCAGCTGCGCAGCGTCTGTTTTGGTCGGTTCGATTTGATTCGGATGTTTCTGGAAATTCAGCTGCAGGCGGCCTTCGCTGACGGCGACCTGCACCCCAACGAACGCGAAGTGCTGTTTGTCATTGCCGATGAGCTAGGTATCTCCCGCGCCCAGTTTGAGCAGTTCCTACGTATGATGCAGGGCGGCGCGCAGTTTGGCGGCGGTTCGCAGCAGTCATACGGGCAGCACGGCGGCAACGCTGGCTGGCAGCAGGCGCAGCGCGGACCAACTCTTGAAGATGCCTGTAATGTGTTGGGGGTAAAACCGACCGACGATGCCACCACCGTCAAGCGCGCCTATCGTAAGCTGATGAGCGAGCATCATCCGGATAAACTGGTGGCGAAAGGCTTACCGCCGGAAATGATGGAGATGGCTAAGCAAAAAGCGCAGGAAATCCAGAAAGCCTGGGAGCTGATTAAAGAGCAGCGCGGATTCTAAACTACTGGCCTCTCCCCGTCGGGGAGAGGCGTCAGGATGCGCTTGCGGCGCGACGATACATACGGCGCGGGTGGCCAATCTTCCCGTACAGCATCTCCACTTCCAGAAAGCCAATTTCCACGCAGTGCTCCAGATAGCGCCGGGCAGTGGTTTTGCTTAATCCTGCCTCGCTAACCACCTCATCCACCGAAAAGCAGCGATCCTCTCTGCCGGTAAACAGGTTTTGCACCAGCGCCAGCGTTTTCTCCTCGATGCCTTTACTGCCGCTGTCGGTACGGTAGTTTTTTGCCTGTAGTTGATACAGCGAATCGACGTTCTGCTGGTCAACAATCTTCCATTCGCGCTGTTGATCGTAAAACTGCACAAACCGCTCTAGCGACTGGCTCAGGCGCTTCCATGACACCGGCTTGAGAATGTAATCGAAAGCACCGTTGCGGATAGCCAGGCTACAGGTTTCCATATCGCTGGCGGCAGTGATAAAAATCACCGAGCAGTGGGCATTAGCCAGAATGGGATCGGTCATCAGCGTGACCCCTTTACCATCCGGCAGGTAGTTATCGAGCAGCACCAACTGCGGTGGCCTGGTATTGAGCATTTGCCGCGCTTGAGTGAGTGAGGCTGCTATACCCACCAGCCGCATGCGCGGGTGTTTCTGGATAAGCTCGGCGTGCAGGCGCGCCAGTTCGTTTTCATCCTCGATGATCAGGACATCGACCAGGTCATGATGCATAGTGCGTCTCTTGTTGCGGATGAACAGGCCCATCAGCGGGAATAAACAGCGTGAAAATCGCGCCGCGCGGCGTGTTATCGGACACTTCAATTGTGCCGCCCGCCTGAGTGACATAACGTTCAATAAGATACAGACCCATGCCGTGATCGCCACGGGTTTTGGTGGTAACACCGCGTTCAAAAATGCGCTCGCGGATTTCCGCACGAATACCAACCCCGCGGTCAGCCACTTCAATCATTAACTCCCGGGCGTTCAACTGGATCAGAACCTCAACCGGTTCGTGCGGCAGTTCGGCGCGCTGAGTGGCTTCAATGGCGTTATCCAGCAGGTTGCCGATGATAGAAATTAACTCGGACTCCATCAACGACGGCAGAGGACGGTCGATACGACAGGCCGGGTCAAAGCTCAGCTCAACGCCTTTTTCCCGCGCTCTGGCGGCTTTACCCAGCAGCAGTCCGCACAGAGTCGGTGAATTAAAGTGCGATGAGATAAAGTCCAGCAGCTCCTGAGCATGTTCCGACTGGGCCTGAATATAGCGAATCGCCTCATCATAGTGGCCCAAATGCAGTAGTCCGGATAGCGTGGTCATACGGTTTAGCTGCTCGTGACGCATGATGCGCAGGTTATCGACGTAGCGTTTGACCTGGCTGAGCTGGGCGCTAAGGGAGTTGATTTCATCGCGGTCGCGGAAGGTGATCACCCAACCCTGTAGCGAATCCTCCAGCATGATACGCACCCGGCTGGCGAGCACGGTAAGCTGATTAAAGCGACACAGCTCATCGTGGGTATCGCTTTCGAGCATCTCTGTGCTGGCGAAAAACGGTTGCGGGGTGATGACATTATCGATCGACTTACCACGCAACTGGTACGCGGGCTGGCTCAGCCCGAGCAGGCTGCGGGCGGCATGGTTTATCACTTTAATTCGCCGATTGTAGTCAATCACAATCACCCCTTCGTATATCGACTCCATCATCGCTTTTTGTTGGCGCACCAGCAGGCCGATTTCCCGCGGCTCGAGCGAGAAAATCTGCTTCTTGATGCTGCGGGTGAAGTACCAGGAGAAGACAAACAGCGCGATAAGCAGCAGTACGGCGGCGACGAAAATATTAATCACTTTTTCCAGCGTGATGCTGTCGAGGTAGCTGGTGAGATAGCCAACGGAGACAATGCCGACAACCCGACCCGCATCATCGAGAATCGGCGCTTTGCTGCGTAGCGAAATACCGAGCCCGCCTTTACGGATGGTGGTGGTGCTTTTCCCCTCCAGCACCGCCTGGTTATCGCCGCCAACTAACCGCGTACCGACCCATTCCGGATGGACCGAGTGAAATAGATGCACTCCCCGCTTATCGCCAATCACAATAAAGCTGGCGTCGCTGTGGGCGGCGATATTTTGCATAAACGGTTTTATCGCCTGTGGGTCTTCAAGTGCCACCTGCTGGCGTAAATTCGGCATTAAAGCAATTTCTTCCGCCTGTATTTTAGCGCGGGCGCTCATTTCCTGATAAAGCTGATGGCTGGCATCGAAATAATAATAAACCCCCAGCAGTGCGAACAGAACTGAGAAAAAGGCGACCAGCGAAATGAACAGCTTAAATTGAAATGAAACTTTCATAAGTATGATGCACAGTATCAGGGATGCGGCACTCTATCATCTTTTGCGCTGCCGACATCATGGTTGAAGGAAATTAGTGAACGCCTATACCGTCATACTTCAAGTCGCTTATGTGTTGGCTACGCTCGCTCACCCCAGTCGCATAGTTTATCTATGCTCCTGGGGATTCACTCCCTTGCCGCCTTTAAGCAACTCGAATTATTTAGGGTATGCACAGGCGTCAGGGAACCAGAATTATCCGCTGGCGGTGAATTTATCAAGGTGAATGAGCGGATAGATTTAAAAACCATAAAAACCACGCTAATTAATCAGAGCAATTTCACATAAATAATAGAAACCATAAAAACCATAGTGACCATTAAAACTTCGTTCTTAATCTGGCGAGACTCACATTAAGTCTGCGTATGACCCTCTAACCTGAAAAGTAATAATAACCAGAGGGCTTAATTATGAGCACCACAGACAATGCATTCTCTGCAACCATCGACCCTATTAATACGCCGAAAGCACCGCTCAAGCAGCGCTGGTGGCATATCCTCGATAACTGGAAAGTCGGTATTATCCCGCTGCCGCTGTTTCTGCTGGCCGGCGGCCTGATCGCGCTGGACTGCCTGGGGGGCAAGCTGCCGAGCGACATTGTGGTGATGGTGGCAACGTTGGCCTTTTTCGGCTTTGCCTGCGGTGAATTCGGTAAGCGTTTGCCGGTACTGGGCAAGCTCGGCGCGGCGGCGATCTGCGCGACGTTTATTCCCTCCGCGCTGGTGCACTATGGCCTGCTGCCGGATGTGGTGGTGGAATCGACCACCAAGTTCTATAAGTCGACCAACATTCTCTATCTCTACATTTGCTGCATTATCGTCGGCAGCATCATGAGCATGAACCGTACCACGCTAATTCAGGGCTTTCTGCGGATTTTCTTCCCGATGCTGTGCGGAGAAATCGTTGGCATGCTGGTTGGCGTTGGCGTCGGTACCGCTCTGGGGCTGGAGCCGTTCCAGGTATTCTTCTTTATTGTCCTGCCGATTATGGCTGGCGGCGTAGGCGAGGGCGCTATCCCGCTGTCGATAGGCTATGCCGCGCTGATGCATATGGATCAGGGCGTTGCGCTGGGCCGCGTGCTGCCGATGGTGATGTTGGGCAGCCTGACGGCGATTGTTATCTCCGGCTGTTTAAACCAGCTCGGCAAGCGTTTCCCGCATTTAACCGGCGAAGGACAACTGATGCCAAACCGCCGCAACGAAACGCACCGTGAAGAGTCCGCTGAGGGAAAAATGGATGTGACGACGCTGGCCTCCGGCGCGCTGCTGGCTGTGCTGCTGTATATGCTGGGAATGTTGGGTCAGAAGATGATTGGCCTGCCGGCTCCGGTGGGGATGTTGTTCCTCGCAGTTCTGCTGAAACTGGCTAACGGTGTCTCTCCCCGTCTGCAGGAGGGCTCGCAGATGGTGTATAAATTTTTCCGCACGGCGGTGACCTATCCGATTCTGTTTGCCGTTGGCGTGGCGATCACCCCCTGGCAGGAGCTGGTCAACGCCTTCACTGTGAGCAACCTGCTGGTGATTATCAGCACCGTGTCGGCGCTGGTGGCGACCGGCTTTGTGGTGGGGAAAAAGATAGGTATGCACCCGATTGATGTGGCGATTGTTTCCTGCTGCCAGAGCGGTCAGGGCGGCACTGGCGACGTGGCGATTCTGACTTCCGGCAACCGCATGAACCTGATGCCGTTCGCGCAGATCGCAACAAGAATTGGTGGTGCGATTAATGTTTCATTGGGTCTGCTATTCCTCAGTCATTTTTTAGCCTGATTTAACTTTTTTGTAACAGTTAAGTCTGCTTTTTCGTGCTAAATGGCGCAGAAAATTTCTGCGCCCCGTCTCCAAAACAGGGATCGTTTAGCGATACAATCAGCGCCATTATTCGCTATTGCGACGACAGCCCGATCGCTGTCTTTTATTAAGTGAGGAGAGGAACAAATGTCAGTGGATACTCTCGCCCGTGAGGGCGTAAGCATGGAAGCGCTGCTGGCGGCGAAAGAGCAGCGCGCGGCTCGCCAGGCCGACTGGTTAGCCCATTATCAGCAGCCGGTGATTTCGCTGACTCTGGTGACGCCGGGTGCGGTGAAAGACAGCATTCGCTACCGTAATATGATGGGTGTGGCGCTGCAGGCCTGCGATCAGATGCTGTGGAAACATCGCTGGCAAACGCTCGATCGCCAGGTCTTGTGGCTGCCGACTGGCCCGGAAGCGTTGTGGTGTGTTGATCACGCCGCCAGTGAAATCAAAGCGTTTTGCTCGGAGCTGGAACAGGCTCATCCGCTGGGCCGCCTGTGGGATATCGACGTGATTTGCCCGAAAAATGGCCTGGTTGGTCGTCAATCAATGGGTGAAAATCAACGCCGCTGCCTGCTGTGCGAAGAACCCGCACACGCCTGCGCCCGCAGTCGTCGTCATGATACCGGGCTGGTTGTCGCTCGCGTCGAGAAGATGATTGATGCGTGGTTTGCCCGCGATTAACGCGAACTTCTCGTTTGCTGAATAAGCGATGGGATAGCCCGGGTGAGTCGCGAGCGGCACGACCCGGGACAGTTCTGAACGATTAGAAATCGACGGGGGCGCGAAACGTCATCGCGTTACCGAACGATGGGTGGGTGATGGTCAGCGTTTCGGCGTGCAGCAGCAGACGCGGCGCCATGGCCAGCGCTTCTGGCGAGGCGTAAAAGCGGTCGCCAAGAATCGGATGACCCAGCGCCAGCATATGTACGCGCAGCTGATGCGAACGTCCGGTAATCGGCTTCAGGCGCACGCGGGCGGTATTATCTTGTGCAAACTCCAGCACTTCATACTCGGTTTGCGCCGCTTTGCCGGTTTCGTAACACACCTTCTGCTTTGGCCGGTTTGGCCAGTCGCAAATCAGCGGTAAATCCACCAGTCCTTCCGCTTTTTCCGGATGCCCCCACACGCGAGCGACGTACTGCTTTTTCGGCTCGCGTTCGCGGAACTGACGCTTCAGCTCGCGCTCAGCTGCTTTGGTCAGCGCCACCACAATCACGCCGCTGGTGGCCATATCCAGGCGGTGCACTGACTCAGCTTGCGGGAAGTCGCGCTGAATGCGCGTCATCACGCTGTCTTTGTGTTCCTCCAGTCGCCCCGGCACGGACAACAAGCCGCTGGGCTTGTTGACCACCATAATGTGCTCATCCTGATAAAGGATAACCAGCCAGGGATCCTGTGGCGGATTGTAGTTTTCCATCGCCATATTCGTGTTCCGTTACTGGTGGGTGACCACGATTAAGCGCAGCGCGTCGAGACGCCAGCCTGCCTGGGCCAGCGCGTCCATCACCTGCTGACGGTTGCTCTCGATAGCCGCCAGTTCATCATCGCGGATGTTCGGGTTAACGGCGCGCAGCGCTTCAAGACGCGACAGTTCAGCCGACAGCTTATCGTCAGCTTCGCTACGCGCGGCGTCGATCAGTGCCTGGGCCGCTTTTGCCACCTGGCCTTCGCCCTGCTGCAAAATGGCGTGAACATCCTGTTGGACGGCGTTAACCAGCTTGCTGCCGGTATGGCGGTTAACTGCGCTCAGCTGGCGGTTAAAGCTTTCGAACTCCACCTGACCGGCGAGGTTATTACCGTTTTTGTCGAGCAGCATGCGTACCGGCGTCGGCGGCAGGAAGCGGTTAAGCTGCAGATGCTTCGGCGCCTGCGCTTCGACGACGTAAATCAGCTCCAGCAGCAGGGTTCCTACCGGCAGCGCTTTGTTCTTCAACAGGGAAATGGTGCTGCTGCCGGTATCGCCGGAGAGGATCAGATCCAGGCCGTTGATAATCAGCGGGTGCTCCCAGGTGATGAACTGTGCGTCTTCGCGAGACAGCGCAACATCACGTTCGAAGGTAATGGTGCAGCCATCTTCCGGCAGGCCCGGGAAGTCAGGAACCAACATATGATCTGACGGGGTCAGCACAATCAGGTTTTCACCGCGATCGTCCTGGTTGATGCCGACAATATCAAACAGGTTCATGGAGAAGGCGATAAGGCTAGTGTCGTCATCCTGCTCTTCAATGCTTTCCGCCAGTGCCTGGGCTTTTTCTCCGCCGTTGGAATGGATTTCCAGTAGGCGGTCGCGACCTTGTTCCAGTTGGACTTTC
This sequence comes from Klebsiella sp. RHBSTW-00484, assembly GCF_013705725.1. Classification (NCBI taxonomy): domain Bacteria; kingdom Pseudomonadati; phylum Pseudomonadota; class Gammaproteobacteria; order Enterobacterales; family Enterobacteriaceae; genus Klebsiella; species Klebsiella sp. RHBSTW-00484. The sequence continues at coordinate 5,155,688 of NZ_CP055481.1, read as the reverse complement.
AGCGCGTCGTGCTGCTGGCGACAGGATTTGATCAAATCGTCAAAGCCGTCGGTATTTTCTGGCGCGGCAAGGTAGTTAATCAGTTCGTTATGCACGCTGTCGTAAACGGTGCGACCGGTCGGACAGGTGTGCTCGAATGCGTCCAGCCCTTCGTGATACCAACGTACCAGCACCGACTGAGCGGTTCTTTCCAGATACGGAACGTGGATCTGAATATCGTGGGCCTGGCCGATACGGTCGAGACGGCCGATACGCTGCTCGAGCAGATCCGGGTTGAACGGCAGGTCGAACATCACCAGGTTGCTGGCGAACTGGAAGTTACGCCCTTCGGAGCCGATTTCAGAACACAGTAGCACTTGAGCGCCGGTATCCTCTTCAGCAAACCAGGCGGCGGCGCGGTCGCGCTCGATAATCGACATGCCCTCATGGAACACTGCCGCGCGGATACCTTCGCGCTCGCGCAGTACCTGCTCCAGCTGCAATGCGGTGGCCGCTTTGGCGCAGATGACCAGCACTTTCTGCGAGCGATGGCTGGTGAGGTGGCCCATCAGCCAATCGACGCGCGGGTCGAAGTTCCACCAGGTACCGCTATCGCCTTCAAATTCCTGATAAATCTGTTCCGGGTAGAGCATATCGCGAGCGCGTTCCTCTGCGGTTTTGCGCGCACCCATAATGCCGGAGACCTTGATAGCGGTCTGGTACTGGGTCGGCAGCGGCAAACGAATGGTGTGCAGCTCGCGTTTCGGGAAACCTTTGACGCCGTTACGGGTGTTGCGGAACAGCACGCGGCTGGTGCCGTGGCGATCCATCAGCATGGAGACCAGCTCCTGACGGGCGGCCTGGGCGTCATCGCGGTCGCTGTTGGCGGCCTGCAATAACGGCTCGATATCCTGCTCGCCGATCAGATCGCTCAGCGCGTTCAGCTCGGCATCGTTGAGTTTATTGCCCGCCAGCAGCAGGGCAACGGCGTCGGCCACCGGGCGGTAGTTTTGCTGTTCTTCAACGAACTGAGCGAAATCATGGAAACGGCTAGGGTCAAGCAGACGCAGGCGAGCGAAGTGGCTCTCCATACCCAGCTGCTCCGGGGTTGCGGTCAGCAGCAGAATGCCCGGCACGCGTTCGGCCAGCTGTTCAATCGCCTGATATTCACGGCTAGGTGCCTCTTCGCTCCACACCAGGTGGTGTGCTTCGTCGACGACCATAATGTCCCACTCGGCATCGCACAGGTGTTCCAGACGTTGCTTGCTGCGGCGCACGAAATCCAGCGAGCAGATAACCAGTTGTTCGGTTTCGAACGGGTTAAGGGCGTCGTGCTGGGCTTCGGCATAGCGTTCGTCATCAAACAGCGAGAAGCGCAGGTTGAAGCGGCGCAGCATTTCCACCAGCCATTGGTGTTGCAGAGTTTCCGGAACGACGATCAGCACCCGTTCGGCAGCGCCACTGAGCAATTGTTGATGGAGGATCATCCCGGCTTCGATGGTTTTACCTAAGCCCACTTCATCAGCCAGCAGGACGCGCGGCGCGTGACGGCGACCGACATCGTGGGCGATATTCAACTGATGTGGGATCAGGCTGGTGCGCTGTCCGCGCAGGCCGCTCCACGGCATACGGTACTGTTCGCTCTGAAATTTGCGCGCGCGATAGCGCAGGGCGAAACGGTCCATGCGGTCGATCTGTCCGGCGAACAGGCGATCCTGCGGTTTGCTGAAGACCAGCTTGCTGTCGAGCAGCACTTCACGCAGGACGACGTTGGCTTCTTCGGTATCGAGACGGGTGCCGGTATAGGCCAGCAGGCCGTTCTCTTCATTAACTTCGTCAACCTGGAGCTGCCAGCCTTCGTGGCTGGTGATGGTATCGCCCGGGTTAAACATCACGCGGGTGATCGGGGAGTCGTTGCGTGCGTACAGACGGTTTTCGCCGATAGCAGGGAAAAGAAGGGTAACCATGCGCGCATCCAGCGCAACCACCGTCCCTAATCCCAGTTCGCTCTCTGTGTCGCTAATCCAGCGTTGACCAAGTGTAAAAGGCATATATGTTCGGCTCTTTAGTTCTTTAATTGCAGGCAATAGTTGAGAGTCTCCTGAAAGGTCGGAGATGCGTCAATATTGGGTCCGGGAATGGAAAGGGCGCTATATTACTGGATGGCGGAACGTTCGTCACGTCCTCCTCACCCCTCAATTTGTAGCTTTTTTGCAAGCTGAATGAGTGAGTGAAAATCAAAATAGCCCCAGCTGACCTGTCACTATTGTAGCAAAATCGTCGTCGACAAAGGGAAGAATTCCGTCGGCAACAGGCTGTAATTGCTTTGACAAATAGTGCTCATAATCGAGCGGTGATTGTTGGTAGTCCACCGGCTCGGGTCCGCTGGTGGTCCAGACATACTTAATGCTGCCGCGCTGCTGATACTGCTGCGGCCTGCCCAGCTTGACGTTTTGCTCATCCGCGAGCCTGGCCGCTCGCACGTGCGGCGGCACATTGCGCTGATACTCCGCCAGCGGGCGGCGCAGACGTTTACGGTAGATCAGCCGATCGTTAAGCTCGCCGTTCATCAGCTTATCAATGGTTTCGCGCACATACTCCCGGTAAGGCTGATTGCGGAAGATGCGCAGATAAAGCTCCTGTTGAAACTGCTGGGCCAGCGGCGTCCAGTCGGTGCGTACCGTCTCCAGCCCTTTAAACACCATCCGCTGCTCGTCTGCATCCTGAATCATCCCGGCGTAGCGTTTTTTACTGCCGGTATCGGCACCGCGAATGGTCGGCATTAAAAAGCGGCAGAAGTGGGTTTCAAACTCCAGTTCCAGGATGCTGGTCAGATTATCTTTGCCAAGTTCTGTTGCCCACCACGCATTGACGAAGGCCACCAGCGAGCGGCCGATTTTGCTTGCCTCTTCTTCGCTGTGGGCGCGCTTTAGCCACACGAAGGTGGAGTCGGTATCGCCGTAGATAACGTCATAGCCCTGGGATTCAATCAGCGCTTTGGTCTGGCGCATAATGGCGTGGCCGCGCATGGTGATTGAGGAGGCCAGGCGCGGATCGAAAAAGCGGCAGGCGCTGGTGCCCAGCACGCCATAAAAGGCGTTCATGATGATCTTCAGCGCCTGCGACAGCGGTTTGTTTTTGTGCAGTTTAGCCTCATCGCGCCCGTGCCAGATTTGCCCGACAATACCCGGCAGGCAGTGTTTCTCACGCGAGAAACGTGCGCCGAGAAAGCCTTCGGTGCTGTGTTCGTTATCGGGCTGCGCCAGCCCCTCGACCAGCCCGACCGGGTCAATCAGGAAGGTGCGGATAATTGACGGGTACAGGCTCTTATAGTCCAGCACCAGCACCGAATCGTACAGGCCGGGCCGCGAGTCCATCACGTAGCCGCCGGGGCTGGCCTGTGGCGGCACTTCGCCGAGGTTTGGCGCGACGTAGCCCAAACGGTGCATACGCGGGAAATAGAGATGGCCGAAGGCGGCGACCGAGCCGCCGTGACGATCTGCTGGCAGGCCGTTGACCGTCGCGCGCTCCAGCAAAAACGGCATGATCTCCGTTTTATGAAAGATACGCGTAACCAGCTCGCAGTCCTGGAGGTTATAGGTCGCCAGCGCCGGTTTATCTTCGTTAAAGCGGCGGTCGATTTCGTCCATCCGATCCCAGGGATTATCAATGGCTTTCCCCTCGCCGAGCAGCTCACGAGCGACCGATTCCAGCGCAAAAGAGGAGAAGTTCCAGAAGGCGGATTTTAGCGCCTCGATACCGTCGATAATTAAGCGGCCGTTGGCCTGAGCGAAGAAGACGCCGTTTTTAAAACCGTGCTCGCGCCACTCCAGCTCGCTGTTGCCGCGCCCGAGCATCAGCGGGATACGATAGCGCTCGGCATGCTTTTGCAGGACGCGTAAATCGAACTGCACTACGTTCCAGCCGATCAGTACGTCCGGGTCGTGGGCGGCAAACCAGGCATTAAGCTTTTCCAGCAGCAGGGGGCGGCTGGCGACGTACTCCAGATTGAAATCAACGGCAGGCGGTGAGACGGGTTCAGGCCCGAGCATATAGACGACCCGCTGCCCGCAGCCTTCAAGGCCGATGCAGTAGAGCTCGCCGTGGCGGCTGGTTTCGATATCCAGTGAGACCCATTTCAGCGGCGGGCGGTAATCGGGGTTGGGCTTCATCCGCGCGTTAACCAGCTGCTGGCCACGCGCGTCGCCTTCGACCCACACCGGGGCGGTGATAAAGCGCTCCATCAGATAGCGCTCTGGCGGACGAATGTCGCCTTCATAGACCGTGATGCCGTTTTCGCGCAGCTTTTTTTCCAGCCGCATCAGCTGGCGGTGAGCGCGGCAGTAGAGGCCAAACACCGGCTGGCGATGAAAATCTTTCAGGGTGAGGGGAGCAAGACGGTGGCCGTTTTCCCCTTGCAGCAGGCGTTCAACCTGCGCGCGCTGGGATTCGGGGATGAAAGCAACGGATTCCTGCGGCGGCAGCGTGACCTGAAGCGGACCGTCGTCGGTCGCCAGCCAGAAGGTCAGTTCGGTGCCCTGCGCGGTATCCCGCCAGTGACGGGTCAGTAAAAAACCTTCTCGTGGCTGCGTCACGCCGTGCTCTCATCAGTAAAAACCAGGCCTGATTATAGCCTGGTTCGCGTAACGGTGCTGGGGTTTTATACAGGTGTGACGGGCATCCGTTCCCGGAGGCGGCGCTTCGCACCTGTCCGTATATGGACACCTCCCGTGATGCAAGCTATTTTTTGTGTGAGTCACCAGGGTAAGTTGCGTTCGTATATCCGGCCTCTCGTTCGGTACCGTCGTACCCGGGCCATGATGTGTTCTGCGCACCTGCTTCCTTTCGGGCTATCGGCTTTGCTTCGCAGGGAGCCTTCGGACAGGCCGGATTTCTCAGGTGCTGGTCTTACCGGTTACTCATCACGCTAAATCGCTTCGCAATCTCACGACAGGGTTACTGCTCTTTTTACTGCATGGCTCACGGGGCGTCGGTTAACCGGCGACCCGTGAGCCATGGTAATCTTCTCCGCGACTCATCACCGCCCACGCTATCCGCACATTCTTGTTCGCCAGCGCCACCGTCGCGATATTCCGGTTCCGTCTTTCCACCACCGACTGCAGCCACTGGCTCCGCCGGTCTTCTTTGCCTGCACATGTCTTCAGAACTGACCGTGCCCCGTGGATGACCAGCGTACGCAGGTAGCTGTCACCCCGCTTGCTGATATGCCCCAGCTGCTGCTTACCGCCGCTTGAGTGCTGCCGGGGAACCAGCCCCACATAAGCCGCCATCTCCCGACCGTTCTTAAACTGCGTCGCGTCACCCAACAACGCCACCATCGCGCTGGCGGTTATCACGCCGATACCTTCTATTTTCATCAGCCGCTGGATGCAGATATCTTCCCGCGCCGCCTCTGCGAGCCGCCGGTCATGCCCCGCCACCCGGTCATCCAGCATCCGCAGCTCTTCGGCCAGCTCGCACAGCAGGCGCATAAACCGGTCATCCCACTGCTCCTGCTGTGACAGTATCTCCGGCAGCGCCTTACGCAACTGGCTGATGCCGACCGGCAGCACCACGCCGAATTCGCCCAGAAAGCCCCGTATCTCGTTGCACAGCGCCGTGCGGCTTTTTATCACTCTGGCCCGCACGCGATGCTCAGCCTGAAGAGTCTGCTGGCGCTCTGTCTTAACCGCGACGAAGCGCATGGCGGGGCGGCTGATGGCTTCACAGATGGCTTCGGCATCGTTGGCATCATTCTTGTTGCCCCTGAGGTAGGGCTTAACAAACTTCGGGGGAATAATGTGCACGGTATGTCCCATGCGGGTGAGTTCGCGGGCCCAGTAGTGGGATGACGCGCAGGCTTCAATCCCGACGGTGCAGGGAGCCAGCTGAGAGAAATAAGCGTGCATGTGGGCGCGGCGGAGAGATTTCCGCACGACGACATGTTCATGGTGATCCACAGCATGGATCTGAAAGACATTTTTTGCCAGGTCAAGACCGATACGTTTAATATTCATGGTGGACACCTCCTCCTGTGGACTGCAGGTAACACTTCCAGTCTGGCACGTTCTGATGCCGTAAGGTGGGAGGTGTCCATCACATCGGGCTACCAGTCTGCAGACGGCTGTGAACCTGTAGCCGGGAATGCGGTGGAGCTTTACTGCCCGTAATAGGCTTTCGCCCCGTGTTTACGCAGATAGTGTTTATCCAGCAGCGTTTGCTGCATATCTGGTAATTGCGGTGCCAGCTGGCGGCAGAAAATGCCCATATAGGCGATCTCTTCGAGCACGATGGCGTTATGCACCGCGTCTTCTGCGTTTTTTCCCCAGGCAAACGGGCCGTGGGAGTGTACCAGTACGCCGGGCATTTGCGCCGGATCGATGCCTTTTTCACGGAAGGTTTCGACGATCACTTCACCCGTTTCCCACTCGTATTCACCGTTGATTTCGTCATCGGTCATCAGGCGGGTGCAGGGAACCGCGCCGTAGAAATAGTCGGCGTGGGTGGTACCAGTGGCGGGAATCGACTGCCCGGCCTGCGCCCAGATGGTGGCGTGGCGTGAATGGGTGTGGACGATGCCCCCCAGCGTTGGAAATGCTTGATACAGCAGGCGGTGAGTTGGCGTATCTGAAGAGGGTTTTTTCTTGCCTTCAACAACTTCGCCAGTCTCAAGGCTGACCACGACCATATCTTCGGCGGTCATCACGCTGTAGTCGACGCCGGAAGGTTTAATCACCATTACGCCTTGTTCACGGTCGACGGCGCTGACGTTGCCCCAGGTAAGGGTGACAAGATTGTGCTTTGGCAGGGCCAGGTTGGCTTCAAGGACCTGGCGTTTGAGATCTTCTAACATAATGTACTCCAAATAGCAGGCGAGTCAGGTTTCCCTCACCCGGCCCTCTCCCAAAGGGAGAGGGAGAACGGCGGGCCGCGCTTGAACTTTCCTCCTCAGCCGAAGGGAGAGGGAGAAAGGCGGCATTGCGCTCGAGCGGTCCCCTCTCCCCGCTGGGGAGAGGGTTAGGGTGAGGGGAACGGCCTCTTAACGTTTTGAACCGTAATAAACTTCGTTCCAGCGCAGCGCATCTTTGAACGACGGCAGACGGGTCTCGTTATCAATCACGGTCAGCTCGATATCCTGTAGTTCGGCGAACTGGCGCATATCGTCCAGGGTCAGCGCGTGGCTGAAGACGGTGTGGTGCGCGCCGCCAGCGATAATCCAGGCTTCAGACGCGGTGCGCAGGTCCGGATGGGCTTTCCACAGGGCGTTAGCCACCGGCAGCTTCGGCAGATCGTGCGGGGTTTTCACCGTTTCAATGGTGTTAACCAACAGACGATAACGATCGCCGAGATCGATCATGCTGGCGACGATCGCCGGGCCGGTCTGGGTGTTGAAAATGATACGAGCCGGATCGGCTTTACCGCCGATGCCTAGCGGCTGCACGTCGAGAATCGGTTTCTCGGCGGTAGCGATGGTCGGGCAGACTTCCAGCATGTGCGAGCCCAGCGCCAGATCGTTGCCTTTCTCGAAGTGGTAGGTGTAATCCTCCATAAAGGAGGTGCCGCCCTGCAGACCAGTTGCCATCACCTTCATGATGCGAAGCAGAGCGGCGGTTTTCCAGTCGCCCTCGCCCGCAAAGCCGTAGCCCTGCTGCATCAGACGTTGTACGGCCAGACCCGGGAGTTGCTTCAGGCCGTGTAAATCTTCAAAGGTGGTGGTGAACGCATGGAACCCACCTTGTTCGAGGAAGCGCTTCATCCCCAGTTCGATGCGTGCGGCATCAATCACGTTCTGACGCTTATCGCCGTGGATTTGCGCCGCAGGCGTCAGTCGGTAGGTACTTTCGTACTCATCGATCAGCGCGCTGATTTCACCCTCAGTGACCGCGTTGACCACCTGCACCAGATCGCCCACTGCCCAGGTGTTAACCGTGAAGCCGAACTTGATTTGCGCGGCAACTTTATCGCCGTCAGTGACCGCCACTTCACGCATGTTGTCGCCGAAACGGCACACTTTCAGATGGCGAGTATCCTGTTTCGATACCGCCTGGCGCATCCATGAGCCGATGCGCTGATGAGCTTCCTGATCCTGCCAGTGGCCGGTTACCACGCTGTGCTGTTGACGCATACGCGCGCCGATAAAACCGAACTCGCGGCCGCCGTGCGCGGTCTGGTTCAGGTTCATAAAGTCCATATCGATGCTGTCCCACGGCAGAGCCGCGTTGTACTGGGTATGGAACTGCATCAGCGGTTTATTGAGGATAGTCAGGCCGTTAATCCACATTTTGGCAGGCGAGAAAGTATGCAGCCACACCACCATCCCGGCGCACTTATCATCGTAGTTCGCGTCGCGGCAAATATGGGTGATTTCATCCGGGGTGGTGCCTAACGGTTTAAGCACCAGTTTGCACGGCAGTTTGGCTTCCGCATTGAGGCTATTCACCACATGTTCGGCATGCTTCGTGACTTGACGCAGCGTTTCTGGGCCATACAGATGCTGGCTACCAATAACGAACCACACTTCATAGTTATTAAAAATTGTCATTTTCATGTCCTTAATGGGTGAGAGCTGCCTGGGATTGCGGGGCTGTTTCCGCCTTTGCAGTCGAAGGGAGATAGAGTTGTTCTGCGCTGACCGACCATTGCTGGTAGCGCTGATAGAGTTGTTCGAAACGTTGTGCCTGCTCAGGGCGCGGCTGCAAGGTGCTTTCCACCTGGCTGGCCATGTTCTCCTGCGCGGTCGGAATATCGCGGTACACGCCAGCGGCGACGGCGGCAAAGATGGCGGCGCCCAGGGCGCAGCACTGATCGGAGGCGACGATTTGCAGCGGGCGATTCAATACATCGCAGCAGGCCTGCATGATTACCTGGTTTTTCCGCGCAATGCCGCCAAGTGCCATCACGTTATTGACCGGGATACCCTGTTCGGTGAAGCACTCCATAATGGCGCGTGCGCCGAAAGCGGTAGCGGCAATCAGTCCGCCGAACAGCGCCGGAGCGTCGGTGGCGAGGTTCAGGTCGGTAATCACCCCTTTCAAACGCTGGTTTGCGTTTGGTGTGCGGCGACCGTTAAACCAGTCCAACACCACCGGCAGATGATCGAGGGATGGGTTTTTTGCCCAGGCTTCGGTCAGGGCGGGTAGCAGCTGTTTTTGGCTAACTTTGATCTGCTCTTTCAGTTCCGGATGCGCGAGCGCCAACTGCTCGAGTGGCCAGCCAAGAATGCGGCCAAACCAGGCATAGATGTCGCCAAAAGCGGATTGTCCGGCTTCCATACCGATAAAGTTGGGCACCACGCTACCGTCTACCTGGCCGCAGATCCCTTTCACCGTACGTTCGCCAACGCTTTGTTTGTCGGCAATCAGGATGTCGCAGGTTGAGGTACCGATAACTTTGACCAGCGCGTTAGGTTGGGCACCAGCACCGACTGCGCCCATATGACAGTCGAAAGCGCCGCCGGAGATGGTGACGGTTTGCGTCAGGCCCAGACGCTGCGCCCATTCGGCGGTCAGCGTGCCGACAGGTAAATCGGCGGTCCAGGTTTCGCTGAACATCGGCCAGGTCAGGTTCTGGTTAAGAATGGGGTCGAGTTCATCGAAGAAGCTGGCTGGCGGCAGGCCACCCCAGCTATCGTGCCACAGTGATTTGTGCCCGGCGCTGCAGCGGCCACGACGAATATCTTGCGGGCGGGTGGTGCCGGAAAGCAGGGCTGGCACCCAGTCGCACAGCTCAATCCACGAAGTCGCAGCCTCGGCAACGGCGCTATCCTCGCGGGTGACATGGAGGATCTTGGCCCAGAACCACTCGCTGGAGTAGATGCCGCCGATATAGCGAGAGTAGTCCTCTTTGCCTGGCTGGTGGCACAGACGGGTGATGGCCTCCGCCTCTTCCACCGACGTGTGGTCTTTCCACAGTACGAACATGGCATTCGGGTTGTTGGCGAACTCTTCGCGTAACGCCAGGACGTTGCCGTCGGCATCAATCGGCGCGGGCGTTGAGCCAGTACTGTCGACGCCGATACCCACGACGGCGGCGCGTTGTTCGGCGGTCAATGACGCGAGGACGCTTTTCAGCGCGGCTTCCATTGATTCAATGTAATCACGTGGATGATGGCGGAACCGATTGTTCGGGCCATCGCAGAACAGCCCCTCCTGCCAGCGCGGATACCATTCGACGCTTGCGGCGAGCTCTTCGCCGGTCGCGCATTCCACTGCCAGGGCGCGTACTGAATCACTGCCAAAATCGAGGCCAATCGCAATTGCCATTCTGTTACTCCATGCTAAAAAACATTCATGGTGAAACAGTAGATATTCGTGCCGAAAACCGTCAGGCTGTATTCGCTAATCTTATGGACTATATTGCTGTGAGGTCGCAAAGTGTGACGCCGTGCAAATATTCAATGTGGACTTTTCTGCCGTATTTATAGACACTTCAGTTATGTGCTGAATGCGTATGAATTGTGCGCTGTGCTCAGTTTTTGCCGAGAGAAGGCGGGTTTTAATTCGATTTCTAATCCACGTCGCAGTACGGGCTGTCAGCCAGACGATAAAATACAAGGTATGGACAATTGGTGTCCAAAATGTCTCCGGGAGAGCTGATTTTATGGCCGAAACGCAAAACGATCCTTTATTGCCGGGTTACTCCTTTAATGCCCATCTGGTGACGGGCCTGACGCCAATTGACGCAGAAGGCTATCTGGATTTCTTCATTGACCGCCCGCTGGGTATGAAGGGGTATATTCTGAACCTGACGATCCGCGGCGAAGGGGTAATCAACAACCACGGAGAGCAATTTATCTGCCGACCCGGCGATATGCTGCTGTTCCCGCCGGGGGAAATTCACCATTATGGTCGCCATCCCGACGCTCGGGAGTGGTATCACCAGTGGGTTTACTTCCGGCCGCGCGCCTACTGGCATGAATGGCTGAACTGGCCGACGATTTTTGCCCAGACCGGTTTTTTTCGCCCCGATGAGCAGTGGCAGACGCGCTTTTGCGAGCTGTTCGGTCAAATTGTTGATGCCGGGCAGGGGGCCGGGCGTTATTCCGAGCTGCTGGCGATAAACCTTATGGAGCAACTGCTGCTAAGGCGCATGGAGGCAATTAACGAATCGCTGCACCCGCCGCTGGATAACAGGGTGCGCGATGCCTGCCAGTACATTAGCGATCATCTGGCGGACAGCCATTTTGATATTGCCAGCGTCGCCCAACATGTGTGCCTGTCGCCGTCGCGCTTATCGCATCTGTTCCGCCAGCAACTGGGCATCAGCGTACTCGGATGGCGGGAAGATCAGCGAATTAGCCAGGCCAAGCTACTGCTCAGTACCACGAGGATGCCAATAGCCACCGTGGGTCGCAACGTGGGCTTTGAGGACCAACTCTACTTTTCGCGCGTCTTTAAGAAATGCACCGGTGCCAGCCCGAGTGAGTTCCGCGCGGGATGTGAATAAAAAGTAAAGAAAGTGAAATGATGACCCGGATTATTAACACTGCCAGTAAACTATACAAACAATTGATGGCTTGACGAAGTATTGGCGGCTCCGGAGAATCCGTGCTTCGTTTTTAAACCGGGTACATTATGCAAGCATTGCTGGAACACTTTATTACTCAATCCACGGTCTATTCCCTGATAGCCGTTCTGCTGGTTGCCTTCCTGGAGTCACTGGCGCTGGTGGGACTTATCTTACCGGGAACGGTAATGATGGCCGGATTGGGCGCGCTGATCGGCAGCGGTGAAGTTAACTTCTGGCAGGCGTGGCTGGCGGGGATTATTGGTTGCTTGCTCGGTGACTGGATTTCGTTCTGGCTTGGCTGGCGCTTTAAAAAGCCGCTGCACCGTTGGTCTTTTTTGAAGAAAAACAAAGCGCTGCTCGATAAAACCGAACATGCGCTGCATCAGCACAGTATGTTCACCATTTTGATTGGCCGATTCGTTGGACCGACGCGCCCGCTGGTGCCGATGGTTGCCGGAATGCTCGACCTGCCGGTCGCGAAATTTATCCCGCCTAATATTATTGGCTGTCTGCTGTGGCCGCCGCTCTACTTTTTACCAGGAATTCTGGCCGGGGCGGCGATTGATATTCCGGCCGACGAGCATAGCGCCAGCTTTAAGTGGTTGCTGCTGGGGGCGGCGCTGTTGGCGTGGCTGGCTGCGTGGTTGTGCTGGCGACTGTGGCGCAGCGCCAAAAGTTCGGGCGATCGCTTAACCCGCTTCCTGCCGCGCTCGCGCCTGCTGTGGCTGACGCCGCTGATGCTAATTGCCGCCGGAGTGGCGCTGACTTTTGCCTTCCGCCATCCGCTGATGCCGGTCTATCTTGAGATCCTGCATAAGGTTATTTTGCGCTAATCCCCAATAGCGACGAGGCGCTGCTGTTGCCGCTGAGCAGTTCGGCTGTTGTGCCATCCCAGGCGATTCTCCCCTCGGCGACCACGATTGAACGCGGTGCAATGCGCGCCGCATCTTCCACGCTGTGCGACACCATCAATAGCGTCAACTGCTGCTGCTGACAAACGTCGGCGACCAGCGCCAGCATTTCCTGGCGCAGAGCGGGATCGAGCGCTGAAAAGGGTTCATCCAGCAACAGTACCGGCTGCTTGCGCACCAGACAACGCGCTAGCGCCGCACGCTGCCGTTGGCCGCCGGACAACTCGCCCGGTAGGCGTTCCAACAGCGAATCGATACCCATCTGCCCGGCAATAGCCTGCAAACGGTCTGTCTGTTCGGCATTTAACTTAAGCCCCGGATTCATCCCGAGCGCAATATTCTGGCGAATGGTCAGATGGTTAAAGAGGTTATTTTCCTGAAACAGCATCGATACCGGACGGCTCGCGGGCGGCGTATGGGTATGGGACTGGCCGTCGATGGAGATACTGCCGCTGGCGGGCGGTAAAAAACCGGCAATCAGGTTTAGCAGCGTGCTTTTCCCCGCGCCGCTGGGACCAAGAACCGCAATGCGCTCGCCGCGTTCAACGCCGAGCGTAAAGCGCATCGGCAGATGCTGGTAAAGCCAGGTCACATCATTCAGTTTTAGCATCACGCCCCGGAAGTTTTTCAATCACGCTAAAGAGTACAAAGCACAGCAGCAGGAGCAGCAGGGCGGTAACGGCGCCGTCCTGGCTACGGTAAGAGCCAATTTGCTGATACAGGTAGAACGGCAGGGTGCGGAAGTTTTCGTTGCCAAACAGCGCCACGACACCGAAATCGCCAATCGACAGAACGCAGGCAAAAGCCAGCGCCTGGGCCAGCGGACGTTTTAAAGCGCGAAGCTCAACCACCCGCAAGCGGGTAAAACCGTGCATCCCCAACGACTGGCACAGCGTGCCATAGCGGGTAGCGATGTCGCGCATAGGGTTTTCCAGCACCTTAAGCGCATAGGGAATCGCCATTAGCGCATTGGTGAAAATCACGATGCCATCGGCGGATTCCGGCAGGCCCACGCTGTTATTGAGCAGCAGGAAGAAACCTGTCGCCAGCACGATGCCGGGCATCGCGAGGATTAACATCCCGCTGAGTTCAAGCGCCTGTCCGGCCAGCGGGTAACTGCGGGCGCGAAGCTCGCGGCTGCTCCACAGCAGCATCATGGTCAGAATGACGCTTAAGACGCCAGCAGCAAGGGCGATGCGCAGTGAAGTCCATAGCGCCTGCCATAGCGCGGGCTGGCGCAGCACGCTAAACAGATTGCTGTTCAGACCGTCGAATATTACCGCCAGCAGCGGAGGTAGCAGAAGCAGCAGCGCCGCGGTGATCAACGCAAAATCGCTTAAGCGACTGTGTAGTCGGTCGTCGGGATCGCGCCAGCCGTGGATGTTGCTGGCCCCGATGGCAAGGGCTTTGCTCAGGCGCTGGCTGAGCAATACCAGCCCGAGACAACAGATCATCTGGATAAGCGCCAGCATTGCGGCGCGCGCCGGGTCGTAGTCAAAATTAAGCGCCTGGTAAATCGCCAGTTCGATGGTGGTGGCTCGCGGGCCGCCGCCCAGCGATAACACGGTCGCAAAGCTGGCAAAGCAGAGCATAAAAATAAGCGCGGCGACAGGTGGAATTTGCCGACGCAGCCACGGCCATTCAACCAGCCTGAAGAAGACGTAACCGCGCATCCCGAGCTGGGCGGCGATTTGCCGCTGCTCGCCGGGGATATTCTCCAGCGTCTGCAGTAACAGGCGCGTGGCCATCGGCATATTAAAGAACACGTGCGCCAGCAGGATCCCCTGTAGCCCGTAGGGCGAGAACTCCCACTGCCAGCCGAAAGCGTTAAATAATTCGGCGAGCCAGCCCTGGCGGCCATAGACGCTAAGAATACCAAACACCGCGACCAGCACCGGTAGGATTAAGGTCATTGCGCACAGACGCAGTAGCAGCGTGCGTCCGGGGAAGCGTCGACGATAGAGGGCGCGGGCGAGGAAAATCGCCGGAATTACCGAAAGCAGGGCCGAAAGAAACGCCTGCCAGAAGGAGAAACGCACCACATGCCAGAGATAGCTATCGCTGACGATCGTACGCCAGGCCGCATCCGGTGCGCTGTTCCAGAGCGCCAGAAAAGCGGCCAGCGCGACGGCGACCAACAAAGTGGCCGCCGTCAGGCCCGGCAGAAGCCAGCCGAAAGTTAGCGGCTGACGGCGCGTTGCCATGCGCTAATCCAGTTCTGGCGGTCAGTGGCGACCTGCTGCGGCGTGAATTCAAGCGTGGTTTGCGGTTTCATCAGCGCATCAAAGCCTGCCGGGAGCGCAACCTGAGTGACCGGATACATCCAGTTGCCGGTCGGGATAGCGTTCTGGAAGCCAGGGGATACCATAAATTTGAGGAATTTTTCCGCCAGCTCTGGCTGCTTGCTGGCTGCGGTGCGGGCGGCAACCTCGACCTGTAGATAGTGGCCCTCAGCGAAGTTCGCCGCGGCGTAGTTATCTTTCTTCTCTTCGATAATGTGATAGGCCGGGGAGGTGGTGTAGCTCAGTACCAGATCGCTTTCACCTTTCAGGAACAGGCCGTAGGCTTCGCTCCAGCCTTTGGTGACGGTAACGGTTTTTGCCGCCAGCTTCTGCCAGGCTTCCGGGGCTTTATCACCGTAGACCTTTTGCATCCACAGCAGCAGGCCAAGGCCCGGCGTGCTGGTGCGCGGATCTTCATAAATCACCCGCCATTTCTGGTCGCTCTCAACCAGTTCTTTCAGGCTTTTTGGCGGATTTTTGAGCTTGTTTTTATCGTAAACAAAGGCGAAGTAGCCGTAATCAAAGGGGACGAAGGTGTCGTTGTCCCAGCCGCCGGGTACGCTGAGCGCGCTAGCCGGTACGCCGCTTTTGGCGAACAGTTTGCTCTGGGAAGCAGCTTCCAGCAGGTTGTTATCCAGCCCAAGCACGACATCGGCTTTGCTGTTTTTACCTTCCATGCGCAGGCGGTTGAGCAGCGAGACGCCATCTTCCAGCGCCACAAACTTTAGTTCGCAGTTGCAGTCGGCTTCAAAGGCTTTTTTAATCGCCGGACCTGGACCCCAGTCGGCGGAGAAAGAGTCGTAGGTATAAACGGTCAGGAGTGGTTTGGCGAAAACGGGCGCGGCGACCAGCAACAGCAGCGGGAGTAATTTTTTCAACACTTTGCACCTCAGAAAAAAGGGGTGGCAAAGGATTTTGAGTGGGCCTCAAATCCCTTCGCCGGCGTTATCCGGATCAGGTTCGACGGGTATTTTCTCAGCCCATACGCTTCATCCTTCAAGCCGCATCTGCGTTAGCTTCGCGCGTTCACCCCAGTCACATAGTTATCTATGCTCCAGGGGATTCACCCGCTTGCTGCCTTGATGCAACTCGAATGATATTGCGTATGTTTATTAGCACCCCGTTGAGAACGGCAGTTAGTGTAATGATTTTGTTAGCTGACGGAAAGCCTTACGGCTCCGGTGGTGCAAACCACGCGGATTTAAAGTCGAACCAGCCGAGGGTATTCATGCGCACGCCGCGCATGCTGCGCTGCCCCTGGATCATCAGCCAATGGTGTATGAGCGGCACAATGGTTTGATTGGCCAACAGCTGCTGGCTCCAGGTGGCCGGATTAAGCTCTCCCGCGCGCCAACGGCTGGCATCTTGCTCCCAATCAATGGGAATACAGTGGCGAATCAGCGGGACTTCATACAGCCAGGCAAACAGGGAAAAATCGATCGGTAACGTGAAGTTGGCGCTATTGAGCCACACGTCGCTGACCACTTCGCCGCGATGCCACTCTTCGTACTCCAGCTCCTGAATTTCCAGTTTGACCTGATGTTCGGCCAGCAGCGTCGCCATAATCCCACCGATCAAGCGATGCTCGACGTGGTCCTGGTAATAGGTCAGCTTGACCGTCTCCAGGCCTGGCGGTTTTTCGCAAGCGTGGCTGCGCGCATGGTGCCAGCGGGGTAGCAGGCCGTAGGCCGGGAACCAGTTGCCCTGATAATGTTCACCAGCGTGATAGAGCAGGCTGGCGGGCTGGAACAGGTAGCTTAACCACTGGCGAACCGCGGTGTTGCCGCCGAGCGGGCTGCGGGCGTCGAACAGCAGATAGTAGCAACCCTCTTCCAGACGGCTTTCCACTGCTTTTTCACTCTCCGTGGTGCCCTGGAGCGTTAATCCGCCATTGGGTTCTTCGCTGATTTCCGGCAGCACCCAGACGTTAACTTCATCAATCAGCGCCCGATAGCCGAAATAGTCATCGAAGGCATGAATTTTAAGCTGGTTCTGGTTATTACGTACGACCGAGTACGGCCCGGTACCAATGGGGATGCTGGAGAAGTTGTCCATGGCTTGCCACTCGTGCGGCAGGATCATCGCTGGAACCTGGCTGAGCAGCCACGGTAGCCAGCGGTCGGGTTGGCTGAGATGAATATCCAGCGTCCATGCGGTAGGGGAGTCGATGCGCTCGATATGAGAGAACAGCGGCAGCGCGTTACTACGCTGTAAGGAGGTGATGACATCTTCCATTTCCAGTTCACGTCCATGATGAAAATGAATGCCAGGACGCAGAAAAAAACGCCAGTGGGTTGGGGTAATTTGCTGCCAATGGTGAGCTATATCCGCTTCCAGTTCCCCATTTTCCTCATTTACTCGCGTCAGGGCGCTAAAAATCTGCCGGGCGATGTGCGTTTCCGAGCGGCGCAGCGCGCTACCAGGCAGCAGATTTTTCATCGGACGGTAGTAAAGTACGCGCAGGATGTGCCGCCCCTGACGGAAGCTGCGGCCGAGATGGGAAACCAGCATTTGCCGGACGGCGGCTTTATCGCCAACCAACTGCACCAGTTGATCGATTCTGTCCTGCTCAAGCAGGTCTTCCGCTCGCTGTTGTTGCAAGGCGAGACCGGTATAGAGGAAAGCCAGCCGGGAGCGCTTACCGCGCCCGACCTCCGCCTCCCAGGTCAGCCAGCCGCGCTCTTCCATCATATTCAGTAAGGTACGCATATGACGACGCGAGCAGCTCAACATATCTGCCAGCTCATTAAGCGTTGTCTCCTGCGACTTGCCGTCGCAGCACTGCCATAAGCGGATGAACTGCTGTTGTAAACGACCGGAAGACATAAAAGAGGAACTCCTGATAAAAACTCAGCAATTTATTACTTCCTATATTAAGTCAATAATTAACCCCGATGAAGTGAGGAGGTGAATATGATGAGGTCAACCACAAAACAGTTCTACCTACGCTACTTTTCTGCGACGCAGGATGCGTCCTGGCTGGCCCGCCTGATGGCAGGAAGACAGCAGAAAATTCTTGGCGAGCTGATGCAGTGGGGAGTTACGTCGCAGACCTCTGATCATTGACTTGCAGACATCATGTGTGACTGAGTATTGGTGTTATACTCGTCGTCTTTCAAGCTGCAGGTGCGTTGGCTGCGCCCGCTCGCCCAGGTCACATAGTTATCTATGTTCCCAGGGACTTACGTTCTGGCCGCCTGCCCGCAACTCGAAATCCATAGAGTATAGAATCACCCGCCAGCAGAAAACCTCTGCTGGCTTTTTTCGTTTTCTTCGCGTGGTTTAAGGACATGACATGCTGTGGTTAATGACGATGGGGCGACGTCTTAACGGCGTTTACGCCGCTTTTATGCTGGTCGCTTTCATGATGGGAATCGCTGGCGCGCTGCAGGCGCCAACGCTCAGTTTATTTCTTAGCCGCGAAGTGGGCGCACAGCCTTTCTGGGTGGGGCTTTTCTATACGGTTAACGCGATTGCCGGGATTCTGGTCAGCCTGGCGCTGGCCAAGCGCTCCGATAGCCGGGGCGATCGTCGGCGCTTGATTATGTTCTGCTGCCTGATGGCGGTAGGCAATGCGCTGCTGTTTGCATTTAATCGCCATTATCTGACGCTGATTACCTGCGGGGTGATGCTGGCTTCGGTGGCGAATGCCGCGATGCCGCAGCTTTTTGCGCTGGCGCGGGAATATGCCGATAGTTCGGCGCGTGAAGTGGTGATGTTCAGTTCGATAATGCGTGCTCAGCTCTCGCTGGCGTGGGTGATTGGCCCACCGCTGGCTTTTATGTTGGCGCTGAATTACGGCTTTACCACCATGTTTACGATAGCGGCGGGCATTTTTGTCATCAGTCTGGTGCTGATCGCCTTCAAGTTGCCCTCGGTCGCCCGCGTTGAGCAGCCTTCGGAAGGCGCCGAAGTATTGCAACAAGCTGGGGGATGGCACGATAAAAACGTGCGTATGCTGTTTATCGCCTCTACCCTGATGTGGACCTGCAACACCATGTATATCATCGATATGCCATTGTGGATTAGCAGCGATCTGGGTCTGCCGGATAGTCTTGCGGGGATTTTGATGGGGACTGCCGCCGGGCTGGAAATTCCGGCAATGATTCTGGCGGGCTACTACGTTAAGCGCTGGGGCAAACGCAATATGATGGTGACGGCGGTTGCGGCAGGCGTGCTGTTTTATGTCGGCCTGATTCTGTTTCACGACCGAGTGGCGTTGCTGGCACTACAGTTGTTTAACGCCGTGTTTATTGGCATCGTCGCCGGGATTGGTATGCTGTGGTTTCAGGACCTGATGCCCGGAAGGGCAGGGGCGGCAACGACGCTGTTCACCAACAGTATCTCCACTGGGGTGATTCTGGCTGGGGTCATTCAGGGGGCGGTATCGCAGAGCTATGGACACGCCAGCGTTTACTGGACCATTGCCGCTATTTCGCTGGTGACGCTGTTTATGACCTGTAAAGTTAAGGATATCTAATGACTTAGCTACCCCGGCAGGTGATGCCTGCCGGGATAGTTTCACCTGATTTGCTATTTCAACACAATCCGTTTGATATCGCCGATAATAAAGATATAGGCGAACACGCCAATAAATGCCGTCAGACCAATATAAATGAGTGCGTAGAAGAAATTACCGGTCATCGATATGATGACGCCAATAATTAATGGGGTAATGATCGACGCCATATTTGCGCAAAAGTTGAAGATCCCACCAGTAAGCCCAGCCATATTTTTAGGGGCAATATCTGAAATTAGCGTCCAACCCAGTCCAACCATCCCCTGACCAAAGAAGGCTATTGACATAATAATAATGACCGCAGTGTTACTCTCCACCCAGTTAGCCGCGATGATACAGCTGGAAAGCAACAGCCCTGAAATAATGGGTAATTTTCGACTAATATTTACAGACTTAGTTTTTCTTAATATTTTGTCGGAGACCCAGCCACCGAAAAGAATGCCAACAGCCGCTGCCATAAATGGCCAGGAGGCGAAGAAACCAACGTGAAGCCATGGCAAATGGCGCTCATTGGCCAGATAGGTGGGGAACCAGGTCAGGAAGAAAACCAGCGTAGTATTGCCTGCAAACTGTCCAAGGCTGGCGCCAATGATTTGCCTGCAGCACAGTAAGCGTTTTGCATCGGGCCAGTTGAAAGGGACATTTTCATTCGCTTTCTCGGTATTTTCTAAACCGATATATTCCAGTTCGGCTTTATTTGCGGTTTTGGATTCATGCGGTTCGTGATAAAATTTCCACCATACAAAAGTGAAGGCAATACCTAAACCACCAGTAATAAAAAATAACGTTCTCCAGCCGTGATGTTCAAGAATAATAAAGAGTAAAGGAGAGAATGCCGCCAGGCCAATATATTCTCCGACGGTGTAAGTTGCCGTTGCACGTGCGCGTTCATGTTGGGGAAACCATTTACTCACGACCCGACTGTTGACCGGGAAACAGGGTGCTTCACTGATTCCCAGACCTAAACGCAATAGCAATAAGGATTTTAACCCGACTGAAAAGCTTTGTAATAGAGTGAAGGTTGACCAGAAAAAAATTGAAAGCGCGTAGGTTAATTTGTTACCAAAGCGATCTAAAAACATGCCGCCAGGGATTTGTGCCAGCGCATAGGTCCAGGCAAAAGCAGAAAAGACGATGCCCATCATTGCCGGATCGATATGTATTTCGCTTGTTAACTTAGGAGCAACAATACCAAGGATAGTACGATCAAGATAATTTATCATCGTACCAATAGAGAGTAACATTAAAATTACAATTCGCGTTTTGGTTCGCTTCTGCGTGGCCGGTGGCGAAATAGGCCTTTCCTGAACATCGTTTATCCTCATTGAGAGTTCCTTTAAAGTTTAAAATATTTTTGCATATATTGACACATGCAAAAATATTCTACTGAACCATTGATTTAGTCTATGATATTGCAATCCTTTGTTACGTGATGAATAAAATAACAAAACAATATTTGATGCGACGCCGATATTTTCCCTTTGCGACTCATCATAGATGGCTTGTATGGTATATTAGGTGCATTAGTTTTATTCTTATATTATACGAGCAAAAATAATGAACCTAAAGCAACTTTATTATTTTAAGCGACTGGCAGAAACCGAGCATTACACCGAGGCGGCCTCTAGTCTTTTCATCACCCAGCCCTCCTTAAGCCATGCCATATCTGAGCTGGAGAAAGAACTGGGAGTGGCGCTATTTGCCAGAAAAGGGCGAAATGTCAAGATCACACAGAATGGTAAACGCTTTCTGCCCTACGTGGAAGATGCGCTGGCTTCTCTGGAAAATGGTCGCATGACGCTGCAAAAAAATAGTGCGGAAAACAAAGAGAATATTCGTATTGCTTTTATTTATACAATGGGTGAGTTTGTTGTTCCGCAGTTAATTAATAAATACTCACTTTCACCATCTTGTCACAATGTGACGTTTTCTTTTACTCAGGGCACGTCGCTAACGTTGCTGCAGGAGCTGAAGGCCGGAAAAACTGATTTAGCCATTTGCTCTTATATTGCTGATGAACCCGATATTGATTTTATTCCAATTATTCAGCAAGAACTTGTTGTAGTGACGGCGAAAGATCATCCTCTTGCCAGGCTATATGATGATGAAGTCGATCTGGTTGAGACGATTCATTATCCCTATGTCTATTTTTCAGAAAATAGCGGTCTGCGGCCTTTTATCGATAACGTATTTATGCAGCAAAAATTAGTGCCGGACATTGCTTGCTACGTTGACGAGGATACGGCGATGGCGGGGCTGGTGAGTATTGATTATGGTATTGCGATTATGCCGCGAATTTCCGCACTCTCGTACTACAACGTGCATATCCTGACGATTAAAAATGCGATTCCTCCACGCTATATCTATCTGGCAACGATGAAAGAGCGGGTACTTTCCCCTGCAATTCAGTCGTTTAAGAATGTCATTATTAATGACAGCCAAAAAATGATTTAAGTCTCTGGAGTATATACCCAATGGATTTCGAGTTGCTTTGAGGCGGCAAGAGAGAGAATCCCCGGGAGCTTACTCAAGTAAGTGACTGGGGTGAACGAACGTAGCCAACAAAGAAGCAACTTGAAAGACGACGGGTATAGATGCCCGGAGGAAACCTCCGGGCACCGTTTTATCAGGACAGAATATCCATCAGCTCACGCAGCTGAGTAATGGCGATTTGTCCCGGTGCTGACGCCTGACCCACGGTACCGAAGGTCATTGCTGAACCGAACAAACGACCCGTTACCCGGCTAACTCCGCCGGATTTACCCATCGACATGGTAATTAATGGGCGGGTTGCATATTTTTCTTTCATCGTCAGGGTTGCAGACAGCAGGGTTAACACATCCTGCGGCGACTGCGGCATGACGGCGATTTTCGGTAAATCGGCACCCAGGTCCTGCATACGACGCAGGCGGTAGATAATATCTTCCTGAGCTGGAGTTTTATGGAAATCATGATTACTCATGATGACTTTTACGCCAGCCGCATGGGCATCGTTCACCAGTGAACGAATCTGTGCTTCATCATTGAATAGCTCGACATCAATGACGTCAGCGAGCCCGCTAACCGCCGCCTGGCGATTCAGTTCAAAATAAGCTTCATCGCTAATTTCCGTTTCGCCGCCCTCTTTTTTACTGCGGAAGGTGAACAGCAGCGGAATGTCTTTCAGCAATTGACGAATTTCGCCCAACGCCAACAGTACCTGCTCAATTTCTCTAACCTGCGTGAAGTGATCAACACGCCATTCGATAATGTCGGCTCCGGCGGTAGCCAGGGCGCGAGCATTGACTTGCAGTTCGTCAATGGTTTTACCAATCAGCGGAACGCAAATCAGGGTTTCCCCTTCCTGGAAGGTGATGTTTTTTACTGTTACTGCTTTAGTCATGTTGGTATCCATTATTCTTTTTGTCATTGACCATCAGGCGGTTGCTGCAACATGAGATGTTTTTGCAGCGGCGCGAGCCTGAAACTGACGATAACCGATGTACAGAGCGATCACAAAGCCGACGATAGCGATCAGGAGATCAAACCACATAATGCTGGCGATACCAATCTTCGACAGTTTTGCCGTGATTAGCGGGATCGTAAAGCTGGCCAGACTCCCTGCGGTATAAAAGATCCCAGTGGCTTTGCCTTTTCCGTTAGGAAAGCTCATCGCCATAATGGTCGCGCCTATCTGCAGAACACCGCCAGCGGCGGCAAAGCCGATGATAAAGGCGAACCCAGTGACCACCATTGGCGTGGGAAACAAGCAGACGATCAGCAATGAAATCATCGACAGGAAGGTATAGATGATCATGGCGATGGCCGAACTGAACACCTCTTTGACAAAGGCCGCGGTGACAAATACGCAAGTCAGAGAACCGGCAGTATAGACACTCAGCAGCTTAATTGCCGACTCATGCGGGATCCCTGCAACGAACTCGCCGTACTGTGCTAACCATTGACTAACCAGATAGAAAGTCGCCATCCCGATATAGCCGTACAGGGTAAATATCACCATATCCAGCTTGCTGGAATTAGCTTGCGGAGCCGCTGTAACTGCTTGCGACTTTTCGACGGTTTCCTTTTTCGCCCGATGATCCGGGAAAGGCATTCTTATCAAATAGATGGCACTTATAACCATCAATGCCGCGGCGATGATAAACGACCAGCCATACCACATATTCGCCCATATCAGCGCACCGATGATGAACGGCAGCAGGAACTGCCCGGCAGAGACGAAGGCTTTAATCAGCACGTTCGCGCGGCTGGCGGAGTTAGGGAAAGACTCCATCAGCGCCGGATAGGTTCCGGAATCGAGGAAGCTGTTCGCCAGACCGGCCATAATGCCGAAGAAGTAGGCCATATAAATGTTTTTCGTCAGTAAAATACCGAGGAAAAACACCAGATAGCTGGCGATCCCGAGATAGATAAAGGGTTTGCGTCCAAAGCGATCGGACAGGAATCCTGTCACGATCGTGGCGAGTTTACCAATACCTAGCGACGATATGACGATGGAGACGCCGGCAGCGTCGGTTCCCCATTGCGTCTGTAAATTCGCCATATTGAGGGTAATTAATAATACCCCCATGCCATGGATCAGATAGTTAAGGTATAGCCCCGCTGCCGTTGGGACATATTTATTTTTCATCGCGCCCCATCCTTAAAAAAGGATACTTTTGACGTGTTCAACCGGCATTTCTTTGCCCGTCCAGATTTCAAAAGCACGCGCACCTTGCCAGAGCATCATGCCCAGACCGTTGATGGTGCGGCAGCCTTTTTTCTCAGCTACTTCCAGCAGATACGTTTTGCGCGGGTTATAAACCACGTCAGAAACGATCAGATCCGGACGCAGGAAGCTGTCGTCAGGCAGCAGCATCTGGCCTTCAAACGGTTTCATGCCAACGCCGGTCGCATTAGTAAGAATGACGCTGCTGTCGATCTCGGCGCGCAGTTTGTCATGATCGTCCAGGTCGAACAGATGGATCGCACAGTTGGTGTTATTACGGATCTTGGCGACGGTTTGTTCTGCGTTGGCGAAGAATTTATCTTTACGGTTGAAGATGGAGATCTCTTTGACGCCATCCAGCGCGGCCTGTACGCAGAGCGCGGTTGCCGCGCCGCCTGCGCCTAATACGGTCATTTTTTTGCCGATGATATCGATGCCTGCTTCAGACAGCGCGCGCATATAGCCGGTGCCATCGGTGATGTGACCCGTTAACACGCCGTTGTCGTTCACCACGGTATTCACCGCGCCAACCAGTTCTGCTGCCGGGGAGAGTTTATCCAGATACTGGCAAATCTCGGTTTTGTTCGGCATAGAGACGTTGCAGCCGCGCAGTTTTAGCGCCCGAAAGCCCTGTACGACATCTTTCAGCTCCTCATTACCGACTTCAAAAGCCAGGTAAACATAGTCCAGCCCCAGTTTGGCAAAGGCTTCGTTATGCATTGTCGGCGACATGCTGTGGCGAATCGGAGTTGCAATCAGGCCAATCAGCTCAGTGTGTCCAGTAATACGTTCTGCCATGATAAAATCCTCAATATGTTAGAAATGGAATTTTTGTTGATTCGCGGTTACCCAGAGCACCCATGTCTTCCAGGGTGTCCAGCACGTTGCGCCCCTCGCGCACGCCATCAATGATTCGCCGGGCCATCAGGCTGTCGCCGATGTTCATTATTTTTACGTTATTGGCTCTGGCCCATTGTTCAATCTCATTGAGACCGGTGGTATTGGCGCGCATTCCCAGGCAGACGAAGCCGTAATCAAAAGGAATGTCAAAGGTGCTATCCGCGTTTTTAACTGTGAAGTGCGTTGGAGTAACGGCAACCAACTGCGTTTGCATGTGCTGTTCCACGTGATGTTCATCAAGCATGGTCAACATGGCATTTTTAGTGATGATGTCCAGGTCGCGGCCCGCTGACTCCTGCATTTCGATAAGTACTGCGCTGGCACCGCGTGCGGAGAAATACTCGATGACGTCCAGACCAACGGCACCTGCGCCGACGACGGCAATGCGTTTACCTTTCGCATCGGCAAACTGGTCCAGATGATGAATCATATTGGTAATCGAAAAGACGCTGCCGCCTTCGACATCAATGTTTTCGCGCAGACCTTCAATGGGCGGCAGCAGGGGAACCGAGCCGGTCGCATTCACAATGAGATCGGGGCGCAGAGCGGAAACCGATTCAACAGTGGCGCGTTTGCCGACCTGTAGCATCAGGTTATCCAGCGAGGCGATACGGTTTTTCATAAACTGCGGGAAATCGGCAATACGCTTTTTCTCTGGCAACAGAGAGATCTCACTGGCCAGCCCACCGATGCTATGTTTTTCCTCAAGTAGCCAGGTGTGGCAGCCGACTTCGGCCGCGGTACAGGCCGCTTCCATTCCCGCCGTGCCAGCGCCGATGACCACCACGTTGGTGTCGCGGTTCACACGCTGCTGTTTGTAAGCGTCGCCGTGGATAATATCCGGGTTGATAGAGCAACGCAGCGGGCGAGAGCGGGCGATGCGGTGATCCGCGCAGCCAATGTTGCAGGAGATGCATTTGCGCATCAGGCGCTCGTTACCGCTCTGGACTTTTTGTACCCACTCTGGCTCGGCGATAAGCCCGCGGCCAATCGCAATCAGGTCGGCATCACCGCTGGCGATAATATCTTCGGCGACTTTTGGTGAACGAATGTTGCCTGCAATAACCGTTGGTTTGTGGAATTTGTCGCGAACTGCACGGGAGAGATAACGCTTCCAGCCATCCTCCAGAGACATCTGGTCAATCTGGAAATTCAGGTTGTCGTTTTGTGCTGCGGAGACGTTGATAATATCCACTTTTTCCTGGCACAGTTCGAGGATGCGCAGCGAATCTTCGAGCGTATTTCCGCCTTCTAAGAAATCATCAGCGCTAATACGTAAGCTCACCGGAAAACGTGGCCCTACGCAGGCGCGCACTTTATCAACAATTAAGGTTAATATTCTGGCGCGATTTTCTATACTGCCGCCAAATTCATCGGTGCGTTTATTAAACAGCGGCGATAAAAACTGGCTAATTAAATAAGAGTGACCAGCGTGAATTTCCACACAGTCAAAACCTGCCCGGCGTACGCGCTCTGCGGCATCGCCAAATTTACTCACGGCGTGATAAATTTCATCACGTGTCATCGGGCGCGGAATATTGCCATTCTTTTTCGATGGTGTGCTGGAAGAAGAAAGCGGCATTTCACCATTCAGACGATAAGCATAAGCTGAAGCGCCGGCATGGTTTAATTGGATACCGACGCAGGCGCCGTGTTTATGCAGGGTTTCGGTTAATTTGAACAGTCGCGGAATATATTGATCGTTATCGATACGCAGCTGCGTTGTGCCATTAGAAGCGAAAGGAAAATCGATACAAATATTTTCGATAGTGATGAGTCCGGTGCCGCCACGCGCGCGTAACTCATAGTATTCAATCTGTTCCTGAGTGACTTCACCGTTCAGGCTGGCCAGGTTAGTCCCCATTGGCGGCATGATGATACGGTTTTTTATGGTCATCCCGTTAATGGTCAACGGGGAAAAAAGGTGGGGGTAGTGGCTCATATGCTCTCTCCACTGGATGCCTGATGGTCGCCGTACGGCGATCCTGGCCTGTCCAAAGTTAATATTTCTCTGTGGGGAAAGATAACGAGGCGTCCAATAGAAAAATAATGCTTTTTTTTGCGTGGAGCTATAGTGTGCTTCTATGGAATTAACGTTTTATTTACATGTTTGTATTCTTATATTAAATATCTCAATCGATTTTTTACTTGTACTTGTGAATTGACACAAAAAAAGTGTGGGAATGATTGAATAAATGCCCAATTGATAAATATTTATTTTCCTGGCTTTAAAAATTTCTATATATCAGGTTGAGCAATATCGATATATGTGCACCAGATCTCATTTTTCTGCTGAGGAAAACAAAAAAGCCCGGCGCAAAGGCCGGGCTGAGAGGTGAACTGCGCGTGGTTTTAATTCATAAAGGCGGGTTGTTTATTCTCGTAAGTAGAGATTGCATCTTCATGCTGCAGCGTCAAGCCGATGCTGTCCAGACCATTGAGCATGCAGTGACGGCGGAAAGCATCAATTTTAAAGTTGTAGGTTTTATCGCCCGCTTTAACCACTTCAGCTTGCAGATCAACTTCAAATTTGATGCCTGGCTGCGCCTGAACCAGCTTAAACATTTCATCGACCTGTTCGTCGCTCAAGGTGACCGGCAGCAACTGGTTGTTGAAACTGTTGCCATAGAAGATATCGGCAAAGCTTGGGGCGATAACGACTTTAAAACCATAGTCGGTCAACGCCCACGGTGCGTGCTCACGTGAGGAGCCGCAGCCGAAGTTTTCTCGCGCCAGCAGAATCGACGCCCCTTTGTATTCAGGAAAGTTCAGCACAAACTCCGGGTTCGGCTGCTCACCTTTGTCATCAAGGAAGCGCCAGTCGTTAAACAGGTGTGCGCCAAAGCCGGTACGAGTGACTTTTTGCAGAAACTGCTTTGGAATGATTGCATCGGTGTCCACGTTCGCGGCATCCAGCGGAACCACCAGGCCGGTATGTTGGGTAAATTTCTCTGCCATGATGAGTTTCCTTATTTCAAGCTACGGATGTCGGCGAAATGGCCGGTAACGGCTGCCGCTGCGGCCATTGCCGGGCTGACCAAATGGGTGCGTCCGCCACGGCCCTGACGGCCTTCAAAGTTACGGTTGCTGGTAGATGCACAGCGCTCTCCCGGGTTCAGGCGATCGTTGTTCATTGCCAGGCACATGGAGCAACCCGGCAGACGCCATTCAAAACCGGCTTCAATAAAGATCTTATCCAGGCCTTCCGCTTCGGCCTGCGCCTTCACTGGACCAGAACCTGGCACAACCAGCGCCTGAACGCCCGGAGCCACTTTGCGACCTTTAGCGATTTCCGCTGCGGCACGTAAGTCTTCGATGCGAGAGTTGGTGCAAGAGCCGATAAAGACTTTATCAATCGCCACTTCAGTTAACGGCACGCCAGACTTCAGACCCATATACGCCAGCGCTTTTTCAGCACTCGCACGTTCTACCGGATCGGCGAATGATGCCGGGTCCGGAATAATGTCGGTAACGGAGATAACCTGGCCTGGGTTTGTTCCCCAGGTGACCTGTGGGGCAATCTCTTCTGCTTGCAGAGTGACAACGCTATCAAAAGTCGCGCCATCGTCGGTGGTCAGGGTCTTCCAGTATGCGACCGCATCGTCAAAATCCTGGCCTTTCGGCGCGTGCAGACGGCCTTTCACATAGTCAAAAGTCGTTTGGTCAGGCGCTACCAGGCCCGCTTTGGCGCCCAGTTCAATGGCCATATTGCACAGGGTCATACGACCTTCCATGCTTAAATCACGAATGGCTTCGCCGCAGAATTCGACAACGTGACCAGTACCGCCAGCGCTGCCGGTTTTACCAATAATCGCCAGTACGATGTCTTTTGCCGTGATGCCTGGAGCCGCTTTACCCTTGACTTCAATTTTCATGGTTTTAGCACGACCCTGCTTGAGGGTCTGGGTCGCCAGCACGTGCTCAACTTCTGAGGTGCCGATACCGAAGGCCAACGCACCGAATGCACCATGAGTCGCCGTGTGGGAGTCGCCGCAAACGATAGTCATGCCCGGCAGGGTAACGCCCTGTTCCGGACCCATTACGTGGACAATTCCCTGATATGGGTGATTCAGGTCATACAGTTCAACGCCAAACTCTTTGCAGTTTTTAATCAGTTCCTGCATCTGGATGCGCGCCATTTCGCCGGACGCATTAATGTCCTTGGTCTGCGTTGAAACGTTGTGATCCATGGTGGCGAAAGTTTTACCCGGCTGGCGTACCGGGCGGTTGTGGGCGCGCAGGCCATCAAATGCTTGCGGCGAGGTAACCTCATGGACCAGATGACGGTCGATGTACAACAGCGGGGTTTCGTTTTGCGCTTCATAAACGACATGAGCATCAAACAATTTTTCGTATAACGTCTTCGCCATGATTACACCCCTTCAGCGACATAGCGGGCAATGATATCGCCCATTTCATCGGTACCGACCGCTGCCGCACCGCGAGCTAAATCGCCGGTACGCACGCCTTCTTCTAATGCACGGTTGATTGCATTCTCAATTGCCGTTGCCGCGTTATCGGCATCCAGGCTGTAGCGCAGCAGCAGCGCCAGCGACAGGATTTGCGCGATCGGGTTAGCGATGTTTTTGCCTGCGATATCCGGAGCGGAGCCGCCGGCTGGTTCGTACAGGCCGAAACCTTGCTCGTTGAGGCTGGCGGATGGCAGCATGCCCATAGAACCGGTGATCATGGCGCACTCATCGGACAAGATGTCGCCAAACAAGTTGGAGCACAGCAGAACGTCGAACTGAGACGGATCTTTAATCAGCTGCATGGTGGCGTTGTCGATGTACATATGCGCCAGTTCAACGTCGGGATACTGCTTGCTGATTTCACTGACGATTTCGCGCCACAAAATTGAGGACTGCAGCACGTTGGCTTTATCAATAGAAGTGACTTTGTGACGACGTTTGCGGGCAGACTCAAACGCAATGTGAGCGATACGCTCAATCTCAAAACGGTGATACACCTCGGTATCAAACGCTTTCTCGTGCTGACCACTGCCTTCACGGCCTTTTGGTTGGCCGAAGTAGATGCCGCCGGTCAGTTCACGAACGCACAGAATATCGAAACCGTTGGCGGCGATATCCGCACGCAGCGGGCAGAACTCTTCCAGACCCTGGTACAGCTTGGCTGGACGCAGGTTGCTGAATAATTTGAAGTGTTTACGCAGCGGCAGCAGCGCGCCGCGCTCCGGCTGCTCTGCAGGCGGCAGGTGTTCCCATTTCGGGCCACCAACGGAACCAAATAAAATCGCATCAGCCTGCTCGCAGCCTTCTACGGTCGTCTGTGGTAACGGGGTGCCCTGACGGTCGATGGCGATGCCGCCGACGTCATGCTGGCTGGTGGTAATGCGCATATCAAAACGGTTGCGAACAGCTTCCAGTACTTTCATCGCCTGGTTCATGACTTCCGGGCCAATACCATCACCTGGCAAAACAGCAATATGGTAATTCTTCGACATTACACGGTTTCCTTATTGTTCTCTTTATTCTGAGCTTTGCGTTGCAATTCTTTCTCGACTTCGGCGGCGCGCCAGATGTTGTTCAGGACGTGAACCATGGCTTTCGCGGATGATTCCACGATATCCGTTGCCAGACCCACTCCGTGGAAGCGACGTCCGTTGTAGGTAGCCACGATATCCACCTGACCCAGCGCATCTTTGCCTTGACCCTTGGCGTTCAGGTCGTATTTAACCAGCTCAACCTCATAGCCGGTGATACGGTTAATTGCCTGATAAATGGCATCTACCGGGCCATTGCCGTTGGCGGCTTCAGCTTTTGTTTCTTCACCACAGGCCAGCTTCACGGACGCGGTCGCGATATCGCTGGACCCGGACTGGACGCTGAAGTAGTCCAGGCGGAAATGTTCTGGCTCTTCTTGCTGCTTGTTAATGAAGGCTAAAGCTTCCAGATCATAATCAAACACCTGGCCCTTTTTATCCGCCAGCTTCAGGAAAGCGTCATACAGATGATCCATGTTGTAGTCGCTTTCTTTATAGCCCATCTCTTCCATACGGTGTTTCACCGCGGCACGGCCTGAAC